>NZ_LBIZ01000113.1:0-316399 GCF_028128665.1 Bradyrhizobium sp. CCBAU 45384
TCTCGGAACGGGCGGGCGACTTCAAATCGGAATGGTGGGCGAGATCATCTCGGAATGGTGGGCGACATCGAGCGGAATCCGCACACCGGCGCACAAACCCAGTCCTCGTTCGCTAGGAGCTCCCTGACAATCCGCTTGTGCGCCGAGCTGGGCTACAAAGCCATTTTAGGCGCAACTTGCCAATCATCGGAACGACATCCTGAAGCTAAGACAGGGAGCTCTCTCCGCGGCCCGAGCGCAAGCGGGCTATTAAGCTAACTTGGAAGACCATCGCCTGTGTCGATCTGACCCAGTCTGACGCCGGAAGCAGCACGGGCGCGACTCGACGCTGGTCGGGCTGCATGGACCAGACGTTATCTCTGCCGCGCCCGCGCTACTGGTTGAAGTTAGCAGAAACGTGACTCGGCGCCGAATCCCCACGCATACTCGGGGCTAGCGCTGTCCCTACCACGCGCCGCTAACTTCAAGATCATTCTACACTGACTAGCTGTCCAAAACCTGACGGACTCGATGCGATGCATCAGGCGTAGCAGCCTGAGCGGGTCGATGCTCTCCTGCCTTGGACCCTGCTTGACATTATTGCCTGGGTTTCACATGTCATCGAGAACTTGGGAGGGGATCAGAAGTCCATACCACCCATACCGGGGGCTGCCGGCATTGCTAGAGCAGCCGCCGCGTTCTTCGGCAGTTCGGCAACCATCGCTTCCGTCGTAATCAGCAGCCCGGCTACCGAGGCGGCGTTCTGGACCGCGATGCGCACGACCTTGGTCGGGTCAATGATGCCTTTGGAGAGAAGGTTGCTGTACTCGCCTGTCTGCGCATCAAAACCAAAAGAGTACTGCTCGTTATCGAGGACCTTGCCGACCACTATCGAGCCGTCTTCGCCGGCGTTGATCGCGATCTGCCGGGCCGGCCAAGACAGCGCCTTGCGAACGATCTCGACGCCCGTCTTCTGGTCGTCGTTGTTGGTAGGCAGGCCCTTGAGCTGCTCGGAAGCACGGAGCAGGGCGACGCCGCCGCCCGGGACGATGCCTTCCTCGATAGCCGCGCGGGTCGCATGCATGGCGTCATCAACGCGATCCTTGCGCTCCTTCACCTCGACCTCCGTCGCGCCGCCGACGCGGATCACCGCGACGCCGCCGGCGAGCTTGGCGAGACGCTCCTGCAGCTTCTCACGGTCGTAATCCGAGGTGGTCTCCTCGATCTGCGCTCTGATCTGGGCCACGCGCGCCTCGATGTCGGCCTTCTTGCCGGCGCCGTTGACGATCGTGGTGTTCTCCTTGTCGATCGTTACCTTCTTGGCGCGACCGAGCATGTTGAGCGTGACGTTCTCGAGCTTGATGCCGAGATCTTCCGAGATCGCCTGGCCGCCGGTCAGGATCGCGATGTCCTGCAGCATGGCCTTGCGGCGATCGCCGAAGCCCGGCGCCTTGACCGCCGCGACCTTCAGGGGGCCGCCGCGCAGGCGGTTCACGACCAGGCTCGCGAGCGCTTCACCCTCGACGTCCTCGGCGACGATGACCAGCGGCTTGCCCGTCTGCACCACGGCCTCGAACAGCGGCAGCAGCTCGTTCAGCGTGGAGAGCTTCTTCTCGTTGACGAGGATGTAGGCGTCGTCCATCTCAACGCGCATCTTGTTGGCGTTGGTGACGAAGTAGGGCGAGATGTAGCCGCGGTCGAACTGCATGCCCTCGACGACGTTGAGTTCGGTCTCGAGCGACTTAGCTTCTTCGACCGTGATGACACCATCGTTGCCGACCTGTTTCACCGCGTCGGCGAGAAACTTGCCGATCTCTGCATCGCCATTGGCCGAAATTGTGCCGACCTGGGCGATCTCCTCATTCGAGGTGACCTTTTTTGAGTTCTTGTGCAGGTCCGCAACGACGGCCTCGACCGCGAGGTCGATACCGCGCTTGAGGTCCATCGGGTTCATACCGGCGGCAACCGACTTGGTACCTTCACGCACGATCGCGGCGGCCAGGACGGTCGCGGTGGTGGTGCCGTCGCCGGCTGCATCCGCAGCCTTCGAAGCTACTTCGCGGACCATCTGGGCGCCCATGTTCTCGAACTTGTCCTCGAGCTCGATCTCCTTGACGACGGTGACGCCGTCCTTGGTAATCCGAGGCGCGCCGAATGACTTGTCTAGCACGACATTGCGGCCCTTCGGGCCGAGCGTGACCTGCACGGCATTGGCGAGAATGTCGACGCCGCGCAGCATCTTGTCGCGCGCGTCCGCTCCGAACTTGACTTCTTTGGCTGACATAGAAAATTCCCTCAATTCTAGTTCATCCTTTGGCGAGCCCCGGTGGGCTCTCCTCAGGAGGGGCAGCTGCGAGCCTGTGTCAGGCGACTCTCTTCGTCGAGAACACCTCGGTGAGAACGCCCATAATGTCGCTCTCCTTCATGATTAACAGGTCTTGCCCATCGATCTTGACTTCGGTGCCGGACCACTTGCCAAACAGCACTCGGTCACCGACTGCGATGTCGATCGGAATCTGCTTGCCGCTATCATCGCGGCCGCCCGGGCCAACGGCAATGACTTCGCCCTGCGATGGCTTTTCCTTCGCGATATCCGGAATGATGATGCCGCTTGCGGTCTTCTCTTCGGCATCGATGCGCTTAACCACGACGCGGTCGTGAAGCGGTCGCAAAGTCATAGAGGTCTCCTGAGCGTTTGAACAAGTTAGCGTTAGTCACAATGTGATCAGCACCCTTGTAGCAAGAGTCAGGCCAGAAACGCGCTCGGCGATCTATCCTCACATTTCTGCTGAAGTATGGACCGGACTGCGTGTGTGTTTGTCCCGAAGCAAACGTGCTGAGGTGCACGGCCGCCCGGCTGTCGTAAAATTGACATTGCGCTTCCTCCAAACTCCCGCATCGATCCTTGGAATACACCAACATTGCTCGGGTGGCGTTGCACCGATCGAAAGGCCGCGGCTCGACGACGGTGTCGGGATTGCACATGATTACCTGACAGCACCATCTAGCAGCTGGGGGCGGCGCAGCGTGCACTCTACAAGTCCTATCGAAAAGCGATCGTCCAATCTGTCGTAGTGGTGCATGCGAAGAAGTATGCAACTATCTCGAAAAATCGGGAGCTGCTTCTTGTAAGTCGTGGCGTGCTCCAAGCCACGTCGCCATCGAATGGTAACGAAGCATGGGCGTTCGGCCGCGATGCGCAAAGCCTATTGAATTGCGCCTGGTCATCCTAGGGCCACAGCATTTTGGGAAATGTGAACGTGCCGCGAAAGCGGGATTATGCCAAGCAACGCGTGGGTTGGTGCTTTCACCGACTTTGGCTCCTCTCCGGCGATTCCGAGGAAGGGGTCGCCGGGAGCTACCGTCAGCCAATCTGAGATGGCGGCCGTCAGTCGGCAGAGCCCATTTTCGCACCACTCGTCATCGAGCGGAGTGGCTGTTGCTCTGCACGTGGGGCAAAGAGGATCTGGCTCACCGAGGCCGCATTTTTCCGATAAGTTCGAGATTGAATCGCGAGCTGTTCGACAGACTCTCTGTTTGATGTCGATGGCATGCAAACAAACAGCTGTCGTGGATCAAGGGGTGCTGGCGCATATATGAACTTTATACCTTGATATACGTTGTGCAGCGGCTTCTGACGTGTGATCGGCTCGAAGTCGAAAATCATCCGATCTCCGCGCACCATGGAAGAGCAGCTGTGTCGTCCGTAGAAGTACATCAGCACATCGTCTCACTTCTTCAGAAGCCGAACCCGGTCATCCTGGATATCGGCTGCAATGATGGGACTGATACGAAAAAGTTTCTCGAGCTATGCCCGCAACCCAAGCTCTACTGCTTTGAGCCGGACCCCCGAGCGATCGCGCGCTTCAAGAGGAAGCTCGGTCCATCCCTCGATAAGGTGAAGTTGCTTGAAATCGCCATCAGTGATCGCAACGGGACCATCGACTTCCATCCGAGCAATGCAGACGGGGATGCGAAGGATTGGGACTTATCAGGTTCAATACGCCGCCCAAAGAACCATCTTACCGAGTATGATTGGGTTCGGTTTGATCACCCTGTCTCGGTTGAAACACGGCGGCTGGACGACTGGTGCAGCGAAGCCAACGTGGACCTAGTCGATTTCATCTGGATGGACGTTCAGGGAGCCGAAGCCGACGTTATCGCCGGCGGAATGCGGACCTTGAGCAACACGCGCTTCATCTACACCGAATATAGTGACCGCGAGCTCTACGAAGGGCAGTTAACCCTGCAAGACATTCTTAACTTATTACCATCATTTGAAGTGGCGGCTCACTATCCGCGCGCAGTGGAAGGTGATGTATTGCTCAAAAATACGCGTCTCTAGCAGCTACTCATGTCGAACGTCTCATTCACGTAAGGCTTGACCAGCGGACTCTATGATGGTCGCAGCTGCACAACGGTGCTCGTCAAGGCGAGCGGCCATCGCTAGCCGGACAGGCAGCGCGGTGGGCTGGCATTGGGCCGGCAAGGGTGAGTGCTAGGATAGTGCGCAATGCAGAGCGTCTTCCGCACTCTGCGCCCCAAGCGGCAAGGTAGGCAACGGTGAGAATCGGGTCGCGCGCGCGGCCATTTGGAAAGTTTGGGAGTTGAACCGCGAGCCGTTACGCAAAAGCAAAGGTGGATACCGCTCGGCACCTCAATGATTGCGACAGGGCCGTAGAGGTATATAACGGCTCGCTATGTTTGGGCAATGAACCTGGTGATCCGGGATATGAAGTGAAAATCTTTTTCAAGGGGGAGAGCCCGAAGCTGTCTTTGTTCACATTGAAACGCGTGACGTGTGGCTTGCGCGTGCGTAACCCACTTCATGGAAAGTCCGGCTGTATTGCCGTGCCGAGCAGAGCGCGGCCAGCGCTCTGAAGCGTTCCCTCGTTTAAAGCTGCGTGCTGAGCAACCACGAAGCTGTCGCACATGGCGCGTGCTAGATTGCCAGTGGTATGGAGCGCCCCAGTACCGGCAAGACCGCTCGCAATCCTGCAGACCTCAGCGCCCTGCCGCGCGGCGTTCGTCGCGGCGAGCCGCATCAGCATCGTGGTGCTCAGAGTTACCTCACCCGTGAGCGCTTGCTTCCACAGCTCCTCCGTGGCCTCGTAAAAGAAGGAACGAGCGGAACGTAGCATGGCTTCGGCTTTGGCGATCTCAAGCTGGACATAGCCGCGCTCAGCCATCACGGGCGCTCCAGTGATCGAGGCGCGGCTTCCGGCCATGGCGATCACCTCGTCGATTGCGGAACGTGCAATCCCAATGCCCACAATCGCATGTGCCTGCGCGGCAAAAGCCAACGATGGATAACTATAGAGCGGCCCATCAAGTGTCGCCGGACCACCGCGGATCAAGGTCCATTCCTCTGGCACAATGACGTCGCTGACAACAACGTCGTGGCTTCCAGTGCCTTGTAATCCGATGACGTCCCAATTGGGCCGGATTGTCACCTTCTCGGCCGGAATCACCGCTACGCGCGGGAGGTCCCCGGCCGGATCGCCTTCCACTGTGATACCAACTCCTATCAAATCCGCGCCCGGCGAGCCGCTAGCGAATGGCCACACTCCGTTCACGACAAATCCATCGGTGCATCGCTTGGCGGGCTGGAGCGGGAAAAGCGCGCCCGCCAACACGACGTCCGGCCCATTGGCGTAAACTTTTCGAAGCGTGTCGTCCGGAAGAGCAGCGAGGTAGCGAGCTCCATCCCCGAAGCTGGCGACCCAACCGGCGGATCCGTCCGCCTCGGAGATGCGCTCGATCAGGCGACAAAAATCGGCTGGCGTTCGCTCCTCGCCGCCGAATCGCTTGGCGACCATAGCCCGATAGACGCCGACGCGCCTGAAGCCATCGATGATCTCTTTTGGAATTTTCTGCGCGCGGCCAAACTCATTGCGATGCGCGCGGATTTCGATGAGTAGCGGCGACAGATGAGCCCAGCTAGCAGCCGCACCGGGGGTATGTTGTGGTGGTGCGTTCATAAAAACGTCCTCCATGTCTTGTCCAGGTGATTTGCCGTGGGTGTGAAGGTGAAGCGTCAGCTCACAATATCGACCTTGCCGGTGTCGATTCGATACAGGCCCCCGACGACCTTCAGCCGGTTCTGCTCGACTGCAGCGTTCAGAATCGGGCCTGTCGATCTAAGTTTGTTGACATTATCGATCACATTTTGTCGGGCTGCGTGAGCGAATGTGTCGCCGGCTTGCTGTAGAGATGCTTTCACTGCAGGAGCAAGTGCGGTGACCAGCGATGAAATGTGCCCCGGCGGCGGCTTGTCTTGCTGGAGAGACTTGATCGTGGCGTCGATCGCACCGCAATGATCGTGGCCGAGTACAAGGATGAGCGGCGTGTTCAGCACTGCGACCGCATATTCCATACTGGCGAGCGTATCATCACTAGCGAAGTTTCCGGCGACGCGGCAGACAAACAGATCACCTAGTCCGCTGTCGAAGATAAGTTCGGGCGCCACGCGAGAGTCGGCGCAGCTCAGAACCGCCGCATATGGATTTTGGCCCTCAACCAAGACCGGACGCTCGCGCCTGAAATCGTCGACTCGTGATGCGCCCTGGACAAAACGGTCGTTCCCCTTTAGCAGCCGCTTTAGGGCAGCATCTGGACCCAGCAGGTTGTCGGGCTTGGGCGGGCCTTTTGCTTCCTTCGCATCGAGAATGCTATTGCCGAACCGCAGGGAAACTGCCAAAGCAGCGAACGCCAACAGCGACCGGCGCGAACGCGCTATCTTGGCTAAATGGTACAGGTTTGGAGAGTGGGGTGCATGCATGTGTCGCCTCATCGCGCGGCCTTACGCCACCCGGTGGCTTCGGCTTCCGCTTCGCCACAGAGCCAGCGTTCGCCGCGCTTCTTCGTCATGTCGATTTGTTCGTAACTGGGTTGCCCTGGCAGGTGGTAAATTCGCTCGCCGCTGCGCTCGAGAGTGCCTTTTATCAGGCACTCGGGGGACGGCGGTTCCGTTAGCAGATCGGATCCGAGCAGGACTTGCTGAGCGTTGATAGGAACCAACGTCGCGCCGACGATAATTGTCCCCCTATTGCGGCGAGGCCAGTCCCAGGGCGCGATGAACGCCCCCGACCACAGCCCCGCACGGGCTGTGCTCGCCACCAACTCATAGACAGCGTAGGTATGGAGAGATGCACCTGCCGATAGTGCCCAGCCCGAGCGTACCATCCAGGCGTTCACATTCTCGCCTTCGATGAAGCAGCTGCCGAGGGCTCGCCTGTACTCGTCGGCTCTTTGGGTATGACAATCCCAGGTTCGCCCATTCGAATGCTTGATGAGCTCGTCGCGAGCAGCTACGCCGCAGGCCCATCTCCGGCCCTGGGAGTCGAGGCAAATCTGGTCCGTCTCAGGAGCTTCGATGCCCGAGAGCCGAACGTTGGTGTGCTCGATCTCGATAGTATTGCCGTCGTGGATGCGCGGAACACCGCTGAGTGTCGCGGCGCAGACCGGAGATGTGATGAGAGCGAGCAATGCGCATATGATTCCGCGGTGCTTCATCCCGAGGATAACCTTTCACTCCTGATCCATGTTCACGCACGATACGCTGCCGATACATTCGACTGCCCGACCGAATTATATTCGCGATGCCGTTGGCATTTTCGACATGCTGTATGAGAGCTTCGCGAAGCTACGACCTGACGCTGCGTAAGGATCAAGAGATTTTTTCGGTAGTCCGTGCGGCGCTATTCTTCGAGCATCGACGGCTCTCTCACTGGGAGCGCACTGTACCTTCTCGAGTTGCGGAGAAGATCCTCGTCGGGCGGCGCCGAACTCGCGGCGCTGAACGAAAACCCAAACCTCGCAATGTTGCCTTTGCAAAAAACGGCCGACTATGAAGGGTCGGCGCTCGCGGTGCGGTCGGGCGTGGAGGAGCAACCATGCTGTGGTTGGTGATGGCTTCGATCGGCAGACTGGACGCTCCCGATCGTTCCGCGGAGGACAATGAAAGTTCGCCCTAAAGTCTTGACAGGAAAAAAGATGTTCAAGAAGCTTCTGGTCTGCTCGCTCTGACGGATTTACAAAAAGACGTAATGGAGTTCAACCTCAACGCTCGCCGCGCAAATGAACCTTTCTTGTTTGAGCAAATCGGACAAGTCCGGTGCGTTTTGCGCCCGACTAGATGATCTCTGATAGCAATCGCATTGGGGGTTTTGGCTCCTCCACCCTGCACCATGTCCGTTAAGCGCTACCTCCCAAACGATTGTACAAGGACTGAATGAGTGTTGACTGAAGCCGCGACGGGCGGCCGTTCTTGGTAGGGACTTTCCCCGCGATCTCAACGTGCGTACCCATGAGCGCTGGCATTCGCGTCCGTTTGCTCGAGAAATTGTAACTCCTGCGATATTGAGCCGCGGCTTTGCCGTAGACGCGCCGGAAAAGGGGAGGCGGCCCACGTGTTCGGACAATAGCGAGCATCCTGATGCAATTCAGTGCGAGGCTTCAGTCTACAATAGGCGTTGCGCATCACCGCGCGCGGGGCGGATAGCTTCGGTGCGGTTGCCGACTCAAGCTACGCATCATTCTTAAGCACCTGGCTGCATGATTGGAATGACATGCTCGCGGCCGTTCGGGAAGTACCGGTCTCGTCTTCCGCACTTGAAGTAGGTGCCCGACTCAGAGCCGGATTCGCAATAAGAGGCGGTGTCAGCTGGAGCAAAGCTAAAGACGCGCTTTCCTATGTTTCGAATCCGGATCTATGCGTGCAGACGAATGAGTGCGAGGAAAGCTAAGGGCCGAGCCAGTCTGGTCCTCGACGTTCTCGCGTACGGCCCCGGAGCTTCCTGCTCTGCGCACTCGGAAATGTGCAGGCGCTCAGCGGGTATGCCGGGGTCGCTACCGCTGCCCCGTTCGCGGTAACTTCCTCGTCGCTTTCGTCGCAGAACTGCGACCTTGGTGCAGCCTCGAGCCGATATGCTCACGCTGTTACGTATGCTACTCAGTCACGCGATGCGCGGCGCACGCGCCGAATCGGCCTCGTGCTGGAGGCATCTCGACCTCGTGCTGGAGGCATCTCGACGGGTCCAGCGAATAATGCGTGATAGCTGGTTCCCTCGCAAATCGGTCGCGAGCCAGTATGCGCCGCTGAGCTCGACAACCGGCGGTAAAAACCAAACGTGCTGCCGACCCTTGCACACGACGGGTCGATCCGCTGCAGCCGGACAGTTGTGGAGCCGTAAACAACGGAGCGGGTCTGTCTTGTAGCAGGGCCCGACGCGCCCAGCCATGGACGGGCTGCGCCGCTATGTTGCGCTGCTTGACAATTTGCTAAGGCCTTCGCTCTCCTAAGTCTTCCTCTTCGTTTGGCTCGGTGCGTTGGAACCAGGAGCCAGGAGGAAATTTGGCGATGCGCTTGGCAAAGGAGGATTGTGGCTCCCAATCATGTCCTTCAGTCTTCTCGAAAGAGATGACCCCATTGTATGTAAAATAACGTGGTCCTTGGATACTACAGTTCACCACGAGCAGAACGCGCCACATATCGCCTTTCTCGGTCGGCTTGTCATTCCGCTTCGGTAGGTAGTCCACTCCGACAGGATCGATGATAGTGCAGCGGCCGTGCCGCAGAAGATCGCCGAGCCGGCCTTGCGGCGTAGTCACAAAGTTGAAGTTGGTCGGATCATGCAGAAAGCTAAGATTTGCGCCCCGTTCGCCATCTGCGACTTCAGTGGCGATTAGCGAGAGCGCCAGGGCGCGCCAGCCTAACTCCATCGGCTTCGCATACGTTGAGGCGAGTTGAATCGTACCGTCGAGCGCGACTTTCCAAGCGATAACGTACTGTTCGTCTGATTTGTTGTCCCGGTGCCTGGTCCACGGAACGAAAACAAAGTCGTTTTGGCCAAGTTCAACAACGCCCCACATTTGCGGGACGAACTGGGCCACCATCGAAACATTGGAGATGATTTGTTCTATCGTCTCGCCATCTTGCGCTCGCCAAGTTGACTTGAGTCGTTCGACTAGGGGGCTGTCGTTGGCGCGAATATTGTTGCTCTTGGCAGCCGGCCAGGCGAGGCAGATTAGAAATCCGCCCAGGCAAAGCCATGGCACTGGTCTTCCAGACATTCTCTTCATAAGCCTCAGCCTATCGCGTTTCATCGAGACATCTTTCAAAGTGGGCGACCTTGAATTGCTATGAGCGAGCGCAAGAAAATTCCCGAGATGCGGGGGGGCACCCCTCGTTAGCTCTCCCGCGCCAGCAGGCGCTCCCCTCTATGTCACGTGCCGCTGACTTCCCTCGCCAGCGACAGCGTCAATCGGCTGAGCTGGACATGCCCAGCGGGAGGAGACTGGACATGCCGACGGCTTGCATTCTTCGTGCCAGGCAATAGGCGGAAATTTGCACGGATTTTGTGTCCCTCCTTGTCGACTTTCCGACCTGCGCCCGTTTCGATGTTTCCATTCAGTGTATCCGTCGCAGCTGTTGTATCCTTGTGCCGTACCCGATAGTCAGCGCGAGAGGTGAACGCCTCGATGCCAAGTGCCTGATGACAATCGGCAGTGCGTTTGCCGCCATTTAAAACCGTTCGGTTCGCTATCGTTGTCGTCGACGTTCGAGCTACAGGATTGCTAGCGACACAAAGCCGAGTTAACCCCGACTTTGAAGTCTGGCTGGCACGCCAAATCTACCTCTCGCCGCGCATGTTGCTAGATTGCGCCGCGTGCCGTGGCCTATTCGATGTCGACCCCTCAGTCCGAGAAAACAGCTGGCCAACGGAGGTGCGGGGCGAGCCTCTCAAAATCGGAAGCCGCATGCATGCTCATTCGCCTAACAGATGTCGCAGATTCGCTTGGCACACAATCTGAGAGGTTGACGGAAGAGTTCTCCTGCCGATAATCCAAGCCGTCGAGGTTCTCCGGTGCCCATTTGATCCGGAGCTAAGAGGGAAGCCGGTGCGAATGCCGGCGCTGCCCCCGCAACTGTGAGCGGCGAGCCGCTGTCCAACGATGTCACTGAAGCCTCCAAGGCTTCGGGAAGGCCGGACAGCAGCGATGACCAGCAAGCCAGGAGACCTGCCCCGATAAAATATTGGTCCACGGGCGGGGTGTCTCGGTGGTGCGCCAAGCAGTCGTCGCACGCGCGACTCCCCTGCCTGCGTCCGCCATGGCCTTTGTCCCGAACAGAGGTTAAAGCTATGTCTCTTCCCTCTCTTCCAATCGCTACGCTCGGGACGCCGCGCATCGGTCCAAGGCGTGAGCTCAAACTCGCTCTTGAAAGCTACTGGGCCGGAAAGATCAGCGAACAGCAGTTGCACGAGGACGCATCCGGCCTGCGCGCAGCGAACTGGGCTCGTCAGAAATCTCTCGGCGTCACGATCATTCCGTCGAACGACTTCTCGCTATACGATCAGGTGCTCGATACAAGTGTCATGGTCGGCGCCATCCCGGAGATCTACGCCTCGAAAGGAGAATCCGTTTCGCTCAGGACGTACTTCGCCATGGCCCGCGGATCACAATGCGACGATCAGGATGCGAGTTGCGGCCAGAGCCCGCGGGGATCTGGCGCACCCGCGCAGGGAATGACCAAGTGGTTCGACACTAACTACCACTATATGATCCCAGAGTTTTACAGGGGACAAGCGTTCAGATTGTGCAGTCGCAAACCCGTTGAAGAGTACGAGGAAGCAAAGGCTCTAGGCTTTCAGACCCGCCCGGTCCTGATCGGGCCGGTCACATTCCTAAAACTCGGCAGGAGTACCGATAGCGCGTTCCAGACCCTCTCCCTACTGGATGATCTGATACCGGTCTATATCGACGTTCTGCATGAATTGGCCGAACGAGGGGCTGGTTGGGTTCAGCTTGACGAGCCCTGCCTGGCCCTTGATCTGGATGAGGCGGCACGAAAATCGTTGCTACATGCCTATAACCGGTTCGCAAAGGAGGGACCGGACATCAAGATCATGGTTGCCAGTTATTTCGGCCCGCTAGGCGACAATCTGAATACTGCCTTGAGCCTGCCAGTTTCCGGTCTGCACCTTGATCTTGTTCGAGCGCCTGAGCTATTGGATCAAATCATTGCTGACGGCCGAAGAGATCTCGTCATGTCGCTCGGTGTCATCGACGGCCGGAATATATGGCGCTCGAACTTGTCGTCGCTCCGGAAGCGGCTCGATCCAGCGATTGCGAAGCTCGGCAGGCACCGTGTACAGCTCGCTCCATCCTGCTCGCTGCTTCACGTGCCGGTCGATGTTGAACTCGAGACCGGGCTTGCGTCCGACGTCAAGAGCTGGCTCGCTTTCTCGGTTCAGAAGATGCGTGAGCTTGCGATCCTGGGGCGGGCACTCGCAGGCGACGAGAATGTTGGGCTAGCTCTTGCCGATTCGGAACGCGCTGTGACTGCCCGCCGGACTTCGCCGAAGATCCATGATACCAAAGTCGCTGTCCGGATGAGGAGGATCGGCCAGACGATGCGCCGGCGCGCCAGCCCATTTGCCCGTCGTTCCGAAATCCAAAGGAAACGCTTTGGACTTCCAGCTTTTCCTACCACGACGATCGGATCGTTTCCACAGACCACAGAGGTCCGAAATGCTCGTGCAGCGCATGCGCGAGGTGCGATGAGCGACGAACAATACGACAGGTTCCTCAAGGAGGAGATAGCCCGCGCCGTACGCTGGCAGGAGGACATCGGTATTGACGTCCTCGTGCATGGCGAATTCGAGCGTAATGACATGGTGCAGTACTTTAGCGAGCAACTCGCCGGGTTCGCATTTACCAGGAATGGATGGGTACAGTCCTATGGTTCGCGCTGCGTCAGGCCCCCGATCCTGTTTGGGGACGTAGTACGGTCGACGCCGATCACCTTGGAATGGTGGCGCTACGCGCAATCACTAACCAGTAAGCCGATGAAGGCGATGTTGACCGGACCGGTGACGATCCTGAACTGGTCGTTTGTTCGCGATGATATTCCTAGAAGCGAGGTCTGCCGTCAGCTTGCGCTCGCGATCCGCGACGAAGTCCGCGATCTCGAGAATGCCGGTGCGGCCATGATCCAGATCGACGAAGCTGCACTCCGCGAAGGATTGCCATTGCGCCGGTCGGATTGGAAGGCATATCTAGATTGGGCCGGAGATTGCTTCCGCATCTGCTCATCTGGCGTAGCCGATCAAACGCAAATCCATACACATATGTGCTACTCAGAGTTTAACGATATCATCGCTGCGATCGCTGCAATGGATGCGGATGTCATTTCGATCGAGTCGTCGCGCTCGAAAATGGAGCTACTGGATGCATTCAAGACATACGAATATCCAAATCAAATCGGACCCGGCGTTTACGACATCCACTCTCCACGCGTTCCCGAGGTGGGCGAAATGAAGGAGCTGATGGTGCTGGCTCGGACGCGTTTGCGGGATTCACAGCTTTGGGTCAATCCGGACTGCGGCCTAAAAACGCGCAAATGGGAGGAGGTTCGGCCTGCGCTAACCAACATGGTCGCTGCCGCTCGCGAACTGCGCGCTTCATCTGAATCGCAAAACCATTGATCCCGCGCTCGGGTCTGTTCTCGACAGAGCTAATTCGCTTGTGGCCATTTGCGCTTTCCACAATGTCGAGGCAAGCCTTGCCGCCAACAAAATGCCCGGTCCAGTTCGCGGACCGGGAAGGTGAAGGCTCGGAGGAAAGACGGTGACGCGTCTCGCTGCCTTCTTGGCCGAGGGAGAATAGCCGACGGTTCGATCAAAGCGACAACATTCGCCGAAAATCTGCGCATGTATAAAGCACAAGTTTATCGTAGCTAAATTGTGTGGTGGTATGCGGCGTTATAGCCTGAGATACAGAAATCTACGGCGACTTTGTCGCTCATGAGCACGATGGCAACGATTGCGACAGCAATGAGAAACGTCATGCTTGACGGACAGCGCAAGGCACCCACCATGGATTCGGTCCGCTCGGAGATGATTGCCGTCGGGCTCGCTCATTCGATCGACCCTGCACAGTTTCCGAGAGTACAGCAAGGCGGTCCCTGCCCAACTCACGCCAGTCCATTTTGCAGGATAGCGCAGCTATCCCGGCCAGATACGCCAATGCGTTGGCTGCACGGTGACGTGCTTTCCGGTATGCGCGTTGATCCATCCGCCGAAGACCCGACGGCAAGGAAAGACAACCCGGTAAATTGAATTACCCTCGATCACGGCAATCTCCAGATCCTGATCGGGGGGCGGCACCGTTTCGAGCCGCTCCCAGGTCAGATCGCCATTAGATCCTGGTCTATGTTCATTGCTGCGGGCTGACAAATTCAGATAACCTTGTGAAGACTACGCACGTTGCTCGGGTTCCGCGCGGACAGGCTCAGTCCAGTATCGCGCGCGCGGCCCGCGGGGTCGATCGCGTCAGCCGAGGCGAGAGGGCTATCGGCCATGCGCCGTTGTGAACGAAGCACGATCCGCTCGCGAACTGAAATATTTGGATTTGCGCTACGAAAGAACGCCCGAGCTTCCGTCGAATCGATCTGATCAGCTCAAGAACTCGCTTATATGTAGCTGTACTGCACAAGCTAAACTGGACTGCAGCTCCAGCAATCCGGCCCGCGGCGGGAAAAATGGTCCGGCTTTCTGTCATGTCACGTCCCTTATTGATGAGACATTCCTTGTTCTGCGGCGTCATCCTACTGGGTGTGTGGGGGCGCTCAGCCGCGCCCTCTGGCGCGCGGCAGTCTATGCAGCGAGAGCGCAAAGACGTCGGAACCGCTTAACAGCATTAGGATGAGCGTAGCTCCGCTCGGAGCCCATAGTTGGGCCGGTCCGCAGGCCGAAAAAGTGGACGCCCTCGCGAGCGGCGCAGCCTACCGTGTGCAGTTCATTGGCCCGCGGCTCGGATGCGCTGGGCAGCAGTCCTAAAAAGCGGTCGTTGGTACCCGGACATGAAAGCATCGTGGGCGTCAAGCCTTTCTGTCTGCCGTGCATCTGACCTTACTGGCAGATAATTCTATCAGGGCGCAGCCGCCGCAGCGTTGATGCGGGTCAAAGAGTGGTGCCTGTTCGGGATTGGTCGAGCTCGAACGGGCACAACGAGCTGCAGACGCCCGCGTTGACAGTCGGCATGTCCGAACTCGCGCTTCCGCCAGCGCCTCGCGTTTCTCTGCAACGCGGCCAGAATGGTGATTTGCGGCGCAGCTCACGTCCATGGGCTATGACAGCATTTTCCTCATTGATCTGTCCAAGCGAATCGTCGATCGACGTTCCGCCTCTCATCGTCGGTAGCCTTGCCGGCGCCGATCCCACCCTTAAGCTTTGGCACTGAAGTCCCGGACCGGGCTCATTGACGACAAGCCTGATGATCGGATCTGCTGTCGCGGCGCCAGGTGGACCGTCGGATGCAGGATCGGGATGCGCGCTGCCCCGCGATCGCTTGCGCGTATAGCCGCCTGTCGGCGCATATCAGAAATCCGGCCGCGATGAGCCGGCAAGCGATCGCGGTTTTTCGCGACAACATGAGCCTAGCGCCGCGCTGCTATGGACCTGTCTTCGGAGGAGCGGACGGAGCTCTTGGATGCTGCTTGAGGTAGATCAAATACTCTAAGGGCGAGTGGCAGATAATGCATAAGCGAACCATAGGAAGAGGGGGGCATGCCTTCATTTAACGTTCGGTTTATTAAGACCGTTCGCGACGATACCGGCGGCGAGCATCGTGCGTGCCAGGCGGCATTTAAGGTCAATGCCGCCTCGCTGAGTGCTGCTGCACAGCAGGCAGAGACCGATTTCTGCAGGCAAAAGAGAGTCCGCGATTGGACAATCTTCGCCGATGTATTGGAGCTCCGAACCCCGCCCGCATGAGCTAATCCGTCCAGATCAGCCGTTCGAGCATCCGGCAAGGACGAACTCTCCTGAATAAGCAAAGGGCCTTACAGTTCCCGATTGTTCCACACAAGCTGGACGTCTTATCTCGTCGTTTTCGGATGCAACGTTCACCGCTGTGCTCGCCAGTCATGGCATTGCCATCAGCGTGGACGGCTTGGGCGCCGGGCGGGACATCGTGTTCGTCGAGCATGCCTACGACACCTGTGTCCGACGCCCGCGTCTCGATCGGACGTACCTCCCTTTTACAACGGCCAGCGTCGCCATTCGCACCTGGGCGGCGGCGCTTCGGATCAAGCTTACTTCCGCCCGCTGCCATTCCGTGCGGTAGCCTTACTGTGCCGATGGTGATGTACTTCGACTAGATCGCGAAGTTCAATTTGGAAACACTGTGGTTGTGATGGGTCTCAGAGCGCGAGGTTTGTATGAAGTCTACAACTCCACAGCTGCACTCGTCGAGACGCCTCGCTCGGAAGACGTGACCGACCTTATACCCGCGACTTCCTATGATATTGCCTGTTTTTTTCGGTCGTCGCGCCGAGAAAACCATGTTACAAGCCGCTCCCTCTCAAAAGGAGCATTAATCGTGAAGAAAGCAACCAAGAAACGCGTTAAGCGGCGCGAATGGACCAAGGCAGATATCCAGGAGCTCAAAGTTCATTCGAAGGCCCGAACCCCGGTCATGAAAATAGCAAAGATGACCAAACGCAGCGTCGGTGCTCTCCGCCAGAAGGCCTTAAATCTTGGAATCGGACTCGGACATCAGCGGTAGCTTTGGGCAGCGCCGGTACTGGAGCGGCAGGGCGGCTCACAGGCCGCCCTCACCCATGGAAATTTGGGCGCAAATTAGTTTTGCCGATCCGCGCTGAGAGGAGTTTTTGGATGGCGTTTCAATGTCGCGGTGGGAGGCTCGAGCATCCTCTCATTGATGAACTCTCTTAGAAGTGGTCTAAGCCGTTGTGACCACTCGCCATCCATATCGGCAGTGAAGACATTGTCTTGGCTATCTGTTAAGGATCTCCCACATGAACGGCTGACAATCTGCCTCCGTCACGAGAGGTAGGGCCAAGCGCGCTTGCTGATGGGGTAATCCCGAGGCCTGCTAGATCAGGTCCATCAATCCTAACACTGGCAATCTAACACTCCTTAGCGCCCGTCAGGGAGGAACAGCGTCGCGAGGTCCGCTAACCCAAATACACCTTACGGTTTCGACGAATGGGCTTGTGTAAAACAAGCTGGCCGGACCTATAATCCAGGGTGTTGACCAACCAACGGTGGCGCTCACTGGAAGTGAGTCTGGATCGCTGCCGCGTTCAGAAGATTGCTGCGTCCTGCCAGGTGTGACGTTCAGGATACCGTCGGCGTCTTTGTAGGACTGCGCTCATATGTCGAAATTGATTGGAGTATGCCGAGCCTCAGCGAGGTGCATATCGCATTTACCTCTTCAACGCCCCAGCGCAGGCATCTTCTGACTAAGCGTAGCAATCTTCCATGCCGCGCGCGGCCGTCGGCAAACGTCGGTATAGTTCTTTTCAACCTTTCCATAGCCACAGTCAATCTTCGTGCAATTGAGCTGTTGCTTGATTTGGTCTCATTGGGTCGGCAACAGCGGAGGCGATTGCAGTTATCCGTTCTGTGATCCCACCCCATCGAACTGAACGGGTCTCAGCTCATGAGTGGCAGACAGAATTTTTGTCGTTTCGAATCTTTGTGCGCAAGCGGTTGTCCTCATGTGATCTGCCGGCTGGCTTTGTTTGGCCCAATCGAGCTCGCGCCGACAGGGGGCGCTTGCCAAGCACGAGTGTCTGAACAATGAGCGGACGTCTTGGTCGTTCACCTGAGGTGTGCTTTCTCCTCGGTCTTCCACGATCCGGGACGACACTCCTGGCACATTTGCTGCAGCTCCATCCAGACATTGAGGCTCCGCCTGAGCCTTGGTTGATGCTGGCGCTTGAAGCATTTGGCAAGGTGGATCGGCGCCACCCGGCGGGCTGCTCATTGATTGAGACCGCAACCTCCGAATTCTTGGGACGGATAGATCGCAAGATCGCTAGCCGCGCTTTTGCAGACGCAGCATACAATCAGTATCTGGCAGAAGCGGGCAAGCGTATCATCATAGACAAGACACCACGCTATTGGACGGTCCTTGACTTTGTTGAAGCCGTGTACCCAGAAGCACCACACATCCTCTTGATGCGCAATCCCTACGCCATCGCCGCTTCACTGAAATCGACGTGGGGCATCCCACTGCGAGCAGAAAGCTCGCGGCCGGTCAGCGTATCCAGCCTCGCTGAGCTCATGCTCCGTCTGCCCGATAGCATAATATCTTCACTTGCCGATTTGGTTTTGGGTCTGCCTAGGCTCGCCGCGCAACGTACTCGCCGGCAGACTCATTTGGTGCGATACGAACTGCTCGTGGCGCATCCGGACGAGGAGATCCAGCGTCTACTGGCAGGGCTCGGCTGTGATCCAGGAGGCGTCGCATCGGCGAGCATGGAACGAGCAGATTATCTTCAATCCAGCAGCTTTGGGGATCGAAAAATCCTGGAACGAAACGCCATCGACGAAAGCTCTGTCAAATCATGGCAATCTCAATTGAGCGTCGAAGAGATGCAAACCGTGACGGATCTGGTCGGTGCCGAGCTATTGCTAGACCTCGGATATGAGCAGGAACTGCTGCATGCCCAGAAAGCTGGAGTTCTGGACAGGGGACCGGAGGTAACCGAACTCTATCGTCGGATGTTCCGAACCTGGTGGGATTTGCGAAGTGCCAAGGCAAGAGAATTGTCCGGCTCATCTCACGCTGGAGGGCCGGTCGACACTTCTTGGAGTATTTCGGAAAATCGGGACGTGGCTATCGAGATGCTGCGAGGCGAGGTCGCGCGGCTTGAACAGATCCTCAGCGTCTCCTAAAGACTCTGGATGCTTGTGATCAAGACACGCTGGTTGATTAGCCGAGCTCGTTAGTCGGCGCGCTGATCCCCCGATCAGGTATGACGCAGGCGCCGACCGCACGAGCGGGAGAATGCGATATGTTGCCGCGTCTGGAATTCTGCTGTCCAACGGGGTAGACCTGATCGACGAGCCGTGCGTTTCCGCCGGTCGTATCTGGCTCGGATATTCCCACTCTAGGGAGCCAAAGAGCGGCGAATAACAGAGATCCTCACGGAAAACAAGATATATGCTGCCGAAGCATCTGCGCCGTCTCGAGGCTGAATCGATTGAAATCATGCGTGATGTGGTCGCCGAGTTCGAAAGGCCCGTCATGCTTTACTCCATCGGAAAAGATTCAAGCGTGATGCTGCACATCGCGATCAAGGCGTTCTATCCGGCAAAAATACCGTTCCCCCTGCTTCACGTCGATACGACGTGGAAGTTCCGCGAGATGATCAGCTTTCGAGACGCGACAGCCAGGCGACTCGGCCTCGACTTGATTGTCCATGTCAACAAGGACGGCATCGCGCGTGGGATCAATCCGATCGATTCCGGCTCCGCGCTCCACACCCAGGTGATGAAGACCGACGCCCTGAAGCAGGCGCTCGACTTCCATGGATTTGATGCCGCCTTCGGCGGAGCCCGGCGTGATGAGGAAAGGAGTCGCGCAAAAGAACGGATACTCTCCTTCCGTTCGGCCGGACACGTATGGGACCCCCGTAACCAACGGCCGGAGCTCTGGAGCCTGTTCAACACACGGATTCGTCAAGGCGAAACCATGCGCGTGTTTGCGATGTCAAACTGGACAGAGCTTGAGGTGTGGGAATACATCATGATCGAGAAAATTCCGGTCGTTCCGCTCTACTTCGCAAAACGAAGACCGATAGTGCATCGAAATGGTGCGATGATCATGGTTGACGACGAGCGATTGCCTCTTAACCGCGACGAGACGGCGGAAATGCGGATGATCCGCTTTCGCACCCTTGGATGTTATCCCTTGAGCGGGGCTATTGAATCCGATGCGACAACGATCGAAGATATCGTTGCAGAAATGCAAACAGCGACTGTGTCAGAGCGCCAGGGACGCCTCATTGATACAGATGGAGCCGCTTCAATGGAGAAGAAGAAGCGGGAAGGCTACTTTTGATGTTTACAAATCCGACAATGGAGCGGTTCCCGACCCGGACGAAGGATCAGTTGCGATTCATCACATGTGGCTCGGTGGACGACGGCAAATCGACGCTGATCGGCCGATTGCTGCACGACAGCAAGATGATCTACCACGATCAGATCAAGGCACTGGAACGCGACAGCATCAAGTACGGTACCACCGGGAATAGCATCGACTTCGCCCTGCTCGTGGACGGGCTCGAGGCCGAACGGGAGCAGGGCATCACGATCGATGTTGCCTACCGCTTCTTCACTACGCCGCGGCGCTCCTTCATGGTGGCCGACACTCCTGGCCACGAGCAGTATACCCGCAATATGGCTACCGGCGCCTCGCAAGCCCAGCTCGCCATTATCCTGATTGATGCCCGCAAAGGCGTGATGGTTCAGACGCGCCGCCACTCTTTTATCTGTGCCCTGCTCGGTATTCGCCATATCGTGCTGGCAGTGAACAAGATCGATCTTGTCGCCTACGACAAGGCGTGCTTCGATCGGATCGCCCGTGACTATCTGTCCTTTGCTGCCGGTCTCGGCTTCACCTCGATCATTCCGGTCCCAATCTCGGCCCGCGAGGGCGACAACGTCGTAGACCGCTCCGCGCGTACCAACTGGTATCATGGCCCCTGCCTGCTTGAATATCTGGAGAGCATTGACATCCACTCCGGGACCGCAAGCCAAGCTTTCCGCTTTCCGGTACAATGGGTGAACCGGCCAAACCCGGAGTTTCGGGGCTATGCCGGGACGGTGGCTTCCGGTCAGATCTCGGCGGGGGATGAGATCATCGTCGCCGCGTCGGGACGGACCACGCGCGTCAAACGGATCGTGACCCACGGTGGCGACCTTGTCGGTGCCGAAGCCGGGGATGCGGTGACCATTACACTGGAAGACGAAATCGATATCGGCCGTGGCGACGTTCTGTCACGTCCGGACGATCAGCCGAAGGTTGCCGACCAGTTCGCTGCTTATGTCATCTGGATGGACGAGGAGCCGCTCGCTCCGGGACGCAATTACGTCCTGCGGATTGGATCGCAGACGATTGCCGGCAGCATTACCGAAATTACGCACCGGATCGACGTCAACACTTGTGAGCATCTGGCCGCCGGGATGGTTTCATTGAACGAGATTGCTCTTTGTAATGTTGCGACCACAATGCCCGCAGTCTTCGATCCCTACGACGTCAATCGAAAGACCGGATCATTTATCTTCATCGATCGGTACACCAATCGTACAGCCGGGGCCGGCATGATTGCCTTTCCGCTACGGCCGGCCGCCAATATTGTTAGGCAAGGCCTATCCGTGGATCGGAGGGAGCGCGCCGCGATCAAGAATCAGAAGCCCTGCGTCATCTGGTTTACCGGCCTGTCTGGCGCGGGAAAGTCGGCGATTGCCAATCTCGTTGATCAAAAGCTGTTTGCGATGTCGCGGCATACAATGCTGCTGGATGGCGACAACCTCCGGCACGGATTAAGTGCGGATCTGGGCTTCTCGGAGGCGGATCGCGTGGAGAACATTCGGCGTGTCGGTGAAGTTGCCAAATTGATGGCAGACAGCGGCTTGATCGTGATCTGTTCGCTTATCTCGCCCACCAGCGCCGAACGGGGCAGGGTACGCATCCTGGTTGGCAAGGAAGAGTTCATAGAGGTCTTTGTCGATACGCCGATCGAGGAATGCGCGCGACGAGACCCGAAAGGGCTGTACTCAAAGGTAAGATCAGGCAAGATCAAGAACTTCACCGGAATCGACGCGTGCTACGAAGCACCAGCAACGCCGGACATTCATCTCAAGACCATGGAGCAGACCCTAGAGCATTCAGCGAAAGCGGTGGTGGATTTCTTGATCGCGCGCTCAATTCTTGATGGTTAGAGGTTCCTCGCACCGCGATTCGCACAATATACTGCTGGTGCGGCTCGGGCGATGTGGCTCGGGCGGGGCCTGCGACGAACTTTTCGCTCTAAAGCAACAAAATGGCCGCGCCAACTCGTGTACTGCCAGCTTCAAATTATGTGCTCGAAGTGGATGGTCAATTCAAAACCGAGTACGCGAGCGAAGATGGAGCATGGTCAAAAGCCGGGGAGCTCAAGAGACGCAGTCCCATGCTGCAGGTCAGAATTCGCGACGCGGTGAGAAAGGCCAGAGAGGAAGTCCGTCTTCTGATCAGTATGCCGGGAGTAAGCGCAGGATCGCCGGATAGCCAGCCTTCCGGAAAGCGCGGCACGAGCTTCGTACTGGGCGGAGCTTAAAGCCGGGCCCTGGCTCGGCTTTGAAGGGAGCTCTGCGTTTCTTAGCCGCACGCGCAGCAAAAAGCGCCATGCGAAAAATCTAAACCGAGCAATCGGTCACGATCCATCCGGTCGCGGTGATGGTAACGTCCGACGAGCTTGCTTCCTATTGGCCGCCGCTCGTGGGCAATCACCGTCGGCGTACGCTCCGCACCTTCCTATCGCGAGGCTACGCTGCCGCGAACACCGGCCAACACGAGCTACGGAGCTCCCGCCGTGTGTTTGGGTCATGCTTCATTCCGCCTTCCATCGTGTCGCCATGAAGGCGGCCATCGGCACGGCCGGAAAGGAAGGGCAGCTTGTCCTTGGCGAGCGACTATGAATAATCTCTTGATGATCCGCTCTGTCTACCGTCAACGTGCTGTAGACTGCGTCGGACGTGATCTCGCATCAATGAGCGGCCCTGCAGAGGAGAAGAGAGCAGAAGGGCTCGGAAGTGCGGCTATCGTCAGGCCAGAGTGTCTCATCGGCGAGGTACTTGCGCGGACCGGGGGGGCTGGTGATGCGCGGAACTCCTGTTCGCCGGCTCACGCTTTGAAGTCGCCGTAAACCACGGCATGCTGCTGCCGCCATAATCGCTCGGTGAGACGTCTCGCGGCGAAGCGGCGTGTCGTACCGAGAGATGCTGCCAGCCTAGTGATCGCTTTCAAGATGGACACGGGCCACTCATTTGGACTCGGATCGGTCGTGCTCCTAGCAATTCAGGACGAGATGCTCTGTCTCACGGACCCCCGCCGAAAGGTCTCGACTGATCCTTGCTGAGCGGGCAGCGATCCAAGATCGCTCAACCGCTTCTAGTCGGACTCGACCGCAGGCTGCGAAGGCCGCTCCATTCGAGCGCAACGACGTGAGACAACAGCTAGGCCAGGAGGTGTAAGCATTCAGGCGCCGCGTCCAGGGAGATCTCGCCGGACCGCGGGGAAACTCCGTACCTCCAGATGGTGCTTTGGCCAGGATCGTACGTGAACGAAACGATCAGCCCTCACTTCGGCAGGAAACGCGCTCGCGGGCGAAAAGCTTACTGTAGATCCAAATTGAACTATCAAACTAGGTGCCTCGCTGTGGGTTCTCCGTATTCGGCCTTGCGTCGGCTTGTCGCAGCCAAATGCGAGCACTGAGGAAAAATTCGTGCGAGAAAAACTCCGGAGAGGGTTGAAACGCCCGTAACGTCAAGTTGTACGATCTCCGACATCGCCAACACGGTCATTGGCGTCACAAATCCTCCAACGAGCGACGGAGTGCAAATGTATCAAGCCCCAAGCAAACGCATTGGACTTCCGCCGCGAGCGACGATTATCGAGTGTGCCTGCCTAATCATCCGGGCGCGACGATCCCGGCTGCATCGCCTTACTGGCGTAAAGCGCCTGGCTGGGCAGGCTCACACGTAAATCGTCGGCCGACTGGCGCTGCGTAGCGCAAGAAGGCGACCGCGCCCAAGCCTGCACATGCGTGGCTGTTGGATGAGAGCATGGTCGCCGCCAGTTTGCGTCCGAGCGCTCAGCGCCAAAGGCTATTTGAGAGGTCTGAAGGGCATCGACGGGGAGCTTTGTGAGGAATCGCTCTCCATCCGCGATGAGATGTTTGGGGTTTGTCATCCGGCAGCCATTTCGAGCGGCCGATGCCACGCGCTTAATGGCGCTTCATTCGAAGCCGTTGACGAGGAAGAGGACGCGTGCGCCACGGGGCTGCCCGTTGGGCGTACTCCAGGTCCTCGACGAATACAATGTAGGAGGAATGGTTTGACAAGACAGCGCTCTCTGCTGACGCCTGGTCCATTGTCGTTATCGCTGGCGGTGAGGAGCCAGATGCAGCTCGATCTCGCATCTCGCGACGACGAGTTCAAGGAGGTGACCGCCTGCATGAGGCGGCTGATGCTCAACTTGCTGGGAAATGCCGAGGACTATTCGGTGGTGCCCATTCAAGGGGGTGGCTCCTTTGCAATGGAGGCTGCCCTCTCTTCGTTTGTGTCCCGGGTCCACAGGCCGCTCGTTTGCGTAAACGGCATCTATGGCGAGCGCATTCTACAAATTTTGCGGCTGTGGGGTGTCGAAGCACTGAAGCTTGTCAAGCGCGCGACCGACTCCTTGGATGCGCAAGAAATCGGCGAGTATTTGAGCCGAAATCCTGGCATTACGCACCTGTGCTTCGTGCATTGTGAGACGACAACCGGAATCGTCAATCCGCTGCACGAGATCGTGGAGGAGGCGAGGCGACGTGGCGTAAAGACCATCATCGATGGAATGAGTTCCTTCGGCGCCATCAATATCGACCTGAGCCAGGGTGGACCTGACGTACTGGTCACATCGAGCAACAAGTGCATAGAGGGGCCGCCGGGCGTAGCGTTTGTCATCGCCTCCCGCGAGCTGCTCGAAGATACGACTCAAGAGCCGAGATCGTTTGTGCTCGACGTGAGAGATCAATGGCGCTCGCTCGAGCGCACAGGTGAGTGGCGATCGACCCCTCCCACCCACATCGTTCAGGCAACGACAAAGGCTTTGAAGATTCTGCACGAGGAGGGCATCGATGCCAGGCGCTTCAGGTACGAGAAGGTCAGAGACGACCTTATCAAGGAACTCGAAGGGATAGTGTCCCCGCTGTTGTCCCCCGAGTTGCAGTCGCCGGTCTGTGTCGCGTTCAGTGCGCCGCCCGGAATGGTGGACCAGCCAGGGTTCGATGGGCTGTATCGCCACTTGGCGAACCACAATCTTTACGTCTACTCAAAGCTGCATCTCGCGACGCGTAGCTTTCGGGTCGGTTGCATTGGGGAAATCCAATCCAGCTGGATTGAGGAGTTGGGATGCGCCTTTCGTACATATTTCCGGTCCGGTCAGGCTCGGTCAGTAAGGTCGACGTCGGGCCAAGAGGCATATCGGGCGCACGTAAAGATGCCGGCTCAAGCAGCTGGGGGCCGGCGGCTGCCGCTTTCCCCCGAGACTGCTGTTCTGCATGCGGGCTATCGACGCGATCCGGTGACGAAAGCCGTTGCAGTGCCGATTTACCAGAATACAGCTTATGAACTCGATGGCGATCTAAACCACATCGCTGACGTGTACAACGTCAAGGCGGATGGGTTCACCTACACTAGGATTATCAATCCGACGACACGCGCGCTGGAGAAGCGCTACGCCGCCGTCGATATGGGAAGCGACTCGCTCGCCGTTGCGTCAGGTCAAGCGGCGACGTTCCTTGCTATCATCAACCTTTCAAGTGGCGAAGTAGGGGACAATATCGTCGCCTCCCCGTATCTATACGGCAATACCTGGAACCTGCTCCACAACACCTTAAAGCGTTTGGGAATCAGCGTGAGGACAGCAGATCCTCGAAGGCCCGAGACGTTCGAGCGTGCCATCGATGACCGCACGATTTGCCTGTTCGGTGAGGTAATTTCGAATCCCTGCCTGATTCCGCTTCCCGTCAAACAGCTGGCGGAGATCGGCCGAAGGTACGGAGTGCCTCTGGTCGTAGACAATACCACCACGCCACTGGTATGTCGGCCGTCCGACCTGGGCGCTGCAGTTACGACGTACTCCGCAACAAAATATATATCTGGCCATGGCACGACCCTCGGCGGACTAATCGTTGACAGCGGAAAATTTAGCTATCGGGGAGCCTCTCGCTTTCCCTTGTTCAACGGTCCCGACGAAGCGCATGGCGGAATTGTCTGGCACAACGCTGTGCGAGATGTCGATGATCTAGGAAAGAGCGAGTTTCTCCTCAAGGCTCGCATGACCTGGTTGCGCGATACCGGCGCAGCCATCTCCCCGTTTGCGAGCTTTCAACTGATCCAAGGGCTTGAAACGCTGCCGCTCCGCATGAAGCAGCACTGCGCGAATGCCAGGATCGTCGCGGGCGCTCTAAAGGAGCATCCTAAAGTGCGTCGCGTCTTTTACCCGGGGCTCTTTGAAGGCGCCGATCGGGATATCGTCGAGCAGACACTCGACACCGCATACGGACACGGGGCGATGGTCATGTTCGAAGTGGAAGACGAACTGGCCGGTCGCAAGTTCATCCAGAATGTTGACTTGATGTATCACGTTTCCAATGTGGGAGATGCCCGCACGCTCGTGACTCATCCGGTCTCGACGACCCACACCACTGTCCCGCGGGAAAAGCGCGAAGCCGCCGGCATATTTGGCGGCTCGATCCGGCTCTGCGTCGGCATCGAAGATGTTAACGACATCTTGCGCGATCTGGACAAGGCGCTTTCCGCAATCTGACAAACTGCAAGGCGATCAGGAAGAGGTTCTCATGAATCAGGCAGAGGCTTGGAAACTGAGGTCATCACGCTATGAGGCCGTTCAATTCAGTCGGGAGATCAATCGGCAGCTATCCGAGCTGAGGCCTGACAACATAACGGGAGCGGCTTATATTGCCAAAGACTACGCTGTCATCGCAGCTTGTACGCTCGCGACTGTGTCGGTCTCATGGTGGCTCTACCCGCTCGCCGTCCTCCTGATTGGCGCCTATCAGCGCGGATTGACAACCATCGCTCATGATGCGGCTCACCGCACGCTGGCGAAGAACACCACCTGGAATTATGTCCTTGGCATTCTGTTCGCCTCCTATCCCTTGTTCCAGCGTCACTGGGCCTACCGGATCTCGCACGTCTATTTGCATCACCCCTATCTTGGAGATCCGGACAAGGATCCCGACCTGAAGTTCTTCCTGGCCAGCGGCGTTTACAACGTGCAGCCTCCCGAGCGGTACGCTTTCAACATGATCTGGAAGCCGATCTTCGGCGGCGCGACAATAGCGTATCTGAAGTACCTTTGGGCCAATCGATTTTCGATTACAGATGTCGAAGATCAGAGCCGCTCAGGCATACTTATCGACAAGTACGGCTTCTATCTCTTCTGGATCAGCATCCTGGCCGGGTCATATGCTGTTGGGCTGCTCCATATCGTCGTCCTGTTTTGGATCGTGCCCTATCTCACCACGTTTCAGGTCCTAGGCTGGTTCATCGAACTCGCCGAGCACTCACCGATGTGCGAAACCGAGACGCAGAACGTCTATCTCACCAGGAATCGGAAAGGAAATTTCCTCGAGCGAGCCATCCTCGGACAGAATCTGGATGAGTACCACCTTGAGCATCACCTTTCGCCGGGTATCCCGTTTTGGCTGTTGCGAAAAGCGCAGAAAATTCGGATGCAGGATCCGAACTACGCGAAGGTTGCCGCGACCTGGGGCGGGCTCTTTGTCAAGGGACCTCAAGGTCAACCTAGCGTCATAGCTCAGTTGAAAGAGCGAAATCGACGGCTGTATGAGAACTCCGTTGCCGGCGCTCGCACGCGAGGACAGGTGGCGTGAGGTTGCAACAGCCCGAGCACGCCCGAGCCGTTGTCGGGGTTACTTCGAACCGTCTTCTGGTCGACGGTGTGCACCGCGACTGGGTACGGCGTAAGTACGTGCAGGCACTCCATCGTCATGCGGGAGTGGCTTGCGTCGTATTGCCGACCGTCGATGCGGAAGATGCCAGCGAGGAGGTCGCCACGGCCATCATGCGCCGGCTGGACGGTGTGGTCTTGACCGGCGATGAATCTAACGTCGACCCCGCCGTCCTGTCAGCGCCTGCATCCATAGCGGATCCTGATCGGCATGACGTAGAGGCTGGGATCCTTGATCGTCCTAGGGACCGGCTTGCTGCCGTGGCCATACAGAGTGCCATCGCGCTTGGGATGCCTATTTTGGGTATCTGCCGTGGGCTTCAGGAGCTCAACGTCTATTTCGGCGGCACGCTCCGCCCATCGCTTGCGGAGTGGAGCCTCGAAAGCGGCGCTATGCATGCCGAGAAGCCAGATCGTCCCAGGGACCGTCAGTACGATGCCGCGCACAGCGTTAGGATATCTTCCGACGGGGCGCTCTTCCCCATCGCGCGGACGATCGAAGCCCACGTCAACTCACTGCACAATCAAGGCATTGAAGCGCTTGCCCCGGCCCTGAGGGGGGAGGCGTGGGCGCCTGACGGTCTCGTTGAGGCGGCTTCGGTGATCGGCGCGCCGACGCTGCAAATCGGGGTGCAATGGCACCCCGAATGGCACGTCTCAGTCGATCTCCTCGGCAAGCAACTCTTCAAAGCATTTGGAGAGGCCTGTGTTGTGTACCGCGGAACGAAGAACCACGAGGGCAGATCGTGAGATTCAGACCAAACGTGGCCCGTACAGGCCGAAAGCTGAATGCGTCAAAACCGATGCGCGCGGCCCGTCTCTGCGAGGGCCGCGCCCCGTCGCGCGGGCACGAAAAGGGCAGACAATTGACGAATAGGTTCGCGCTCGGAGTGTTTTTTGTGGCCCTCTATGTCGTCGTGAGTGCAGCAGGCGAGGTTTATGCCGCAGCGTATTTTCAGCGAGCAGATGCGTTCGTCGCGCTCCTGCTGTCCTTTGCCGTGGTTTGTCTAACGTTCAATCTCTTGGCTCGCCACGACGCAAGCAAGGCAGGAGTGGGATATCGGTCGCTCTTGGTCTTCGTCGTACTCAACGTCGTGACTGCAATCAGCTGGATCGGCCTATTTATCGGCTTGAAATACGTTGAACCTGCGATCGTCGTTGCGTTCATGGTGGCGTTGGGGCCCACCGCAACTGTGTGGCTAAACGCCGTGATCAGGCGGCAGGGAGTCCCTCCAGCATCCGATATTGTCGTCAGCGCTTTGATCGCGATGATCGGGAGTTACATGATTTGGATCTCGGCCAGCGGCAACGCAGGCGTGGAGTGGGGGGCTCGATCGTCCTTTGGAATAGTCTTGGCCATCGTAGCCGGCCTATCGCTCGCCCTTACAAATATACTTGTCAAACTTCTGTTCGACCGTGGGTTTTCCGGCCGGCAAGTGCTGGCGCATCGGTTCTATGGAACGATCATCTTGCTGCTGGGACTGGTGGACTATTCATCCCTCGTGCCTGAAATCTCGCAGCACTGGTTTGCGATCGCAGCAATTGGCGTTTCGACGATGATTGTTCCTTTGCTCTTGATCCAGCAGGGCATTCGTTACGTAGAGCCCTTCACCGTCAATATGGTCTTGTCCGCCGCCCCTATCGTCACCTTCCTGTTCCAGTACTGCGATTCTCGCATCGTGCCTTCGTCACATACGTTCGTTGGAAACATTCTCATTACGGCTATCGCTGTCAGCAACATCTACTTGCAGTATCGGAGATCCGCATGAAAGAACGCAATTGTGTAATCGTAGACGCATACTCTACCGGCCGATATCTACCGGAGCAGTTCAAGCGCTATGGCATTGGAACGGTGCATGTGATGTCTGCCGCACAGATTCCACCCATATTCCAGGCGCACTTTGATGCTAATCTGTATGATGAAGTCATTCGCCCCGGCGAGCGCTTGGGGTTTGACGACATCGTTGAATATCATCTTCAGTCGCTCCATGGCAGAGAATTTGAGTTCGTTATAGCCGGCTGCGAGTCTGGAGTCGAACTCGCCGATTCGTTGTCGGAGCGGCTGGGCCTACCTTCAAACGGCACCGCTCTATCGGCGGCTCGGCGTGACAAAGCGCGATTGTCTAGCGCGTTGACCTATGCCGGTGTGCGATCGATCCGACAAGTCGTGTCTGACAATGCTGTAGAAATCGCAAGCTGGAAGCGCGAAGCGAACTTCGACGAGATCGTGATAAAACCTCTGAACAGTACGGGCACCGAGGATGTATTCTTTTGCTCGACAGATGCTGACATTCAGCGGGCACTAAGTGCGATTGTCGGGAAGACGAACCGTGTCGGAGCGTTGAATCGTTTTGCCCTCGGGCAGGAAAAAATAAACGGCCAACAATACACTGTAAACGCCGTCTCGATCCACGGGGATGCCTTCGTTACGGAGGCCTGGACCTATGACACCGTTACTATCGAGGGGGCATCATCGGTCTGTTCACTGGAGAGATTGTTGGACGGCAGCGAACCAATCGTTCAGGAGCTGTCCGATTACCTGAAACGAGCGCTGCAGGCGCTTCAGATCGCTGAGGGACCGGCTCATGCCGAGATCATTGTCGATCATCGGGGGCCCGTTCTGGTGGACTTCGGGGCGAGGATTCAAGGGACTATGTCGGCAAAAGCGCGTACCATGGCGTTGGGGCATAACCATATGACGCTGACGGCGTGGCGCTACGCAGATCCCACGGGCTTTGGTGAGTACATGAGGCTGCGGGGACCCTACAAGCGGAAGGCGCACGCACTATGCGTCTCCCTGATCTCCGATAGGGGCGGTGTCGTTGCCGGTTACCCGGGGCTCGAAGCAATACGCAAGCTCCCCAGCTTCGCGGATGCTATTGCGTTCGTTCCGATTGGTGAAGAGCTGGTTCCGACTATCGATTTGGCATCGACACCAGGCATCGTCTATCTCGTGAATAGCGACCTGACTCAGCTCGAAGATGATTATCAAAAGTTGCGAGCAATGCCGATGGAGCAGGTGTTCGAACTGGTGGCGCGGGATAGCAAGTGATGCCAACTGAAGCAACGTCTACCGGAGCTAATGCAGCCGCCGTGATGATCGGCGTAAGCGATTTCGACGGTGTGCTGCGAGGCAAACACGTCTTCGGTGAAGATCTCTCAAACCGAGATAAAGTCATCAAGTTCTCTGAAGCAGTGCTGGCGTGGGATTGTTCGGATCGGGTCATTCCGATCAGTGTCACGCAAAAGCCGCTAGCAGCATTCGGGGATGCTGATCTGCGTATTTTGTCAGGCACCGGCCGTTCGGTCTCTTGTGTCGGCAACCAATATCTTTACCTTGCCGAGTTCACGGGCGCACATGAGAACATTTGCCCACGGGGTGTTCTGCGCAAGGTCCTGAGAAGGGCTGCTGACCTAGGATACAGATGCGCTGCCGGGTTTGAATTTGAATTCATACTGTTCAAGGAGAGCGCCGACACAATTGAGGATAAGCCGTTCGAAGAATGGGCTCCTTTAACACGGGGCCCGTTCGGCTACTCGGTTATGCGCTCCGTTGCTCAACATGAGCTGTTCGATGAGATCTTGGCGCTTTGTGAGAAGGCTAGAATACCTCTCAGCGGACTACACTTCGAAACGGGACCGGGCGTGGTCGAAACCTCACTTCGTCATTGTGATGCGCTGGAAGCCGCAGATCGAGCAATCATATTTAAATCGATGATAAAAGCGTGGGCGCAAAGGCGAGGCATGATGGCTACATTCATGGCCAAGGTCTCCGAGAAATGGCCCGGCCAGTCCGGCCATATTCACATCTCTATGTCCTCAGATAGTCAAAATGCGTTTTACGACGGTGATGCGTTCGGCAACGTCTCCAATCTTATGAGGCAATTTATCGCCGGACAACTAGAATACATGAATGAGTTCTGTGTACTCGCTGCGCCAAACTTCAACAGCTACAAGAGATTGGTACCGGGCTCCTGGGCACCAATCTGTCCAAGCTGGGGAGTTGACAACCGCTCCTGCGCGGTTCGCGCCATTCCGGGAGATCCATCTGCCCATCGCCTAGAGTATAGGCTGCCTGGCGCAGACGCGAACCCATATCTCGCGCTAGCATGTGCGATCGGTTCGGGAATATTGGGCGTCGAGACAGGTCCGGCACTACCGGCTTCGATCGTCGGTGATGCAAGCGCGGAAATGTGTCGTCCGTCCGCGAGACTGCCTCAAAGCCTATCAGAGGCAACATCTCGGTTTGCGCAGTCTGCAGCGGCCAGTGATGTCTTCGGAGAAAGCTTTGTTGAAGCGTTTTCTTGCTCGCGCCGCTGGGAGTGGGAAGCTGTCCAACATCGAGTCACCGACTTTGAACGTCGGAGATACTTCGAAATCATTTAGCTTGGACTGTTCGACAGTTCTGTAGATCATTCTTCTGGCCGGTTCCGGCGGCGCGACTGCGGGGGTCTGTGCCGCTGATGTTGGAGTTCATGCAGAGAAAATGTGCGTTACTCGTTGGGTGAGTGACCTTGAGGAGGTGAGCTGCTATCTGCACTATAGCAGCAACCGAGATTGCTCCGTTTGCGATGCTAGGTAATTTCTAGCAACGATCAACACCACCTCTATTCGCATCAATGAAGACGTGCTCGGCTTCTTCAAGAGGGAAGGCAAAGTCTATTATGCTCAGAGGAAGCCGAAGAGGCACGTGATGAGCGACGAAGTAGCCGAGCCGCGGAGCCACGCAGGACGCGAGGCGCAGCATCAAATGGGGGCAGGCGACCAGACGATGGCTTGCACTCACGACAAAGCCGGACGACGCGAGCCAGGTATTTATGCCGTCGGAGACAGAACCGCTGGCATCGAGTTCGACGCCAAGCAGCCAGCCGTTCCTCTGCCAATTGTAGCCGATCTGGCCACCTGCGAGGAACGTCGGCGTATCGACGATGCCGCCATAGATTGACGGACCGTAGGGATTGCTGAAGGAGATCTTGTGTCCAGGTTCGGGCTCGGTGGTACGCGGCCGGTGGCAGAGCGCCTCTATCCTCATCCGCCGCATTGGCGTTTTGACATGCCAGCGGCTGATCTTGCACCCCTCGGCAGCCAACAGGTCTCGCAACATTCAAGAACCGGCGAACGGAGCGATGTGGCCGTCACGGTCAAGGACGAACGAGGTGGGAATCCCGATAGAAAAGCTGGAGTCCATCCAAAGCTTGTTCATTTCGCCTGTTGAGTCGAATCCGATCCGATAGTTCAGATTCGAGAACTTGTCGGTCAACCACGCGTCCAACCTTGTTCGGGCCTCGTCGGCCGTTTGAGCTCGTTCGTGAGCTGCGATGCCGAGCAGCTCAAGTCCGCTGTCTTTGTATTTCTCTTGCAGCTGTACTAGATGAGGCATCACTGCCACACATGGCCCGCACCAAGTTGCCCAGAATTCGACGATGTACACCTTCCCGGGCTGGAAGCTCGTGAGGGGCTCGCCTCGCAGCCAGTTCTCCACCTTGATCGGAGGAGCTGGGGACTCCATGCGCAGCACCATGTTGCTCTCCAAAACCGTTGCCACTCGTAGCGCGACTTTGTGCGCTACCAATTGTAGAGATCTCATATTGGGGCGCTAGCTTACGAGAATCTGATGAGGCTCGGCCCGATGCTTAGTTCGACGCTGAGAAGGCCGTCGAGTCTTAACCGGACCGGATACTAGCGGCAGCGACAGCGGAACGGTGAATGTCCTGTGTGCTCCCCGAGCTGCGGTGCTCAGAGCCTATATGTTCGCAAAGCATATTCAAGCGGCACCTCCACCTCTAACAATTCAAGCGGCCAGAGTCCTCCTTTGAGCTGCCGGCGAAATGGGATCAAGCCATTTCTGCGCACATAACCCGACTTCGGATTCTTGGGCTCATGGCTATAACTTCTGAGTTCGTAGCCGTATGTCGGGCGACTTGAAAGTTGAAAGCGGTCGATGCGTGTTTTTTATCGACGTCTGAGGTCATGAGGACAATGGGCCGGCGAACGTAGCTCATCGATGCGGTTACATGGCTGGCGAGCACGCCCGTGAACGAGGCGCTCGTGAACTGCGATCTCCGGTTTGTGTTAAGGATGTCCAGCTTGCCGTGGCGAGCGAGAGCGTCGTTCAGCGTCTCGACGCGGCTTCCATCGTGATCAAGACGCACCATGATAGCATCGGGCGGCTGAACCAGTCGAGCACCACCAAGAGATAGACGAACCCGCCATCGGCCATCGCCGAGCCCCACCTCGGCTTCCAGCCCGTCGTGGGGAAACACCGTCTTCCGCCATCCGTGACGAAGTAGCTGCCCGCTCAACCGCGCCGCGCTCACAATGTCGCCAGATTTGCGCGGTTCTCGAAAGCCATCGACAACAATGTCGAAACAATGCGTATGAATTGTTCTCCAAACACCGGCTATTGGCGGGAATCCTAGGTGTTGCGATGCATGCGATTTGAGCTGGTCTCCGCCGCCAGGAAAGCTAGCTGTCGCGGCGGCAGGTAGGAGGGCCGCTGATCAGATCGGCATGCGCTGCCACTTCGCCGAGATAGCGATCCATCCCCGTTAGGTCGGCAAATTCTTTGATGTCATGCGCAGGTCGATCGTATCGATCATCCACGCAAGCTGCGTGTTTGGCCGAGCGGCGACCGCCAAATCCAGACTATTGAGGCAGCGCCAAGCAGGCTGCTCACAAGCAGCGTAGCACGCAGTCCTGTCGCTGCAGCGAGTGCGCCACCGGCCAGCGCTCCCACTGACGCCAGCCCCCACACCAAGCTGCGGATGCTCGCATTGGCCCGGCCTTGCAAGCGCTGTGCGACCAGCGCGTACCGAAGGGGAACTTGCTGCACATTGTAAATCCCCTGGCCGACCCACAGAATGAATTGGGAGAGCGCGACGCATGCAATCGTCGCCCATCGGGGTTCGGTGATCAGGGTGGCCACGCTCATGCCTGCTGCGCTCAGGGCCAAACCGACCATTAACGCCGGGCCGATGCCGATTGCCCGGCCCGCCAAGGGCGAGCTGGTCGCGCCGACCACGCCACCAAGCGCGCCGATGCCGAGCACCATGCCGACGATCCGGCCGTCGAACCCGAGATCCTTGGTCAGATGTAGTAGAAAGGCCGCAGAATACGCGCTATGGCAAAAAATGAAGGTGGCGGTTGCCAAGGTGACCGCCCTCAAGATCGGATTGCCGAACACGCTCGCCAGCCCCTCGCTTATTTGGCCGAGGACCGCGCTCGAGGCGGCCGTTGAACAACCAGCGACCCGCATCGGCACCAGCAACAGCAACGCGGCGGCAAGCAGAAAGGAGACAGAGTCTGCCAGGATTGCGGTCGGTGCGGAGAGCGCCTCGACGAGCCAACCAGCCAGGAATGGACCTGCCGCCATCGCGATCGCTTGGCTGAATTCCAATGAGCTTTGCGCCCGCACCAAGCGAGAGCGGTCTACCACGGTGGGGATGCACGCCAGATATGCCAGGTCGGCGATCACCGCGACACTGCCAACCAGTAGGCTTGTCATGTAGAGCTGGGCCATTCCAAGACGTCCGAGGCCAGCGGACAGTGGGATCGTCGCCAGCGTGGCCGCCATAATCACGTTGGCTGTCAAAAGGATGTTTCGGTGCGGTAGACGGTCCACGATGACCCCGGCCAACAGGCTCAGCAACAGACAAGGCGCCCGACCGCAGGCCAGCAGCAGTCCCGTCTGCGCGGGGCCGGCGTCCAGCAGGGTGATCGCGGTCAGCGGTAGCGCCAGCATCGTGACGTTGGAGCCCAGCAGCGAAATGGTCTGGCCGAGCAGCAGCGCAAGATAGCTACGCGGCAGCCCGCGAACAGCGGCTGGACAGTTCCTCCTACTCACGGCTCGCCGGACGGGCTTGCCAGTGACAAATAGCCGAGACGGGCCAGCTCACATCCGGCGATCTGTTCGAACTCCGTAATCTGCGCTCGCGTCAGATCCTGGGCGTAACGGCCGACCCGGCCTTGGTGCAGCGGCTTTCCCGCAGCCTCGGCCGCCGGATGGCCGTGCGGTTGTTCGAACAATGCGTGCTCGTATTCGGCGTGACGCAGCACCGCCTCATCCCAAGGCAAGCCGAGATGGTCCAGAACTCGTGTCAGCGTGGACCGAGGACTGCCGACAAGATCCTCGTAACGGATCTCGAGATAGCGGCCGAGCGGCGCGATCCGATGCGGCCCGGACACCACGTCAAGCCAGCCGCGCGCGGCCTCGGCCACAGTCCGGTACCCCCAATCAGGAACGGTTTTCAGATGCGAGGCAGCAACGTCCCTTCCGTCGCGCACGATATGCACGAAATGCGCGCGCGGCCAAATTCGGGCGAAGTCATCGATCTGCGCGATCTTGCGCTGCAGTTTCAATCCCCATCGCCGAGCGCCGCTGCGGGTCCTGCGCAACTCGCCCATTTCATTGACAAGCCTGCATCGGTCGACGAGTGAAACGATGTCGTTGCCCAATTCGAGCATGACCTTGCTGGCCAGCTCGCGCACGTCATTGAAGTCCAGACCGAAGCGGCGACATTGCACCACAAAATGTACGCCGTCATACCAGAACGGATCGACCGTGTTCTTGGTCGCGCCCGCAACCCGCGGATCGCCGGCGGCAAGCAGGTCCGTTGCATGCAAAATGTGCGGGCCGAGATTGGGCGGCTCAAGGAAGTCGATCTCCGGCCCAACCAGCAGATCAAGATGCGAGTCAAGCACCACGCTAAGCAAGGTCGTGCCCGACCGGTTCTCGCCGCCGAGCAGCACTGGGGACGTCGAAAATGGATTGGGCTGCTGCATATAAAGCATTCTCTTCGGAAGACCTTTCTCATCCCTGGGCTGGCGCAATGAACCAGCGCCGAACCGCCTCAGGGCTCGCAACGAAGTGCTCACCGGCAAACCGTATGGCGGCTGCAAGCGGATCGTGCTCGTCATCGCAGCTGTCCAGCTGCGACTGCGCGGCCGGCAGAGCCTCTGCAGCTGCTTCAACAGCTGCCTTCACGTCGGCATTCGATACCGCCGCGGATGGCATGAAGCGCCCGCCATATTGCATGAGAAAGCCTCGCGCCCACATCTGCTGGAAAAACATCTGACCAAGCTCGGCGTTGGCAAAAACGACGTCGAACATGGTCGGCCATGCAAACGCCCATGCCGCGACTTGCCGATTCGCGAAGACCGCGTTCAGTCCCCTGATCAGTTGCTCGCCAACCTCGCGCATCCGCGCCAGCGCGGTGCCGTCGCGCAGCGCCTCCAACGTACTCAGGGCGGCAGCGAATGGAGTGACCTCGCGCTGATAGGTGTTGCCCATGTATGTCTTTTCGCCAGCGCTCAATACGTCCGCCCGACCCGCGACTGCGGACAACGCCATGCCGTTCGCCAATCCTTTACTCAGCGTAATCAGATCGGGCGCAAGGCCGACCGCCCCGTGGTAGCCCCCGAAAGCGTAACGGAAGCCGGTCATCACTTCATCGATAATGAGCAGCGCACCGTGCCGATGCACCAGCCTCTGCAGCTCCTGATGATAGTCGGGCGGGAAGAAATTGACCTCCGGCGTGACGATCACCGCCGCAACGCGCTCGATGCTGGCGAACTCGTCGAGCAAGTCCAGGTGATAACGGAAGTCCAGGCTGTCCCTGTCGCGGTTGGGCAGCCCCATGCCCGGCCGGTCCTGCAATTGCCAGTCATGCCAGCCATGATATCCGCTGGTGAGCACACGGTTCACGCCCGTAAACGCGCGGGCAAGGCGGACCGCGGCGCTGGTGGCGCATGAGCCGGTGCGGAAGAACATCGTACGTTCCGCGATTGGGAATATCTCAGCGAGCCGTTCGGCCAGCTCGACCCGGTGCACGGATACCGGCCCGGGCAGGATGCCGCCGGTCCGGCGCATCTCAGCGGCGGCGTGCGCGACGACGGGTTCGTATCCGGCTCCCAGCGGCGCGGCTCCACTACAGGACGTGAAATCGACATATTGCTTTTCGTTGGTATCCCACACATGCGCGCCCGACGCGCGGGTCATCACGACGGGAAATCGCCTGTTGAGGTCCCATTTTTCCGAGGCCGTGACGCGCAGAGCGCGCCCTAGTGCCGATCTGTGTCGATCGCTCGCGGCCACGGTGCCACTAGGTATGTTGGTCGACAAGGCCGGCCTCCGTCGATGATCCACGCTGGTCAGCTCAACTGGCTGATTATTCTGCGAGCTATCCGCATTGCGTTCGCCTGGATCGTGAAAGTCGGGTTGACGCCGCCGGCATAGGGAAAGAAGCCGCCATCTGCGACGTAGAGGTTGTCTATGTCGTGCACCCGGCCCCAGCGGTCGACCACCGACTGTGCCGGGTCGATCCCAGCGCGACAGCCGCCGTGCAGATGGCTGCTGCCGAACTGATAGTTGGAATCCTGGTAATCGATCTTTTCCACGCCCGCCTCGGCCAGCAAGTTCGACGCGCGTCGAGAAAGATAGCCCAATCGGCGTTTGTCCAGCGGATGGGTTGAGTAATCGAGAATGATGTTCGGCAAGCCCAGCGGGTCCTGGCTGGCGGCCAATCGGACGGCATTGTCGCGCATGGGCTGGTCGGCCGCCAGGAAATGCAGCCGCAAGGTTATCGCTCCGTGGCGGCCCGTGCGGTTAGATGCGGTGGCTTCGTAGATCATTCCGCCCAGTCCGGACGGTGCCTCGCGGTCCAGGTAGTGATCGGAGATCGCGACTGTGGAGAATGGGCCGCCAGAGGGGGAGGTCGAGAGCCGATCCAACCTCGTCGTGCCAGAGACGTAGCCGCTGATTTTAAACGAGAGGCCGCTGCCGACCATACCAGAGGCATTGCCTATGCCGTTAGGCGCGGCCCGCTGCCTCGAGCGGAGTAGCAGGGCAGCGGATTGCACTGCGTTACCCGCGAGCACAACGCAGCGGGCGCGGACCCTGGCGCGTCGCCTGCTTAGGGTGTCGAGCCATTCCAGCGAGTCCGCGCGGCTGACACTGCCCAGATGGATGCTTACAACCTTGCTGCCCGGAGCAACCGTCAGTGCGCCCGGCGGCAGCGCGATGTCTGTGAATGGCGAGCGCGCATCGGCCCTCGCGCCTGTTGGGCACAGATGTTCGTTGCACGGTCCCTCGCAACGACAGGCTGGCCGGTTGCGATAGGGCACCGAGTTGATTGCCAATGGGGTGGGGAACGGCAGGCCGCCCAGCCGTCCACACGCCTCGGCAATCAAGCGACCCTGCGCGCTGTACTCATGGGGCGGCAGAACAGGAGGATCGCTCGGTGGTTCGAGCGGATCGGCCCCGGCCAGACGGGCCACTCCCATCCGGTGTTCGAGTTCCTCATAGAATGGACGTAGTTCGGCGTATTCGATGGGCCAGGCCGGGTCGAGCGCGTCCGTCGCAATATGCGCTCGTGCGTCAAAATCAATGGTGCGATAACGGAAGGCTATTCCGGCATACAAAGTCATTCCACCGCCGAGCGCAGAGACGGTCCACGGGCGGCCGAACGGCGTCAACGTAGCCGGCGCAGACCGAACCAGCGCGCTGTCCATGCTACTTTGGACGTTCGCCAGCGAGGCGCCGGCAGGAAGCGCCCGACCTGCTTCGAGGAGGAGCACTCGCAAACCACTTTGGGCGATCTCGTGGGCTACCGTCGAGCCGCTGGCGCCACTCCCGATCACGCATACGTCAACGGCGTCGGCCGCCATGTCTCGCACTTTGGCAACACTTCGACGATAGGTCATCCCGATTACTCAATATCGGGCAACTGTCTTCACAGATGCCGTCGCCAGCGTTGAACGTTCGGTAGGTCCCCAGATGACTGGTGTGGCTTCGCCACTTGCCAAAGGATCGTCGCGAACTACTTCGGCACTATACAATGTGACGCTACGTGCGATTCAAGCCTCTTCGGCGGTAAACGCATGAATACGATCACGAGAGTCTCGCAGGATCAGCGAGAGCTTCGAAGAGAATGACCAGATTCATGATCCATCAACAACCTGTGGACCTGATGCGGGCGGGTATGCGTCTTGCGCGGCCAAAGCGATACGTCCCGGACAGGTGAAGCATCGAGGCTTCATCAGTCGTCTTTTTTGAGCACGAATCCTGGTGGTAGTGAGTTAAACGCGGCTCGAACACGCAAGCTGTCATTCATGGTTGGCAAAAAAAGGCCCGGCCTCGTTTCGATGGCCGGGCCGAAGTTAGTCTGGACGGGCGAGGCTGCTAAGCATCGCGCCGACCTCCGCCAGCAGAGGGAGGGCTGCCGACGGCTATTTGCGGTGGAACATGCACCGCAAATCCGTAATTGCGAAGGCCTTGTTCTCGGATACACCCGGCGTTCATTCGAAGCGATCTCTTGGGTCAGGATCGAAGACGCCGGTATCGCTCTGGGCTGTCCACACATCGAGCGCATTGGCGTCTTCGTTCGCTGATGGCAACAGAGCACCTGATCGACGTGCCGGGGGGCCTCACCATATATTTGGGATCGTACAACGTGACGCTACGTACGATTCAAGTCCTTTGAGCCGCCGCGATAAGAGATCGAAGCTCCCGACCTCTCACCAGCATCCACAAGTAAGCGGTGGGCGGTGGAGGCGCGTGTCACATTCCATTCATGGACTCGCGTGCCTAGCCTGGAGCATGCTCGCAAAGGGCCGTGATTACGACGCCAACTTCACGGGGCCACGCCGCTTAAGACAGGGCCGGGACGGGAGAAGATCCACGATCCACCCGGAAAGGCACAATATCCCGCCCAGGTTTGCGAGACGGAAAGGACGAATGGAGCAACGGTTGCACCGACACTTCTGAAGCCTGGTTCGATGCCATCGCCCTTCTTGAGGCCAGCGAGTTACTGAGGACAGGAGTGGGCGGATATCCATAGTGGCTCGAGGCGAGAGCCTCAAATCGAAGCCGGATAGATTGGCGCAGACCGCTACATTTCTTTGTCGATTCCTCTTGCAACGCGGGTGTGGTCCATAGATCGGTGTCAAAGCCTCCATCGTCACCAACAACCGTCGGGCTCCCGGAGGCCTGTTCGTGCTGCACGCCAGGGCGCTGCCCGATAATCCCTACGACGGGCACACTTTGCGCGACGTGATCGACCGCACCGAGACACTCACCGGCTGTCCGATCGAGCTGGCCTATGCCAACAAGGGATACCGCGGACACGACGCGCAAAATCCCCGACGCGTCTTCATCTCTGGCCAGAAGCGCGGCGTCTTCGACGTCATCAAGTGCGAGCTACGCCGCCGATCCGCCATCGAACCCTTCATCGGACACCTGAAGACCGACGGTCACCTTGGCGGCCGCTACCCCAAAGGCCGCGCAGGAGACGCCGCCAGCGTCATCCTCTCCGCCGTCGGCCACAACTTCCGCCGTATCTTCGCCTGGCTCAGAGAACTTTGATGCCTATCCAGCTCTGCCGCACGCGAGCCTGTCCGGCACCGCTCAATTCGGCTTATTAACTTGGCGTAATCGCGGCTGACGTCTTCTTGAGAACACGAGGATCGGTAGGATCGGCGTCGCGGAGGAGGTCACCAAGCCGGCCGCCCCGATACCCAGTCTCTACGATGGCGTCGGCTGCTCGGCGCTGCATTGGGAATGCACGCGATCTGCCCCCTTCTACGGAAGTGAGGAAGCGCAGCCAGCCGCGTCGACAACCGCGCTCCGTATGTTGTATAGCTCTGTCAACTAACGCACTCTCAACAGCTTGGACCGTCCTACATGCATAAGTCCGAGATCGGAGGGCAGGCTGCCCATTCGAGTGAATTTGTGACTTCAGCCTCGGCCAACCGGATCAGCGTGCAAATACCAAATCTAGTGTGCGCGCGTTCTGAATCACGAAGAGAAAAAAAGACTGTCTCTGTCTAGCCGCTCTGCTCTGATCGTCAATAGCAGCGAAAGGACTGAGATGATGAAGAGAGTTGACATTCTTAAATACGCGAAGAGCAAATATGAGACCGAGGCAGAGTATCCTTGGGAGAACTTTCCGCGCTACGCGGTGCTTAAGCACGAGAACAATATGAAATGGTACGGTCTCATAATGAATGTGCCGCGCGAGCGTCTCGGGCTTAAGGGCGATGGCGAGATCGACATTATCGACATCAAGACCGACCCGTACCTGGTCGATGCGCTCAGGAATGCAAGAGGCTACCTGCCGGCCTATCACATGAACAAGGAACACTGGATCTCGGTGCTCCTTGATGGCTCTGTCTCCAAGCAGCAGGTTCAGAAACTGATCGATAGTAGTTTCGACCTGACGAAGTGACGCAGGCGGAGTTTAAGCGATGACGTTCTGGGCCGGCAACTTTGGAGTGCTCGCGTTGCGCTATATCAATGAGGAGGCCTCTGCCAGACTGTCTGCAGACTTCGAGCCTAGTCGTCCAAAGTCTCGAAGCTATGGCTGGCCATCGTACCGATGTGATCGACCTCCAAACTGAAATCCGGCAGGGCCTTGAGCGCAAGCTTGTGATGGAAGCTGGTGATGGCGATGCAGCTATGCTCGACCGGGGGGCATGAGAACCGTCAGCGCGTCGTAGGGCTGGAGAACGAGCGAGCCTGAGCATGCGTAGGGCATGGTGTACAGCAGCGAGACGAAGTGCCGTCGCCGCCCCGGCGCCGTATAGACCTGATAGAGAGCTCCCCCAGAGAAGGGATAGACCTGTAGCCCGTTGATGAAGCCGTTGCGGACCGTTTGCACCCATGCTGGATCGTAGGGATTGCTGAAGGAGGTTCGGCCGAAAGCGCCGCCGACGTGTCCACCAATATAGCCTCCGGACCAGTCCCACACCGCCGCGGGCAGTTTGACTTCCGGCTCTAGGTCTGCCGCATTCGCCGCACCATTTGCGACGAGCGCAATTGTCGTGGCGCCCAAAAGAAGAACTCCAGATCGCATTCAACAAGTCCCCTGCATTTTCTCGGTCCATAACCGAGCGCCCTTAAATTATCGCCGCAGTAAACCGTCGGGGCGGTCAAGACGCTGACAGCGACACGCGCCGAGTCCGTCCCGAAGACCATCGCACCGCGATTGGTGATGAGGCCGTAAAAGAGCAAGTCACGTGCCGAAGTGAATTCGCAGGCTTTGCAGGCACTTCGTCGGGGCGTGTACCGTCAAGTTGCTGACATTGTCTCAATACCGACAGCCGCAGCCACTGCCCGAGCAATCTTTTCAGCCTCTGAGGTAGAGATCGCCGCCAACCCTCCAGGCTCTTCGGCAACGCCGTGGTAGCAATATCGGTGAGATCATGATTGCCGCCGACAGTAAGATTGTCCGGCACGGCCGCGATCGCCGTGTCGTTTGAGGTAGTTGAGTCGACGTCGCTAGATTGCGGACCGTCAATCTAATGACAACGAGCTGCCTATCTGCCGTCGAGCCTTCCGCCCACTCTGAAGATACTCTACGCCAACCGCAATCGACGGCCCCATCTGCCCGAGATACTCCCGCCTGGTCTTGCATCTCCAGCTCAACGGGAGTGAGGTAACGCGCCTGCCCAATCTGCTTCCAGCCGGACTCGAGACTCTGTTGGTCCACTGAAATCGACTGACAGCTTGCCTCAGTCCCTCCCGGTCACGCTCCAAGGTGTGAACATAGGTTACAATTTTTTATCCACGCTGCCCGAAACCCTCCCGATGTCATGGACCGAAGCGCACGATGCGCATGGTCTCCTGGCTACCGAAGCCATGCGCTCAAGATCGAAATGCTCGGACTGGATGAGGCCAGCGACCCGCAAGGACATGGCTAATGATCCTTGCTCGATGCGCGCGCCATTTCTTAGCGTCGAAGACGCCCGGCGCTTGGCTTGAGGTGTGATCTTTTCAATCGAACTTATAGGAGGCCTGAAAGAACGTACCCCAGCGCTCCATGCTGAACCTTGCAAACGCAGGTGGCGCTCCGGTGCACTTGCTGTCGCTGCCGTTGCAGATTACCTCGCCCCGCCTTTTGGTCCACATGGCCCAGTAGCGCCCGCCGACGCCGACGCTGAAGTTCTTGGTGAAGAAATAAGACAGCACGCCTTCAACCTGGACGCCGCCGCCACCATCGCCCCGCTGTTCAGCGAAGGTGGTCTCGTGGCGCAAGAGATGATTGTCGCGCCCCTTGAAATCGGTCCAAGGCAGGTAGGCGACATCGGTATTTAGTCTCCAGCCATCGGTCAGCATGGTTTCGGCGCTCAGGCCGATTCGAGGCGCATTCCACTGAGTATTCTGGCTGCCAACGATCCTGTCGTCGCCGCGCGCAAGACATGGGCGACGGGGGTTAACCGTTTCTACGCATCCGGTCGAGTCGGAGCTCTGATCGTAATAGGTCCAACCGATAAATCCCCCAACCTTGTAGTTGGCGCCGCGCAGGAAATCGTAACCCGCATCGGCGGTGTAATAGCTGAACCTCCCGTTTCCTTGGCCTGATACCGTGTTGACGTACGGCGTTATCGTTCCCGAGTGGGATGGGGGGAGGCTCCAGTCTTCATCGTTCATGTTCCCTTTGTCGAAGCGTCCAAGGCCAATGTTGCCCTTCAGGAACACTCCCCAAGGGCTGTCGGCACGGCCAAATAGCTCCCCGGAAAGTCCGTCGAGTCCGTGATAGGTGAGCCTCGATCCAAGAATGCTGGGGTCTAGAGGCCAGCCATAGGGCATTGCGCTGTTGTCCCATTGAAAACGTCCGCGGCTGAGCCAGAGCCGCGATCCGCCTTCAAACGACCAGCCGGTCGTGTAGGCAATCGGCGGCGCGCCGGCGGGTGCTTTTGCGTACAGCGGCGCACCGGACCATTGCGCCGTCCACGGGTCGGCGCCAAAATGGTAGTTCAATCCAATCTTTCCGACGTGATAGTTGCTGGACAGGCTCGTTGTGTTCCCCGGAAGAATTGACAAAGGCGGATCTTGCACGGTGGCGGGAGTCGCGACACTCGGCCCGCCGAAATGCAGATAGTCATACTCCGCTGTGACCGACCATGCGGACGTAAGCGCTTGCTCGACTCCCACCCCGATGATGCCACCGAAGCGACCATAGTCGAAATGGGTTTTCTGCTGTGGCAACTGGCGCCCCTCGTAGTTATTGACGACGTCGCCCTGATTGTTTTGCCAAGCCACGCCTCCCTTGAGATAGGCCAGTGTGCCACCCGACGCGCCAAACGTGTATCCGACACGACCGGTCGCGGTGGCAAAGACGTTCGGACCTGCCTTGCAGTTTGCACTCACGACAAAGCCGGACGACGCGAGGCAGGTATTTGTGCCGTCTGAGACAGCACCGCTGGCATCGAGTTCGACGCCAAACACCCATCCGTTCTTCTGCCAATTGTAGCCGATCTGGCCACCTGCGAGGAACGTCGGCGTATCCACGCTGCCGCCATAGATTGACGGACCGTAGGGATTGCTGAAGGAGGTTCGGCCGAAACCGCCGCCGACGTGTCCGCCAATATAGCCTCCAGACCAGTTCCACACCGCCGCGGGCAGTTTCACTTCCGGCTCAAGGTCTGCCGCATTCGCCGCACCACTTGCGACGAGCGCAATTGTCGTGGCCCCCAAAAGAAGAACTCCAGATCGCATTCAACATGTCCCCTGCATTTTCTCGGTTCACGGGGCGGAGCAGACGCTTACAGCGACACGCGCCGAGTCCGTCCCGAAGACCATCGCACTGCGATTGGTGGTGAGGCCGCAAAAGAGCAAGTCGCGTGCCGAAGGTGAATTCGCAGGCTTTGCAGGCACTTCGTCGTGGCGTGTATTGTCAAGTTGCTGACATTGTCTCAATACCGACAGTCGGCGCGGCCGCTGCCGCAGCAATACTTGGCGAGCGCGGGGTCATGGGTGGCCGAACCACATGATGCGCCGGTCTCGCTTTGGCTACGGGAAGCCTTGCTGCCTCCACAGATGGAAAGACAGTGCGGAACGGGCTGCGTCGCTTCGAAGATATTTGAGCTCGATCTGTGCTCCTAAGCGCTCTCATCGAGAGCGCTCTTTATTTGACGCCGCTTTAGTTGTGCCGCCGGCCACCAGAATGTTCTTGCGGGCAGCGAGCGCTTCGCGGAGCACGATCGCCTGAGCGGCCGTCATGATGCCGGCGGCCGCGTAGTCGTCCAGTGTGAAAACAGCGAAGGCAGGCTTGCAGATCGCAAAGGCCGGCCGCGCAGCGACCGGCGGCAAAATCCCCTCGAACCTCTCTCCCGTCTCGGAAAGTCGGCCGAGACGCGCGGCTTTTCCGCATGCACCTCCGCGCCGACATGGTGCCCGACCAGACGCACGATCCGCTCTCCGTCAGCGGCGGACAGCGTTCGGCCGCTATCCTCCAGCCCCCAGTCGATCCAGAGCCATCCATCGGGGTTGAGCATTGCCTCGACGATCGCGGGGCCTTCGAGGAACGTCGCGATCGCGGGGGCCAAGCGCGGTGCGAAGCATGCGCGCGCCACGCGAGAACGCTTCCGAATGGAGTGAAGTGCCCGCCACGATCGGTTCCCGTCGAGCGCCAGCCGCGGCAAGCACCGCGCAGCCCAGGGAGAATCTCGTGTAGGACGATGCCCTTTAAGAGCTCGAGGGAGAAAAGAATCGGATGAGCGACAATAGCAACCTCGAAGACAGAACCATCGAAGCGATACGGCACTATCGCGAGGCCCTCGCCGTGGTCGACGGCCTGGAGCGAAAAGAACGTTCCGCGCATCGAGCGCTGACCAGGATACTGCCTGAATTGGGACATGCCCTGCGCAGCCTAGACCCGCGGTCTCTCAAGGATAACATTAAGATTGGCTTGGCAGCTGTCTCGCGGCAGGACCAAGCGTGGGCCGAACGATATAGTTGGTCTTATGGTTGCGCTCGCATCACGCGTTTTTTGCGTGGGTTGCGCAGCATTTTTGTGCCGAAGTCGACTTCGGCGCTACAACTATCGATCGCCGAACAAGCAGGCACAGGAGCGCTGGAAGCGTCACCTAGAAAATCCCCGACCGCACAGCCTTTCGGTGAGGCGGCCCTCTCAAGAGCAAGCAGGTATGAATGTGCTTCACGGGTAAGCCCTCTACCGGTCTTCATCATTATCTCGCCATCCGCAGCGCAATGCGTAGCTCGTAAAAACCCTGATGGGATCAAGACCCCGGCTTTGGGGACTACATTGCTGAGAACGATGCAGCGGGGGAGCGGATCGCGGTAGCTCTTGACCATCTTCTCCTATCGCCGCAACGAAAACAAGCAAAGCAGATCGAGATGATGAGAGCGGGCTGTGGTGGTGACGGATCAAATCCCAAGCATCGGAGTTGCCGCCGGTCTTTTACGAATATCGAAACGTTTGCGGAGACGCCGCCGGCGGACGAAGTCGAGCCTCCCGCGCTTGGCTTGTCACCTGAGGATAGAGACGTCCTTTTATGGATCCAATCAGGACATCAGAAGACAGCCGATGAAATTGCCGAGCTCAATCGCAACGTCGATTGCGCAGCAAGCCGAGCTAAAGTGAATCTCGGATCAGATCGCAGCCCGGACCTAAAGAATCGAGGGGCTGCAGAATCCAGCGCCTGTTGCTTCTCCTGCTCCTGCTGCTTCTTCGCCACCGTGGCGCACCACATCCAAGCCGGCCAAGAGAGACGTCCGGCCCTCGAAACCACAAGGTCCGGTTTCTGTCGGAGGCGCGCCGCTGACTGCGGAGCTGAGCGCGGGACAGCGCTGATGACCACAGATGCCTGCCATATCAGGCTGCGCCTTCCAACCACCTCGCAAACCAACGGTCCACCATCTTGATCGTCAGGCCGAGCCTCTCATTGCTCCGCGTGGTTTCGGAAATCCTCTGTGAGTCGCAAGAAGTTCATAAGCAGGACGTGCCCCTGTGAGGTAAGTATCGACTCGGGATGGAACTGGACCCCATGAGTGGGATAATAGCCGTGCGTGAGGGCCATGATCTCGCCTTCCTCCGAACGCGCTGTCACTATGAGGTTCTGCGCGCATGACTGATCAAGCTCGACGATAAGAGAATGGTAGCGTCCGACGTCAAGCGGGGTTGGCAGCTCCTTGAATAATCCTCGGCCGTCATGGGCAACGTATGAGCGCCGACCGTGCATGGGCCGACGCGCACGCGCCACCCGTCCTCCGAAAGCGCTCGCAATACACTGATGTCCAAGGCAGATACCGAGAATTGGTACGCGTCCTGAAAGTTCGCGAACCGCTGCTGTCGATATTCCTGCCTCAGTTGGGGTGCAGGGGCCGGGCGATATGACCACCGCGCGCGGGTTGAGACCAACGAGCTCGCTGATGCTGATGGCGTCGTTTCGGATCACTTCCGTTGCTTCACTGAGCTTGTGGAAATAGCGGGCAATATTGTACACGAAGGAATCGTAATTATCGATAATGACAATCAAAATGCACCAGCTGGTTCAGAACCAAATGCATCAAAGAGTCGCTCTGCCTTGGCGAGCGTTTCCTCGTATTCGGCCTCGGGCTCCGACAAGGCTGTTATACCGCTGCCCGCATGAAACACAGCCAGGTCGCCGTCGATCGTGACAGTGCGGATCGCAATACTTGTGTCCATGTGCCCGTTGAAGCCGATGAACCCGATCGCCCCACAATAGACCTCTCGCGCTATGCGCTCGATTTCTGTAATAATTTCCATCGACCGCAGCTTTGGCGCTCCTGTAATGGAGCCGCCGGGAAAGCATGCACGGAGCAGGCTAACGGCGTCTTCGTCTCCGGCAAGTGCACCCGTAACGATCGACACGAGATGGTGCACCGAGGCATAGGACTCGAGATTGCATAGGGCCGGAACCTCGACCGAATGCGCAGTGCAAACGCGTGACAGATCGTTGCGCAAAAGGTCGACAATCATCGTGTTCTCGGCATGATCCTTTTCGGAAGCGAGGAGAACAGCCGCACGGCGGTGGTCTTCCTTGGGATTAGGCGAACGGGCGATCGTGCCCTTGATGGGGCGTGTCTCGACTTGTCGCCCGTCAAGTTTTAGGAATCGTTCCGGCGAACTTGATGCGATTGTCAGCTTTCCCCATCGCAGCAGGGCCGCAAAGGGCGCCGGATTCCATGATCGTAGCTGGCAATAGAACGCGAGCGGATCAAAAGAGGTCGACAGGCGGGTGTTGAAACGCTGCGCAATATTCGCCTGGAACACGTCACCCGCCAAGATCAAATCGATCACGCGTTGTACCGCCGCAATGTAGCCCTCGCGGCTGAAGTTCGAGCGCCATGCGCCGGCGTTGCTGGGACAACTCTTCTGTGGCGCCTTTGGACCGGCAAGCAATGCTGCAAAATCGTCGGCTCGACGACGCGCTCGTTCGCTCCGTCGCGCGCGATCCTGCTCCGGCCATCCGGTCGAGACGATCCAGCATTTGTTATCCCGGTGGTCGAAGCTGATGACCAGGTCATAGAAATGCAGGATGGATTGGGGCAAACCCAGACCGGCAATCGCCGGCGCAGACAATCGCTCCAATGTCCTGTTCATGTCGTAGCCAAGGTAGCCTGCCGCTCCTCCCTGGAACGGCGGGAGATCGGGGCGATGCTCTTGCGGGTACTTCGCGAGTAGCGTTCGAAGGACCTTCCATGGATCGGCCTCGAGAGTCAGTCCGTTCCAACTGGCTTGGCCATTCGTGACCCTGTAGGTGCTGAACGGGTCGCACATTAGATATGAGTAGCGTCCAAGCAGCTCGTGCCTTGCTGAGCTATCGAGAAACGTGAGATTGGATCGATGCCCAAGACGTCGCATCGCTGTGACAGGTTCAACCCACTGCAACTCGCGAACGTACATCGCTTTATCAGTCACCGGCGGCTGACGTTGTGAAAGTGCCGTTCCATCTGTTGCCCACCCGATGAGAATGACGCTTATCTGCGATGGGCCGAAACATGAGGGCCATTGCCAAGGTAACCCGGCGGTGGACGTTTTGCTGCGACAGCACCTGGATCATCCTGCCGTGGAGGCGAAAGGGGTATCTGTTGATACATCGTAGTCGGCCGCGAACCGGAGCTCGCGGAGCGGTCGGACTCGTTTAATCGACTCCTGGTAGAGATCGTGCGCTTTGTACGCTGCGAGCTCCCTCTCGCTGTCGAACTCGCCATAGACGACAATGTCGATATCGTTGCCGAGCTGATCGGTCCTGCGGTTGCGGGCAACCTCAAGCCGGCGCGCATGTGGTATCGTGGTGAGAAGCGAAAGACCTTCGATGATCTGGTTGATCTGCGCCTCGTCCTTGGCGCTGAAGAAGACGATGTGACGAATCATGGCCGCCCGTAGAGATGTCGCTGGAGGGTGCCATAACTATCTGGGAATAGAGCCCGTTGCAATGATGCCAGTCGCTTGCCGCATGATCGTCGCTTGCGATCGTCGGCGATCCGCAATGAGGCTTGCCAGATTTGCTCAGGACGCCGGAAGAGCAAGGCGCTCAATGGTTTGAATGTGCCGCGCGAGCAGGTTACAGGCTTGATCAACGTTGCGCGTCCGCAAGGCTTGCAGAATCAGGCGGTGATCTTGATTTGAGCGCGGTCGCCAGCCCACCGATCGCGCCATCGCGAACACCAACCGAGAATTGGCAAGCTGCAATCCATCGAGGCTCGCGAGCAGACGCGGCATCCCGCACGGCGCGACCAAGGCTTGGTGAAAGGCGCGGTTGGCCATCTCAAAAGCCTCGATCGTCTTTGCATTGTCTCCTTCGATCAAGGCCAGCTCGATCTCAGCCAAATGAGCTGTTGTGAGCCTTGGCCCCGAATGGCGCAGTGCCACCACCTCGAGCGCGGCGCGCATTTCGGCGATCTCCTTCACTGAACGGGTATCGAGCGGGGCAACCCGAACACCACGGCGCGGCACGGCGACAACAAGATGTTGTGCCTGCAGCTGCCGAAAGGCCTCGCGCACGGGGACGTGGCTGGAATTGAATTCTCGTGCAATGTGATCCTGACGGAGTGGCGCGCCTGGCTCTAAAGCGCCGCTGATAATGCGATCAGCGATTAAGTCCGCGATGCGCGCGACCGTCGTCTTGTTGTCAGCAGCGATCATAGATTATCTACCGCAATAACCGGTGCATTTGCGAGGCGGCTCGATTAGCATCTCTTCGAGAGCGATGACTATAGATAATTCACAGGATTATCTATAATTGAGCGGGATTGGGTTATGGATGCTGCTGCGCAAGTCCAACGGAAGGAAGCAAGCCACGGGGCGCAGGTTCGTAATCATTGGAACGTCGAAGAGGTCAAGGCGCTCTACGACCTTCCTTTCGCCGACCTGATGCTTCAGGCGCAGCGCGCTCATCGCAAGAACTTCGATCCAAACCACGTCGAAACTGCGAGCTTGCTCAGCATCAAGACCGGCGGCTGTCCGGAAGACTGCGGTTACTGCTCGCAAAGCGCGCATTACGAGACCGGCCTGAAAGCGACCCGTCTGATGCGTTGCGCCGATGTGGTTGCGACCGCGCAGCGCGCGAAGGATGCCGGCGCCACGCGCTTCTGCATGGCCGCGGCCTGGCGCACGCCCAAAGATCGCGATCTTGATTCCGTCTGCGACATGGTCAACGCGGTCAAAGGACTCGGCATGGAAACGTGCGTTACGCTCGGTATGCTGACACCGAAGCAGGCCGCGCGCCTCGCCGAGGCCGGCCTTGACTTCTACAATCACAACGTCGACTCATCGGCTGAGTTTTACAGCAAGATCATCACCACCCGCAGCCTGCAGGACCGCATCAATACGCTGGCGCATGTGCGCGATGCCGGCATCAAGATCTGCTGCGGCGGCATTATCGGCATGGGAGAGCGCGTCGAGGACCGCCTAGGTATGCTCGTGCTGCTCGCTAATCTTCCCAACCATCCCGAAAGCGTGCCGATCAACCTGTGGAACAAGATCGAGGGCGTGCCGGTGGAAGGCACCGCAGAGCCTCCCGATCCGATCGCGCTGGTCCGGCTGGCTGGCGACCGCGCGGATCATGATGCCGGGGAGTGTGGTTCGCTTGTCCGCCGGGCGGCAATACATGACCGATGAATTGCAGGCGCTTTGCTTCCTGGCCGGCGCAAATTCAATTTTCGTCGGCGACGTGCTCTTGACCACCAAAAACCCTAAAGTTGATCGCGACGCGGATCTGCTGGCCCGGCTCGGCATCACGTCCGGACTCGCCTGACGGAAGCAGTGCGCGCAATTGCCCCGACATCCAGCCTAGGTAAGAAATGCAGATAACTTTGATGAAGGGCAAAATCCATCGAGCCTCAGTGACCGAAGCTGATTTGCACTATGAGGGCTCGATCTCGATAGATCGTACGCTCCTGCAGGCAGCAGGAATGGTGATCAACGAGCGCGTCGAAATCTACAATGTCGAAACAGGGGCGCGCTTTGCTACCTACGTGATCGAGGCGCCGCCGATGTCTGGCACGATAAGCCTGAACGGCGCGGCCGCCCGACTGGCGATGCCCGGAGACAAGATCATTATCGTTGCATATGCCTCATTCGACGAGGCCGAAGCAAAGATGTTCAAGCCACGCATTGTGCGTGTCGACCGAGACAATCGCATCCTGGCAAGTTGAACCCAACCGGCCATCCTTCCCTCTTAAACGGCCAACGCATCTTATGCGTATGCGATCCTCGGAGTGATGAATGCGGTCGATCCAAACAGCTAGACTTAGTCCCTACGTCGCAGCGTTGAATGCCTTGAACGAAGATAAACGGCTGCGCTGCCTCAAGCCGCGCGTGGGGGTCGATTTCGCATCGAACGACTATCTGGCGCTCGGGAACGCTTCGCGCATCAAAAAGGCGATGGTCGCCGCGCTCGAGGCGGGCACTCCGGTTGGAGCCGGCGGGTCGCGGCTTCTACGCGGCAATTGCGAGGAACATGAACGGCTCGAGACGGAAGCGGCTCAGTTCTTTGGCGCGGAGGCAGCGCTTTTCTTTGGAGGCGGCTACATCGCAAATTTTGCTGTCCTGACAACGCTGCCGCAGCGCGGCGATCTGCTCGTCCTCGATTCGCTGGTGCACGCCAGTATTCACGAGGGGGCGCGGGCCGGTCGCGCCGAGTGTCGAATTCACGCGCACAATGACCCCCAGTCAGTCGAAGACGCAATTCGCGACTGGCGAAACAAAGGTGGCGCGGGCCGCGTCTGGATTGTGGCCGAAAGTCTCTACAGTATGGATGGCGACTTCGCTCCACTCGAAGAGCTGGTGGCAATCGCCGATCGCCAAGACGCGTTTCTGATCGTGGATGAGGCTCATGCCACAGGCGCTTACGGGCATCAGGGACGAGGGCTCACCGCCCCTTACGATAAGCGCGAAAATCTGATCGTCGTTCATACCTGCGGCAAAGCGCTCGGTGCGGCGGGTGCACTTGTTACCGCCTCCGGCATCTTGCGCGATTTCATGGTCAACCGCTGCCGTCCGTTTATTTTTGCGACCGCCCCATCACCACTGATGGCCGTTGCCGTTCGAGAGGCGCTCCTCACCCTGCAGAAAGAGCCGGAGCGGCAGCAAGGGCTGGCCAAACTCGTTGCGTTCACGCATCGGCAGATCACCTCGCTTGGTTTGGGCACACCATCGACCTCTCAGATCGTGCCGTACATCGTAGGTGACAATGCTCATGCAATGCGACTTGCCTCTGCTCTGCAGGCGCGCGGCTTCGATATCCGCGGAATTCGGCCGCCAACCGTCCCTGCAGGCACCGCCCGCTTGCGAATTTCGTTGACACTCAATGTTGGGGAAGCGGACGTGCGCGCAATGCTCGATGCGCTGGTTGAGGTGACGAGGGGCTCGTTTTGATGAATAAGCGGATCGTCGTGACTGGTACAGACACCGGGGTCGGCAAAACGGTATTCTCCGCAGGGCTCGCCGGGCTTCTCGGCGCGAATTACTGGAAGCCGGTCCAGGCTGGACTCGAACAAGAGATCGACTCGGAGTGCATCCGCCGCCTCGGTGGCCTCTCGTCCGATCGGATTGTCCCGGAGCTCTATCGACTTCGGACGCCTGCGTCGCCCCATCACTCCGCGGAGATCGACGGCGTTCGCATAGATACAGATACGCTTCGACTGCCGGACAGCGGCGAGCGGAAACTCGTGATCGAGGGCGCCGGCGGACTCATGGTGCCGCTGACAGCGCGCACTCTCTACATCGACATCTTCGAGCGCTGGCAGCTTCCCGTCGTGCTTTGCGCAAGGACGGGACTGGGCACAATCAATCACTCCCTGCTCTCCATAGAGGCTCTGCGCAAGCGTCAGATTCGAATCCTTGGAATTGCGTTCATTGGCGAAAGAAGCGCCGAAACTGAGAGCGCGATTTGCGAGATCGGCAGAGTGCGTTGGTTGGGACGGCTCCCGTGGCTTGTTCCCCTCACGGGCGATAGGCTGCAGGCCGCTTTCAAAGACTCCTTTGTTATCAGCGATTTCCTAAACCTATGAAGACAGCCAAGAGGTCGCCGATCTGGCACCCGTTTACGCAGCATGCTCTACAGCCGAACATGACGAAGGTGCTGCGGGGAGAGGGGGCTTATCTTTACACCGAAGATGGCCGACGCCTTATCGATGCAATCTCCTCCTGGTGGGTCGTGACCCACGGCCATTGCCATCCATGCATCGTGAACGCGATCCGAGAACAGGCAGGCAAGCTCAACCAGGTCATCTTCGCCGGATACAGTCACGACCCGGCTGAACAAGTTGCGACGGAACTATTGAAGCTCACCTCCCCCGCGCTCGAACATGTGTTCTTCTCCGATAGCGGGGCAACCAGCGTCGAAGTCGCGCTGAAAATGGCGCTCGGCTACTGGCGCAATACCGGAAGAGAGCGAACCAAAATTGTGGTGATGCAGCACTCGTACCATGGCGACACGATCGGGGCGATGTCGGTAGGTAGCCGCGGCATCTTCAATGCGGCCTACGGGGCGCTGATGTTCGAGGTGACCTCGATTCCGTTCCCGGCAAGAGATTGTGAGCAAAGAGCGCTCGATGCGCTTGAAAACGCGTGTCGAATGGAACATCCCGCAGCCTTTATCGTGGAGCCCCTGATATTGGGTGCCGGTGGAATGCTGATGTATTCTCCCTCGGTGCTAAGAGAGATGAAGCGGATTTGCGAAACCTTCGACGTCCTGTTCATTGCGGACGAGGTCATGACAGGCTGGGGCCGCACGGGTACCTTGTTTGCGTGTGAGCAGGCCGATGTCACGCCCGATATTGCCTGCTATTCGAAGGGCCTCACGGCTGGGGCGCTGCCGCTCGCCGTCACACTCTGTCGTGCCGATATTTTCGATGCCCACTATTCTGAAGATCGCACGCTTACGTTTTTTCATTCGAGCTCATATACGGCCAATCCAGTGGCCTGTGCCGCCGCCAAGGCTAATTTGGACCTATGGCAGGATCAGGAATATCGCCGCCGGCTCGCATCCTTGGCGATCATGCAAGAACAGGCACTCGCGCCGTTTCGCGCCGATTCACGATTCGCAAACGTCCGGCGCACAGGAACAGTAACAGCGGTTGAACTCAACACGAGCGATGTCGGCTATCTGGCGGACATCGGTCCGAAGCTTTTGGCTTTCTTCCAAGCGCGGAATCTGCTGTTACGCCCACTCGGTAACACGATCTACGTGATGCCGCCTTACTGCGTTACGGCGGCCGACCTTGATGAAATCTATACTGCCATCCGCGACGCTGCTGACTTGCTGGTGTGAGATGCACGAGACTGTGCGATCGTCTGCAGTGACAGGAACTTGGAAGGCGAACGTGTCCGTATTGCTGCCTTTTGATAGTGCAACGAGGATGCAGCCCCCACGGCTCGCAGGTTGATCGTGCTTTAAGCACTTAAGCGCTCCCGATCTAACTGCCGCAGCAATTATGCGAGCTTGCCACGAAAGGCGCAGCATTTGACCGAAGCGTCGAGCGAATTGCGTTAAACACGACAGAGGAATCGATTATCTTGAGCAAATTCTCGGCGAGGCGTTTTGCGGAAAGTACTGCTTCGCGAAGGCAGTCCGCACATCAGAGTCAAGGCTCTTGATGGTTGCAAGAACCAGGGAGACGAACCGCCGGGCGGCCGCACCTTTGGTGCGCGCGTGGTGCTGCGGTCAGAGGGCAGCAGGGCTTCCCAAGTAAATGTCTGACAGGAGGCGAGAATGCACATTGGCTTCCGTAATTCCCTTGGCCATTCAGTCACATGCTGCGCGATATGCGGCGGAAAGTTTGGGCTGATCCGCCATTACTGCTGGCGAACGGCTCTTTGCTCCAAGAAATGCGTCAACCGCTTCAAGGCGCGGCGGGAGGCCGATCAGAAATGGCTTCGATGGCTTCGAGCGGCTTAGGAATGGACTGAGTTGTGCCGGTACGGCCCTGGTCGAAGAGTTCGAGTGGCCCTCTAGAGCAAGTGGAAATAAAGTGACAGAAACATCGGCAAAAATAATCGACTTCAGGGCCTACAGGGCCAGCGGGCTGGCTCGGTCTGAGCGCCTTCGCGACAACATCTACTCGACGGCGACTCTCGCGGCGCTTTCTCCGGCCTGTCACCTCTGGACGTTCCTGGCCTGCCATCCGTTTGCTTTGCTCGCTGCGCCGAGGCAGGAGTCTCACGAGCCCGCCTAGGGGGCAGACAGGAAGATGTGCCCTAAAGACGAAGTCCTCACTGCGTGCATCTGCGGCTCGGTCCGGTCGAGCTGTCGCCATTTGGAGAGACTGCAATCAGCCCGGAACCGCGTGTAGATGGTGGTTCGTCGCGAGCGCCGCTGCTCGATTGAGGCCGCGGCTGGCATAGCGCTGAAACTGCACGGGAAGACGCGCCATCGGGTGGTGAAAACCGCGATGAGGAAGGTCTTGTCTCATGATTGCGCGACCATCGGACTGTTTCTGCGCTGTTCTCCAGTTCTACAGAACTGGGATCTCCATCCTCCATGCCATTGACAGGGTTCTCCCGCGTTCTTTAGGAAGCGCAGGCCGTGTGTGGGGAGCGGATTCAATATGAGCCACAGTTCAGAACAGCCTCTAGAGCGTGTCACCATTCCGGCACTGCAGCAGTGGAAGGATAAAGGACGGCGTCTCGTGATGACCACTGCCTACGATGCGGTTGCGGCGCGCATCGCGGATCCCATTGTCGATATCATCTTAGTCGGCGATAGCGTTGGAAACGTCTGCCTGGGATTCGACAACACGCTGCCCGTCAGCGTGGCCATGATGAATCATCACCTGGAGGCTGTTGCGCGCACGAGGCCTCATGCCCTGCTTGTGGCCGATATGCCCTTTCTGAGCTTTCATGTCGGTTCTGAGGATACGATTCGCAATGCAGGAGGTTTTTTGCAGCGTGGCGCCGATGCTGTGAAACTCGAGGGTGGTGCCAAACGCATCGAGATGGTACGCGCCTTGGTCGATTGCGAAATTCCTGTGATGGGTCATCTCGGTCTGACCCCGCAGAGCGTCAACGTGATGGGTGGATTCAAAGTGCAGGGACGGACAGCGGAGACCGCCTTGCGGCTGCTCGAAGACGCGCACCGTCTGCAGGAAGCCGGCTGCTTCGCACTGGTCCTGGAGGGCATTCCTGCCGAGCTCGCGGCGCGAGCGACCGAATTTCTCACGATACCCACCATCGGGATCGGAGCAGGACCCGATTGCTCGGGCCAAGTGCTCGTGTTCCATGATGTCTTGGGACTAACCGAAGGCCATCGCCCCAAATTCGTTCGTGCCTATACAAATGGATTCCGGCTGTTCCAGGAGGCGTTGTCGCGCTGGGCTGCCGATATCCGCAACGGTGCATTCCCGGGCTCAGAGGAGTGCTATCGGCTTCCTGATCAGCTTCGGCATGCCGTGGCCAACTGGGCGCCCTCCAGTTCAACCTCAAGGTAAGAAATGCAAGTCATTACGAAGGTCGCTGAGCTGCGTCGCGCCCTTGCAGACGTTCGCAAGACCGATAAGCGCATCGGATTCGTTCCGACGATGGGATACTTGCACGACGGCCACCTGGCCCTGATCTCGGCTAGCCGGGGACACTGCGACGCCACTGTCGTTAGCATCTTCGTCAATCCCACTCAGTTCGGCCCAAATGAGGATCTCAGCAGGTACCCTCGCGACTTCGCGCGCGATGAAGCGTTGTGCCGCAGTGCCGGGGTCTCCATCATCTTCGCGCCAAGTGCAGAGGAGATCTATCCGGCTCAATTTGAGAGCTTTGTCGAGCCGGGCGAACTCGCAAAGCCGCTCTGCGGAGCTTTCAGGCCTGGACATTTTCGTGGTGTAGCGACTGTCGTCTGCAAGCTATTCAACATGGTGCAGCCGGACGTCGCGTACTTTGGACAGAAGGATTTTCAGCAATGCGCTGTGATATGCCGCGTGACGGCTGATCTGAATCTTCCGATCGAGATTGTCACTGTGCCAACTGTGCGGGAGGCAGATGGGCTGGCAATGAGCAGTCGAAACCGTTATCTCAGCCCGGAAGAACGTGGTCGGAGCCTTGCGATCAGCCGTGGCTTGTTCGCCGCAGCGCATGAGTTTGCCTCAGGGGAGCGCGATGCGGCAACGTTGATTGCGCTTGCAAGAAGGCATTTGGAAGGAATCGATCGACTGCAGTACCTTGAGCTTGTCGACACTGGAACCCTAAGGATTGCCGAGAGCCCTCTGCGCTATCCGGCGGTGCTCTGTGTCGCAGCGTACGTCGGCTCCACTCGGTTGATCGACAATGTAGTCCTGTCCTGGTCGCCATCGTAGCCAGATCACGCAAGTGATTGCGCTCACAAACAGTCGGACCGGATGCGTCGAACATGAAATCCTCAACATCCTGGAAAATCCTCAACATCCTGGAAGAACTCTCGAAGGGATCCGGAACTGCCCTTTGCGTGCTGAGCAACTGCCCCACGGCTCGAGCTCATGATGTCGGTTGGAGATTGGCTCTGCCGCTGACGGGGTGGAGGGCCCGGCCGCTCCCACGCTGCCGAGAGCAGCCAAGTGCGAGTTCGCTTTCTGTATTATGATTTCGGCGGCTCGCTCAGACACTCCGGGAGTTCCGACCGCTTTGTGCGTTTTTTACGAGGTCGCGCAAAGCAATTTCAGAAAGCCGTACAACCAGCTGTTTGAGGCGCGCAATCTCCTGCTTGCAGCGCTCCAGCTCGTGCTGTTCGTCTGCCATCACAGATGGTGCGCGACGATAGCTGCTGCCGAGATGATTCATGTAGCTCCCTTTCCGATTCGACAAATACGGCAAATAATCTGAACAGCCCAGGTCGCTTCCCTTCGCTGGACGAAGCGCCTCGGCGTCATGTGATTGCTCTGGGCGGAGACTGTAACAAAATGGCAATATCGATTGATGCAACGAGCCGCGCTCTCGCGCTCGAATCCTGCATTACGGCAGCGTTCCCGATGAAGTTTCACGCTACGTTCGCGTCTTGCTGCTGGGGTCCTTCAGCTACACCAGGCTTATATATCCAAAAGGCAAGTCGCTTCCGAAATCATCCGTCTGCAAGCGGGCATTGCCAGGAGATTCGCTCAAAATCGTGTGCTGCCAATACGTGCGATTATGGATCAACCACCACACGCCCATGACCATGAAATCACTTCGCGATCGCGCAGGCGACCTCGTCAAGTTGCATCAAGCTAAAGCTCTCTCAAGAGCGGCGAGGGGGCGAGCAAAAGGGGCACTGCGCGCGCCCCAGACTAGGCTCGATTTCGTCGCCAGAGGTTGGGCGGCGCTGGTTTTTGACGCAAAGATATGCTTCACCGCAAGAATTAATCGCGATGTCCCTTTGCAGTGTTTGATGCCAAGCACTCGGGTTTCGAGCCGATAGTGCCGTCTTGTGACACGAGACATCCGAGCAAGGCAGTCGCAAGCGATTTCTACCGACGCAATCGGGGCAGGTATGCCGAAGCATTGGTTGGACGCAGCGGGCGCGATGAACGGCAGATCCTCTAGCCGCAATTGAACTTGACGAGGCTCGGCAACGAACTGGCACCGTTCGAGCAATGGCCTGCCGCCCAGTCAGTCCGGCGCGCAATAGATGGCCGAGCATGCCGTACAGAATCGCAGAGCATGATCGCAGGGCGCTCACATTGGCCTCTGAGCTCTAGCAAGCTTGTCTGTTAAGCCGAGACGGCCGACGAGAAGACAAAAGCAGGCCGATCAAGCGAGCTGCCGCAATGGATCAACGATCGCAGAGGTGCTGGACATTGCACCGCGCTGGAAATCTGCTGACCGGTAGTCGCGGTAGCTCATAAGATCTGATGTGCTTGAGTTGCGGTCCAGCAAATGCTCATTTATCTTCCTCGATGGTAGGAGGGAGATCTCCCAATGCTGGACGGTGCCACGACCGCACTTCTGCGCACGATCCTGGATGAGGTTTGCAAAGGCGTCTCACCGTATGACGCCGGCGTCCGCGCCTACGTTGCCTCCGCAATTCTGGAGGCCGCCACCAAAGGTGAGACGCGCCCCGATCTGCTTAAACAGATCGGTCAGGAAGCGCTTTCCAGAGCACCAACGATGTGGCGATAGATCTAGGACATGGCTTGCAATTGAGGTGAATTTCCAAGTCACAGTGCTGAGGATCCTGGCCTGTTATCCAGGGTCGCGCGCGCCGTAGTAATCCGGCTAGCTCGCAGAGGTGTATCGTAGTCGCTCGATGGCGGCCTAACGTCATCCAAGACGCGGCGTTATCCGATGTGAATCGGTCGGCGCGTTGCTCGCTGCGAGGCCAATCGTTGAAACGCGAGAGCTCGCACAACAGGCAGCATATCAAAGCCTTGGCGTGCCCACCCTTGCGCCACGATGTCGGTGAGGCGTTGCGCTAACAGCCTTCATCCCGAAGCGAGGGCGAACTCAGTGTTCGGCGCCGGAGCGCCATCACTCAAGCGAGTCGGCGCGCCATTGCTGTTTACTCCTGTGCGAGCGCCGCAAGTGCCTTTTCGATCACTGTGATGTCTCGACTGACCTGAGCGATCGCTGGCTTCGGATCAACCCCGGTAACGCAGTTCAACTGCTGCAGTAGCTCACGCCGATGCGCCAGAAGGTCGTCCAGCGCGCTGCGGTTGTTTAGTTTCACATAGCCGTCGACAATCAATCCAATCGAAAGAGACATCGAAGCTCTCAAACAAAGCTGTTCTCAATGAAATGCGTATAGCACACCGGCAAACGATGTTCAGCTCGTCGTGAGAGGATACTGACGGGCGAGCTTGTTAGCGACAGTCCGGCGGCGGGGGCGTGACCGGCTATTCCTTGCGCCCTACAAGCGTCCAGCTCTGTTTGAGCGATTAGCCGAGCAGAAAGACGGCTATGGCGAGCCAAAAACGCTGCGGATCGTCGCAATGGAAATGCTGGCTAGGGGGAAGGTCGTTGTCCGCCTGCCGAACGGCTTCCGAGAGGCGATGGCAGGCGGCGTTTGATCGACGACATGCTCGCCTGAATATTTCATAGGAGAGATTGCAACGACCTCAGGAGCGTCCCGGATGCTGATATTTGGCCCGGATTCGTTCTCCACCGTACCAGTATCCACCGCTATTCTCGCCTTTCGGAATCTATGGTCTGTGGTGATACTCACGGACATGGTCCGGCACTCCTGAACCAGAATGTGCGAAGTGAATTGGAGCCTCGCGAATCGATCCCACTCAATCTATGGATGTCATTGTAACAAGCAACTATGAAGAGAAGAAGTCATGTCGTTGTGACGCAGTGTGCGCGGAACGGTTGAGGTGACGCAATATGTGGCCCTCCGGTCGAGGGGTGCCCCGCAACACGCGTCGGAGCGAATAAAGCGATCATGGTTTGACTGCTATAGGAATGTTTTGCTGCGCGAAGGTGCCAAGTCGCCCTTAAAAGAAGCGTTTCACAGCGGAGTATCTTTGAAGGCGGCTTCGGATTGCGGGCGAGTTTGTCCTGGACCAAGGACGGGTGCGGATCATCGGCTCCGGCCCTCTTATTGCCCCCACCCTGATATCAACGTCTGCTCAACTGCCCCCGTCGAGGCTCTGCCACGGGTGATTGTCTTGCTGACGGTGGTCCAACTGGACCCAACACCGACAATTGACTAAGATCAAGCCATCTAATTCGGATACTCTATCCTTCAGCGAATTAAGGAGGCAAGAGATCTCATGCGTTACCTTCTCGCTACTGGAATCCTAGCACTTCCCATCCTCGTCAGCTTTGGAACAGGTTCGATCGCTGCTTCACGAGTTTATTCGTACACCCCGCCGGCTCGCCAAGACGTTTATTGCCTGCAGGGCCGAGCCTGGGGATATCCGGGCAACTGCCAGTTCTCGACTTACAGTCAGTGCATGGCTACCGCATCCGGCACAGATGCTTATTGCGGTATCAATCCGATCTACGCCTTCGAGCGACAGGGAAGGCAATTGCGCTGAGGCGAATGCCGTCCGGTCAGCCAAGCAGCGTTGGATGGACGGGCGCGCCGGTCAGACTCTCGTCGCGGTTCGCTCGACCCCGGCCGCTGAATCGGCTGATTGGGCCGTTCGTTCGACTGCGCCCGGTGCCGCGCTTGCATCTGGACGGGAATATCCGCTCCAGGGGCGGGGCGACACTGTTAGAAACGGATCTTCTGGCTCAGATCGTCTCTCGGAAGATAGCAGAAGGCCCGCGTTCTTCCCAGCACTGTCTCAATCTGTCTCAGGGTTTCAGCGCGGCGTGCAGCCGAGCCTTCTCCAACCGAGACCTGAGTCCACTCAAACAGGCCGCCAGTTTGGCGAACTCCTGAATGCTGAGATAATCAAAGACGAGCTGCTCAAGCTCTTCCTGCGGCCCTGCAATGCTCGCAAGGCTCTTGGGAGCGATGGCCGTGAGCGACAAAAGGACGTACCTGGCATCCTTCATGTCAGATTTCCGGCGCACGAACTGCTTACTCTCGAGCTCCTTTGATTGCTTGGCGATGAAACCCGACGCAACTCTCATCAGCTTCGCGACAGCAGACGGGAACGCCATGGTCTTCTTCGAGCTCCGTCAGAGCCATCAAGATCATCATTTGCGGACCATTATTGCCAAGCGCGTTCGCGTGGTATGACCGAAGATCGTCAAGACATAAGTCGATTGATCTGATCTCCCATGTAAAGCGCCTGAGTAGTTCCTGGCTGTCGCGCGGCTCCTTCCGGGAGCGTGTTGCTAATGCAGGCAGCTTGGGTGGCATCTGATCCCAGGAGCTCCATCCTCAAAATATGGCTTTGCTGGCTGGGCTCAGCAGAGAGGACCGATCCTCGCTGATCACTTTGACGCCCAACCGCCCGATCAGTCAGGCGCCACAGCCAGACCATTCGTTCCGGTTCGATTTATGAGGATGCCCCAGTCCGGCTTCGAATGTACCACGCAAATTCAGAAAATCGTTGCGATTAGATTCGTCAAAAAATCGATAGCCTCGGCAGGATATGTCCACCGCCGCCCGTATAAGAATTTGAGCTGCAATGCAGCGCGAGAGCGTGCTCAGCGAGGCACCAAGGCGGCCTTCCAGCTCTCGCTTTGGAAGCAGGCACGCCAGCTGGTGCACCTCGTATAGTGGTGGCTTGGTCCTCAGAAAACCATGCCTCCCCTCGTCGCGAAAAAAGTCATCCCATATGCAGACTGTCTGCGGACACTTTGCCGGAGCTGCCGGTCTTACGCTCGAAGCTGATCCGGCCCCTCAGCAAGGGAGGTGTATCCGGTCTTCTCGACTGACCTGATGTGCACGAATACGTCGGCTTCGCCATCATCGGGCTTGATAAATCCATAACCCTTTTTCGCGCTGAACCACTTCACAATACCGGTTGCCACTACAAGGTCTCCATCTCAAACAACCCCGATCTAAGTATGCTGTCTCGCCATGTCCTCTGGACGGGTGTGGGACCGCCGCTTCGAAACAGGCCGGCGAGGCCGCGCTTTACCAACGCAGAGCCCGGTGCGAAGATGCTGAAGCGAAATCCGCCGCGTGGACTGCGACGAAACCAACGATCCTCTCGTGAGCGCATCCAGCTAGCGCCGGAAGTGAGACGAAGCCGTCCGTTGAAAGCTTAGTTTATCCTTCCGGCTGAATGAAGCCGTAGCCTTTGACGGCATTGAACCATTTGACCGTTCCCATTGCAACTCTGCGCACTCCTCACATTGAATGTCGCGACCCAATCGTCGGTCATGCTGGAAGGCAAGAAGACCGGGGCCGCATCACCTGTCGCCGATCGACAGGCGCCATCGTCCCGAATCCCATCCGCGTCTGCACTAATGCAGTTAATAGGCGCGCGGTAATCTGCTGACCGTTCACGTCACCGCTCTGATTTCCGCGTCGGCGCTAAGAGGCTCCATATCGAGGATGCTCCTGTCCGTTGCCAGGCGATCGCAACCGAAATGCTCGATTGATTTAGGTTTAACCTTGAAGCAGAGCCGCAGACGTTTGCAGGTTGTGCGCTCTCAGTGGGTCGGGCAAAAAAGGTTCGTCCAAAAAATAAAAACGTCGAAAGTCGAACAATGCGGAAAGTAGCGCTAGGTCGAGATTGTAATACTGGATATCTCGATAGCAGAGCCGATGTGTGTGAAGCGCACCAGGCGTGGCGCAGTGCGGGCAGTCTTCGAAGGTGATAATATGGTCCAAGGCGCCGCGCAGTTTCAGCGTTTCAATGCGCCCTCTAAGTATTTCAACTTCCTTAAGTTGGGTTCTCTTTCGGCTTAGCTGTTTTACTTTATTGGGATCGAGTGCTCCCGCGATGAGATTATTGATCTCGCCTTTCAAAGCGCCTTCCCTCGCCAGCAAGGTTTCGACGATGCCGTCGGGCCGTCGATCGAAGTCCGACAGGCTAAACCCACACATAAAGCCCTCAGCGTCGCCATTTAGTCCGTTCACATAAACCACGGCGCAGCGAGCGAGAAAGCTTAGATCGCGCAAAAGAGCGACGAAATCGGGCGAAGGATTGAAGGATGGGACGAGTACGATTCGCGGACGGCGAGCTTCTTGGTTGCGCACGGCATCAAGAAAAACGTTGAGGAACGTCGTGGGATCGTAGGTGTCGTAGCATATAGCGATTGCGACGCGCATCTCATCGGAGTTGAACATGACGCTCGTTTCATAGCTCAACGCGGTCGTTCCGGCGCGGCCTAGCACATTCTCGCCGAGCCCACGGGCCGACGCCGCTTTGTAATGCCAATGGTCGTGAATCGAAGTCTTGCCGTGCCTTTTCGATAAGATTAGACCGCGATTGTACCGATCTTCGTGCCGTGTCCCAGCAAAGAAAAAATAATCGAGAGCCGCGTTGGAGCAGGCATTGCGCAGATCTTGCGCGATCGACCGGGAATTCCGCGGGGGAAGACAAAACTCCGGGATGACGATAATACGCGATTGGCGGTCCAGCGTGCGACGCGCCAGCGCCGAGATTGCGTCGTGCCAATCATGGATATCGGCCTTCTCGGCTAACGTTGTTCGACCAAGCTCGGTTGGAAGCGGGGCCTCGTTCGACACAACTGGCGTGTCGTCCTGAGGCGCCAGAAAACGGAGGTCTTCGCCTAGTTCTGCAGTGCTGAGCTTGCTGATTGGGACGCGATACCCGATTGCCGCGACCCTTAGGCGCCGATCAAACTCCTGTTGCGACCATCGATCGAGCCCGGCTTCAATCTTCGCATGGTTCTTGTGATTGTTGTCAGCGCGCTCGATCGTGCTGTCGTCGCTGACCATTGTTATCGCCCTTAGGTTCGCAAGGTCCTGGTCCGACAAGCCGGCGACCTTCGAGCGACGTGACCGCGCTTCGAAGTAAGCATCTTTTACTAGCTGAGATAGGGGAGGAGCAGTTCGTAGCTTGCGGACTGCAGGCGGCTTACTCGGATCGACCGGATAAGCACGGCTTGTTGTCAGCGGACGGAATACCAACAAGTGTTCAAGAAGCGACCTCCCGTAACGCCTCTGATTTGCTTCAGATAACAGTAACGGGTCAGCATCAAATATTTGCTTGTAGATCGGCGCAACAATTGGCCCCCGCGGCATTCCCCAACCCTAAATATATCCAACATGCGCTCTTGAGGCGCTTTGAGAATCTAGATGTTCTTGCTGAAACGACTTAAGACGCAAAGGCGGGAGACGTATGACCGGCTTGGGTTCGCACTCGGCGTTCCAGACGTAGCGCTTCAGCAGACGCCAGGCCGGCGCTTATGTGCAACGCAGCTGATCGAGAGCGAATTTGATCAAGACTTAAAGGCCGCTCAGCGTCAAGCTTATCGAGCTCGTCCTGATAACCGCCACCGTCGCCCATGTGACGAGCGACACCCGACAAAAGGCTCGAATAGCGTGGCGCACCCTCGAGCCGACATACGACCGCTTGCATGCCGTACGTTGTGTTTAGCACCGAAAACTTTTTGGGCTTTAATTTGTGGTCAGCAAACGCATGCGACGCGAAGTGGTCTACCGTCTCCAGCCCCTTCCGAAGCTCCTCATCAGACGTGGTTCTAAGCTGATTTAGTTCGATGTGATCGTAGTGGATAGCATCAACAAGATGGGCGACCGGCTTGGTATCATCATCTGTAAAATTGAGACGGACAGATCCATCCCTAAACTTTAAGCCGCTCGCGGCCGTCTTCGGCACTGCACGGAGACTTTCAACGAAAGCCGCACGTAGTTCCGAGAGAAGATGCAACTCGTTCTGATTAACCCAAGCCAAGAACGCGGTCGCGCGCGCTCCAGATTGTGACCGGTTAGGCTTCTGCGGCATGCCGTGGATGCTGAGCCACAGCTTGGAACGACCGGATGAACTCTGAAGTGCAGATGATGTCAGTGTTATTCGGCGACTGATTATCCAAGGAACGCTGGCGAACGTAATAGTTTCTTCAATGCGTGGAAGCTTTGCTATGAGCGTGTCAAAACGAGCTTTTTCGTGAGTCCCTGATCTTGCGCTTGACGGGTTCGTCGATGCGACAATTTCGACCGCGGGTACTGATCCTGCGAGAGAGCCGTACAATCTTTGGGCGAGTGCGGCAGCCTGACTCCGAAACGCCTGAACTAGGCTATCGCCAGCAAGAGGTTCAACGAGACGGTCATCATCACGCGATATGAATAAGCCAAATCGGCTCACGGTCAGGCTGTTCGGCATCGCCGCTCCAAGGGTCAGGTTAAATCACTTGGCGTCCAACCAGGAAAAACGCAAATCATTCAAGGATCATGCGCTTATCCCGTCATCAAAGCAACGTGACCTCCTCGCAAACCCGGTAAATAGCCCTCGGGATGTTGCTGCAATGCAGCACGACTCTCGCGATCCTGCGATGATCCTTTCGCTTGTTCTCTCGATCATCGGCCAAAATGGTTAACGACCAATGCTACCAAACGTTGCTAAGCATTTGACACCAATGCAGCTTCGGTAGGTCCTCCTCCAGTGGATTACGATCGTGTCCGCTCACTCCCGAATGCAAGAAGTACCGGCTGCGACGTTTGGCGGCACGCATGGACAAGAACCGTGCACCAGCTGCCGCCTTTGACGCCACTGCATATTTGCGGCGCGGCACGGGCTTCGCTGTGCCAACGGTAATCCCAACCATTACGTTCGCAGCGAGTCTAACGATGACCCGTTTACCGGGCCGCGCTCGAATGGGGGGGACGGACCCGATCGTGATCGAAAGTCGGGATGACCTTAAGTCCGAGTTCCGCTATAGCGTCGGGCTTTTCAATCGGTGGCTAGGGCTAGCCTCTGGCGGCCTCGGTTTGTGCTAACAAACCTGCTTCAACCTGAGGGGCGGGATTTTTCTCAGTGACCGTCAATCTCGCGCATGAGTGCCACCTGCCGTATGACAGTCTGAAGGAACCGCATCTCGTCGTCGGTCACGCGCCGGTTGAAGTAGAAGCAAAGCGTCTTCTCGTTTTGGGCATCGCGGCCGGCGGAAGAGCAGCGCAGCGGCTCCTGTTTCGCGCCGCTGACAAGCCGCAGTGCGGACCGCGAGTGCGGTGTTTCGGTCTTGGGGGTGTCTGGCACGGGACGGGCTCTCTCAACGCGTGGGCGAAGCTAGTGGCGGGTTTTTGGGCAGGCGGCAGGCGCGCTTTTCCGCATCCACAGCGATCGCGGAGAGCGTTTCGTTCTGATCAATGAGCAGAGAGATCGCCTTCGTCGACCAGTCCTCGTAGGTCAGCGTGCCGGAGTGCCACAAGAAGACAAGCGCGCGGGCGACCGCGTTATGGTGCGATAGTTCCTGCAGTTTGCGGTAAAGCTCGGCGTTCATTTGCTCGGGCATGCTCTTCTCTTCGTCGAGGCCGTGTCGGGGGGTATCAGTCGACGCTAAGTTCGAGCGCGCAATGCCTCGAGCCTGTTGCCGCCATCGCGCTAGTGGTCCCGATCTTTCGTGATGTCGCGCTCGGCCCGCTCGGCGACCGACACGCGCTCACGGAGGGGCTCTTAACATCGCAACCATTGCGATAATCGGCGTCGATGGGCGGCCTTGTGCCGTCTTTCTGCTTGATCTGCCGAGGGTTAACAAACTCAGAAGGAGCACCTGCGCGCGCGGACGCCGATCATCGCTGGGCAGCCCTCAAAGATCAGGACCTTCCGATCGCGATCGATACTATTGCAGCACTCCCACCGTATTACTCGAGAGACGTCATACCGCGCGGTGTAAAAAGTGTGTTTGCATGTTCGACTGTAGAACACTGGTCCGCTCACCCAAATTGTGAATTCAAGCTCTTTAGCTATTTGGGCGGAGTGTAATTGGTCTCAGGTGCCAGCGAATGCAATAAGACTATTCCAATAAATCGCCGAAGTCGTTGAACCGAGTGCCAAGGTGCAAACGGCCACGACATTGAAACTGCTCTCTGCGGCGATGCGTGATTGCCACAGCTGTACAGCAACAAACGTGCGTGCGCGGCGAAATAAAAGGAAGCTGATTATCTCCGCGCGACGAAAAATAGTTCGTCTTGGACTCGCAGCGCCGGACAATCTCTGAGAGGATGGATCATCAGGCAATGGTGCCAGTCAGGAGCGCGGATAATGCGCAACAACATCTTCGACAAGCCGAGGTGTTCGATCGTGCGCGAACTTGTCGATCAGTTGCGTTCGTGTCGCTCCTGAGTAGCGTCTCAATTCGCAGGAGCGACCTGGCCTTAGATCGCTCTAGCCCTTCGAAATCATAACACCGCAGTGGCTGAACAGCAGCATCGGCACCCGCTCGTCCTGAGCGGCGTGGTCGCACAGAGCTGCCTCGCTGAGGCCGTCGGGTGTTTCACCGCAAGCGTCATTCTCAAGGAGACAGCATGTCTGTGAACAACGAGCCGGTCAAATTCGCCTACTGGGTGCCGAACGTATCTGGTGGCCTTGTGATTTCGTCGATCGAGCAGCGTACCAGCTGGGACATCGACTACAACCGGAAGCTTGCGCAAATCGCCGAGAGAGCAGGTTTCGACTACGCACTCAGTCAGATCCGGTTCACGGCGGGTTATGGGGCCGACAAGCAGCATGAGCCGGTGGCCTTCTCGCACGCGCTGCTGGCTGCGACCGAAAAGCTCAAGGTGATCGCCGCTCTCCTTCCCGGTCCGTGGAATCCGGCCGTAGCCGCCAAGCAGATTGCGACGATCAGCCAGCTCACCAATGCGCGCGTTGCGGTTAATATCGTATCCGGCTGGTTCCGCGGCGAATTTCATGCGATCGGCGAGCCCTGGCTCGACCACGACGAGCGCTACCGGCGTTCGGAGGAATTTATCAACGCTTTGCGTGGGATCTGGACGCAGGAGAGCTTCACGCTCAAGGGGGACTTCTATCGGTTTAACGACTACTCGCTCAAGCCGAAGCCACTCGATCCGCTGCCCGAAATTTTCCAGGGCGGCTCTTCGCGCGCGGCCCGCGATATGGCCGCTCGCGTGTCCGATTGGTATTTCACCAACGGGAATACGCCAGAGGGGCTGAAAGCACAGGTCGAGGACATCAGGTCCAAGGAGAAGACCTTCGGCAAGCGCTTTCAGACCAAAATCGGCATCAATGCATTTGGCATCGTCCGGCAAACTGAAAAGGAAGCCAAGGACGTTCTGCACGAGATCCTCGACAAGGCGATCCCCGATGCAGTTCGCGGCTTCCACCATGAGGTCCAGAATGCCGGCAACGCCAGTCCCGAGCGTGAGGGCAACTGGGCCAAATCCACCTTCCATGACCTCGTTCAATACAATGATGGCTTCCGCTCGAACCTGATCGGAACGCCGCAGCAAGTCGCTGAACGCATCATCGAGCTCAAGCACGCTGGCGCCGACCTGATCCTGCTCGGGTTCCTGCATTTCCAGGAAGAGGTCGAATATTTCGGCAAGCATGTGATCCCGTTGGTCCGCGAACTCGAGGCAAGGACGCCTGTACGTATTCAGGCTGCCGAATAGGCGCAAAACGAGGGGCAAGCACGTGGCGGCGATTGTGACAGGGGCGGGGGCGTATCGGCTGGAGGAGATGCCTCCACGCCGATACGCGGATGTATCGACCGAAAGGCGCAATGACGCGCTGGACGGGGTCGCGGACGAGTCTGCCAAGACGCCCGGGCGGCCAGCCCTGGGACTTGCGAACATTTCGCTGGCGTTCGGCGGCGTCGCAGCCCTACGCGAGATAAATCTGGAGGTTGCGCCGGGTGAGATCCTGGCCGTGATCGGTCCGAACGGCGCCGGCAAGAGCTCGCTCCTCAACATCGTCAGTGGAATTTACAAGCCCGATCGCGGCGAGGTGCGGTTCGGCGAGCGCTCCTTTCGCGAAGCGCCAACTTCGCAGCTGGCAGTCCTTGGCGTGGCCCGGACGTTTCAGAATCTTGCGCTCTTCAAGGGGCTTTCCGTCTTCGACAATGTGCTGATGGGGCTGGCGCATCGCGTGCGTGCGGGGTTTTTGCGGCAGATCGTCGGCTCGCCACTGGCGCGACGGGTCGATGCGGAGAATCGCGCGGCCGCCGAAGAAGCGATCGGCTTTCTGCATCTTACCGCGGTTCGTGACCGCCTTGCCGGAGCGCTTCCCTATGGACTGCAGAAGCGGGTCGAGCTGGCGCGGGCCCTCGTTGCGCGGCCGAAGCTCCTGCTGCTGGACGAGCCGTTCGCGGGCGTGACTCTGGCCGAGAAGCGCGAGCTGTCACAGCATGTGCGCAACGCTCGCGACAGTTTTGGCGCAGCAATCGTCCTGATCGAGCATGACATCGGCGTGGTGATGGGGCTTTCCGATCGCGTGGCCGTGCTCGATTACGGACGAAAGATCGCGGACGGCACGCCCGATCAGGTCCGCGGCGATCCTGCAGTGATCGACGCCTATCTCGGCGTCGCACATGGGGACGATAAGGAGCTCGCGATCTAATGCTCGATTACCAGTTCCTGCTTGAGGTGCTGATCGGCGGCCTGCTCTCGGGTGTGATGTACTCGCTGGTCGCAATCGGGTTCGTGCTGATCTACAAGACCTCAGGCGTGCTCAACTTCGCGCAAGGCGCGATGCTGCTGTTCGCGGCCCTGACCTTCGTCAGTCTGGTCGAGCGCGGCGCGCCATTCCTTGCCGCACTCGCCGCGACGCTGGTCGTCATGGTCGTGCTGGGCATCGCCACCGAACGGTTGGTGCTACGGCCGCTCGTCAACGAGCCGCCGATCACCCTGTTCATGGCGACGCTCGGACTCTCCTACGTCATCGAGGGCGCAGCCCAGCTTCTGTGGGGCACGCAGGTGCATGGCCTCGACATTGGCATCAGCGACACGCCGTTCGAGGTGGCGGGCGTGCTGATCAGCCGGTTCGACCTGTTTGCAGCAGCAGTCGCTGGCAGCCTGGTAGCGCTGTTTGCGCTGTTCTTTCGCTACACTCGCACCGGGCTGTCGTTTCGCGCCGTGGCCGATGATCAATTTTCAGCGCTTGCGGTCGGCCTGCGGCTGCCACGGGTCTGGGCCGCGGTCTGGACCGTGGCGGGGATCGTTGCTCTCGTCGGGGGGCTGCTATGGGGCGCGCGGCTCGGCGTGCAGTTCTCACTTTCGCTTGTCGTCCTGAAGGCGCTCCCAGTCTTGGTCCTCGGTGGTTTCGACTCGATCGCGGGGGCGATCGTCGGCGGACTTTTGGTAGGTGCCATCGAAAAACTGGCGGAAGTCTATGTCGGACCATTCTTTGGCGGCGGCATCGAGGCCTGGGCCGCCTATCTCGCGGCACTGGCTCTCCTCTTGATCCGGCCGTCGGGCCTGTTCGGGCAGAAGCTGGTGGAGAGGGTGTAAGTTATGCCGACTCTCATCTCCGCCAAATCGAACTGGTTCTCCAGCAACGCGATGTGGATCGGCCTCGTGATGATGGCCGCTTACGGCATCGTTCCGCTCGCGGGGACGGACTACCTGCTCGACGCGGTGCTCACGCCGTTTCTTGCGCTGTCGCTGGCCGCCGTAGGACTCAACGTCCTGACTGGTTATGCGGGTCAGGTCTCACTCGGCTCGGCCGCCTTTCTTGCTGTCGGCGCCTACGCCGCCTACAATCTTCACCTTCGTATCCCGGCATTGCCGCTGCTCATCGATCTGGTGCTGGCCGGAGGCGTCGCGGCGGCTATCGGCATTGTATTCGGGCTCCCCAGCCTACGGTTGCGCGGTTTCTATCTCGCCGTATCAACGCTCGCTGCGCAGTTCTTCGTGCAGTGGGCGCTGACCAAGTTCAGCTGGTTCTCCAACGACAATCCATCAGGAGTGATCGACGCGCCGATTCTCAGCATCGGCAGCATCCCGTTCACGACCCCCGCCGAACGTTACGTCTTTTCGGTGACGATCGTGGTCGTTTTGACTCTGCTGACGCTGCGGCTGCTGCGTTCCCAATCTGGCCGCAACTTCATCGCGGTACGCGATCACGAGATCGCGGCCAAGGTGATTGGTGTGCCGCTGTTGCGAACCAAACTGCTCGCCTTCGCCATCTCGTCGTTCCTGATTGGTGTTGCCGGCGTGCTCTGGGCGTTCGCGTATTTGCGCACGGTCGAGCCGGCCGGATTCAATCTGGATCGCTCGTTCCAGATCTTGTTCATCATCATCATTGGCGGCCTCGCCTCGCTCCGCGGCTCGTTCGTCGGCGCGGCCTTCATCGTGGTGTTCCCACTTCTGCTGTCGCGTATCGGCGCCACCCTGCTTGGAAACGTGTTCGATTCCGGCGTGCTGGAGATGAGCCAGCGCATCGTCATTGGCGCGCTCATCATTGCCTTCCTCATCGCCGAACCGCGCGGACTGATCGCCCTGTGGGATCGCGCCTGGGCTGCCATTCGGACGGCCAGGCGCCCGGCGATCCCAGGCTGAGATTTGCTTAACCCAAAGGAGCTTGTAATGAACATCTTCAGACATTTGAAAGTAACGATGGGCGCGGCAATCGCCGTCGGCCTTGCCAGTTCGTTCACGGCGCACGCCGACGAACAATTCTTTCCGCTGCAGAGCTATCGCGTTGGCCCCTATGCTGCTGGCGGTACCGGGTTCTTTGGTGGCTTCATCGACTATCTCAATCTGATCAATATTCGCGATGGCGGCGTCAACGGCGTCAAGCTGACCTGGGATGAAGGCGAGACCCAGTATGAGGTGGAACGCGGCGTCGAGGTCTATGATCGGCTAAAGAGTCACCCTGGGATCGCGGCCTGGAATCCGCTGTCGGTCGGCATCGCTTATGCCATGATCGACCGCATCACTAAGGACAAGGTGCCACTGATCACCATCAACCATGGCCGTACCGATTCGACCGATGGCCGCATTTTCCCTTACGTCTTTCCGCTGCTGCTCAACCCCTACAGCGAAACCTCCGGCATCGTGAACTACATCGTCTCCAGAGAAGGCGGCGCGGACAAGCTGAAGGGCAAGAAGATCGTTGTGCTCTATCATGGTTCGCCCTACGGCAAGGAGACGATCCCGATCTACAAGCTCCTGGCGGACAAATACGGCTTTGAGCTGGAGCAGATCGAAGTCCCGCACCCGGGCAATGAGCAGCAATCGCAATGGCTGTCGATCCGCAGAGCCAAGCCCGACTACGTGGTCCTGCGAGGGTGGGGCGTGATGAATCCGGTGGCCTTGAAGACGGCGCAGAAGGTCGGCTTCCCTGCCGATCACATCATCGGCAACGTCTGGTCCAACTCCGAAGAGGATGTCATTCCCGCCGGTGACGCCGCCAAGGGCTACATTGCAATCACGACCCAGGCCTCCGGCGCCGAATATCCTGTGCTCCAGGAGGTGATCAAGACCGTATATGGCGCGAACAAGGGCAATCTTGACGACAAGAAGCGCATCGGCAGCGTCTATCACAACCTCGGAATCGTAAACGGCATCCTCAATGTCGAAGCTGTCCGGATTGCGCAGGCAAAGTTCGGCAAGCGTACCCTGACGGGCGACGAGGTCCGCTGGGGTTTTGAGCACCTGCAGCTCGACCCGGCACGAGTCGAGGCGTTGGGCGCCAAGGGCTTGTTCCATTCGATCAACGTCACCTGGGACAATCACGAGGGGGATGGCCGCGTCACCTTCCAGCAGTGGGATGGCAGCAAGTGGAAGGTCGTCTCGGACTGGATCGCGCCGGATTGGGCGTCCCTGCGGCCCATCATCGAGAAGTCGTCGGCCGCCTATGCAAAGGAGCACAACATCAAGATCCGTACGTCCGGCGATGATCAGGTCGGCCAGTAGCACCAGGCAATGCTGGGGTCTCTGCGGGAGCTTCGGCTCCCGCAGCCTTCAGGCGGGGTGAATCAGGGCATGAGTGACGTTCTGCTATCGGTCGAAGGGCTGGCGGCAACCTACAACCACGCCATTCGCGCGGTGACCGACGTATCCTTTGCGGTTCGACGTGGCGAGATCGTCGCCGTCCTCGGCGCCAACGGAGCCGGCAAGTCGACAACGCTTCAGGCGATTTCGGCGCTGCTTCCGGCTCGGCGCGGTCAAGTGGCGGCTGGGCGCATCATCTTCGATGGCCGCGACATCGTGTCCGCATCGCCCGCGAAGCTGGTCCGGGCCGGGATCGTTCCGGTGCTTGAAGGCCGGCATTGCTTTCCCTCGCTGACCGTCGAGGAGAACCTTATCACCGGCGCCATTGGCCGCGATGCAAAGTCTCGCATCATCCGCGCAGACCTTGACGAGATCTACGAGCTTTTCCCACGACTAAAGCATCATCGCAGGTCGATTTCGGGGCTCACCTCAGGCGGCGAGCAGCAGATGACGGCGATCGGCCGTGCGCTGATGTCACGTCCACGCCTCTTGGTGCTGGACGAACCCTCCATGGGGCTTGCGCCGCTCGTTGTCGAAGGCATTTTCCGGGCGCTGAAGCAGCTGAACAGCGAGCAGGGGCTCTCGATCCTGGTTGCGGAACAGAATTCGACGGTTGCGCTGCGCTTTGCCGACTATGCTGTCGTGCTTGAGAGCGGCCGCAGCGTGCTGTCCGGCGCATCAACCGAATTGCGCAGTCGCGACGACATCAAGACCCTTTACCTCGGCGTTTCGCCGCAAACCGATGTCGCCGAGACACCGCTTATCCGTGCCGTTGCCACGCTTTGACGAATACAGGGGAGAATAACCAATGGCTAACGACAATCTGGCGCGAAAGATCGATTCCGACATCTATTCTCGGCTGGATGCCGCGATCGATGCGGCCGTAAAGGTCGATGCCGATCGCAATGATTTGGAAAGTCGCTTTCCAAGAGAAAATCTGACGGCATTGGCGGAAGCTGGCTGGACCGGCGTGTTGAACGAAACGCGCTTTGGGGGCCTCGGCCTTGGCCATATTGATTTTGCCGAAGCCGCTTACCGCATCGGACAGGCCGATGCGTCGACCGGCCTCGTCTACGTCATGCATGTCGGCGCAGCTCAGACGATCAATCTGTTTGGTAACGACGATCAGAAGGAACGCTGGCTCAAGGCGAACAATGGCGCGCTGCTTGGGACATACTCGACGAGCGAACGCGCCACCGGTGGACACTGGTGGTATAATCTCTCGGAGGCATCGCGCGACGGCGACAATTATCTTCTCAACGCCGAAAAGTCATTCACGACGAGCTCCGGCCAGGCTGACTTCTATGTGGTGCAGACGCGTACCCCCGGCGCCAAGGACCAGGCCGACATCGTCTTCTTCATTGTCGATGGCAAGTCGGAGGGCATCGAATCCAAGCCTTGGGATGCGCTCGGTGTTCGTAGCAATCACTCAGGTCCGATCCGCTACAGCAACGTCCGGGTGCCGCAGCGTGACCGGCTCGGCACTGAGGGGCAGGGCAAGGAGATCATCTACGATGGCGTATCCCCGGTCTATCTGATCGGCCTCGGCGCGGTCTGGGAAGGTGTCGCTCGCGGTGCGTTGAATGCAGCCGTCAAGCACGCCACGAATTTCGTCCATAAGGACCGAAACAAGAGCCTGTCGGACTACCAGGCGATCCGGCAGGAGCTGGGTGCGGCAAAGGTCCTCGTCGAGACATTACGGCCCTGGCGGCTGGAGCTTGCCTCAAGGCTCGATGAGCTATGGCGGGCCGGTACGCCGCAGAGCGAGATCCTGATTCCTCTGACCGAGTTCAAGGTGCATGCGGCCGAAGTCGCCAACAAGGTTGCTGCAGCCGCGCTCACGGTCACTGGAGGTTATGGCTACCACCGCGGGCCCATCGAGCGCGCCTTCCGCGACGCGCGCGCAGCCATCGCAATGGGGCCGTCGAATGTGATTGCTCGCGACTGGATCGGCAAGGCGCTGGTCGGCCTTCCGCTCGAGCTATTCTACGAGGGCGGTGAGTAGTTCCAGCTCGGCACCTTTGGCCGCCTGCCGGCGATACGGTGTTCGGACCCTGGCCGATTATCGCGAGAGCATCACCGCACCTGCTCGCGCGGGCCTGGATGGGTCGGCCCGCGGGGCGCGGCGGGGCGACTCACGGTCCGAAGCAGATCGCTCGTTCATATCAACTCTTGCGCGGCGACAGGAGGTCGCGTTCTTTTCAGTCCTCTCTCAATCTGCCTCAGAGTTTAGCTCGGCGTGCAGCCGAGTCTTCTCGAACCCAAACCTGAGCCCACTTAGGCAACCCGCCAGTTTGGCGAACCTCTTGAAGGCTGAGATAGTCAAAGACGAACTGCTCGAGCTCTTCCTGCTGACTTACAATGCTCGCAAGGCTCTTGCGAGCGGTGTCCGTGAGCGACAAAAGGACGTGCCGGGCATCATTCGCGTCAGACTTCCGGCTCACGAACCGCTTGCTCTCGAGCTCCTTCGAAGCCTGGTGATGAAACCCGACACTACTCTCATCAGCTTCGCGAGAGCGTTGACGGGAACACCGTTACCTTCTTCCAGCTCCGTCAGAGCCATCAAGATCATCATTTGCGGACCAGTAATGCCGAGCGCATTGGCTTGGTAGGACCGAAAATCGTCAAGACATATGTCGATCGATCTGGTCTCCCATCTGAAGCGCCTGAGTAGATCCTCACCGACGCGCGGCTCTTTTCGGAGGCGTGTTGCTAATCCAGGCACGTTGGGTGGCATCTGATCTCAAGAGCTCCATCCTCAAAACGATTGGCTGCTGGCTGCGCTCAACAAAGAGGATAGATCTTCGCTGATCGCTTTGAGATCCCAAGCGCCCGATCTAAAATCCATCGCCACTCAGATGAGTTCGTTCCGGTTCGATATCTAAGAGGATGAACCCCGGCCCAGCTTCGAGTGTACCACGCAACTTCACCTAGTCGCCCTGATTAAATCTGTCAAAAACTTGAGAACCTCTACAGGATTCCGTTATGCGCTTTGATCCGCAGACGTAGTCGCGCTGATGTCGCGAATCGCGGCCAGCGAATTCGAGGACCAGCCGATCCACCGTGCCCACCAACGCCGGTATCCAAAACGCGTGCTAGGATTTGCACGCATCACTCGCAATGACTTGGTCATTACGGAACGATGTCCGTCTCGGCGAGGCAATTCATTTTATACGGAGATTTGTGCCGACATTTTGTCCGAGCTACCAGTCTTGCGCTCGAAGCGGAGCGGTGCCCCCCTCAGTAGCCCGCCTCCTCGACGGCCTAATGTGCACGAATACGTAGGCGTCGCCATCATCCGGCTTGATAAAGCCATAGTACGTTTGTCGGGCTGAACCACTTCACAATGCCGGTGGCCACTACAATATCGCTCCATTTATACGGTCGCTGATCCAAGCACTGTTTGCAGAGGCATCAAGGTCTTGCGTGTAAGCCATACGCGAGGCTGCCGCGGCACATATGCAGCCACATCGTCGTCGGGAGCTAGCCTTGCAAAAGGGCTAGGTGGACCGGCCATCGCGCGTCCTCAGGCGCTTACGTCGGCGATGCCTGCGACTGGCGCGTTGGTCTTGTCGGCCCGGGGCATGCGCGGGAAGCTCACTTGCGAGTGGTTTCTCAGCCCTGCCTTCGAGCGCTCGCTCCCGAGAAGCCGGGGGCCCCGTCTGTTCCAGCAAAGCAAGAAAGGCCTGGCCTTTTTCCGTTATGATCCACTGTCCGGGTTCTCGCGCGACCAGCCCTTGTCCGAAAATATTGAGATCCGGCGCCCGCTCTGCCAATTGCTTCATACGAGCCGTCCACTCCGGACCGCTGGTGTAGAACACCGCCAGGTAGTCCTTCAGTAGGGCGAGGCTCGCACGGCCTTCCGGCTGACCGGCGAGAATTTTAAGTATCGAGACCTGAAAACTCAATTTCTCTAACCAAACGCGATAGCACGAACGCCGCACATCTTAACGGCACTTGCTGGACCCCGCGCTGGACTTCAAAACAAGAACCTGAAAACAAAAGCTGATGTATGGATCATCCGATAAATGTGGATGAAGCTTAGACTGTCCTTTCAGACCTGGGGAGACCCTTTTGATGCAATCCTCGGCCGTTCCTGGATGGCCTGCGGGCTGTCGAGCATCGAATCTGACTGAACCGTGGACAGCCCAGAGCTTTCCTAAGCTGAGCTTGCGCGTCTCACGTCAGGTCGTAACTCGCGAGCGCGAATTTTCGATCTAAGGTCGCCGTCGCAAGAAAGCTGAAGACTACCATACGCGCGTGAATGTATCGGCGCCCTTCAGCTTGCTGGGCTTGCCGCTCTTATCAACGTAGAACAGCGTCCATAACGTTGGCATTTGAAGACCGTTTATCTTTCCAACCCACCGGGTGAACGAATTGCACTGACCAAAAGTAACAACAAAATAGAGTCCGGTTGGACGGGCGGCTCCCGAAGCGGGATAAGGGATGCCCTGGCAGGCGAACCCTTGAGCATGGTTTGTGAAAGTCCCTTGGATGGACCCGCCATTGGCGGACCAAACAAACAGTTCCGAGCCCCGTTCATTCTTCCAGTATGAGGGAGCAGGAAGTCCCTGCGCCCCCGCCTGAGCGGCGACCAAGAAAAACTGAGCGATCAACAAAAATGCCAGAAGTCTCTTCATATTGAAGCCCCGAGAGTGTTCGCCTAAAAGTAGCAAAATGGATCGCCAGTCTGGTACAATCTGAGGTGACGTTCGCTGCTCTTATCTCGCGTTCAGCAAAGGATTGCGGCGCATATGCACGAGTTCATGCTGGATCTCGACGTCGCTCCAGCTTCGCGGCTCTGCATCTGCTAGCCGGTGCACAATAGCACCTGAGGTCCAAGCCATGATCGGTCGGTCAGCTGCCCGTCAAAAGTTTAAATCACCAGACGCAAGGGCAATTGCTGACATCGATAGTGGAGCTTCCGGCGAGCTTGCGCTTAGCACCGTACCGTCGTCCGCAGCTCTTGACCGGTGCCCATTATTCGTGAACGAGAAGCATCGATGTCTGGAACGGCAGAGAATCTTGGATGTGATTGATGAGGCGAGCGCCTCGGAGTTACCGCATTTTGCACAAATCCTTACGGCGCTTGTCTTGGATCTTCGCCCTCGTGGTCACCTCCTTTGGCCTGTGTGCCGCGGGAGCCTACCTTTGGACCAACATGGAGACAATTTTGGTGAGGTCCCCGGCGCATGAACCAGCGCCAATTCCAGGCTTGTCAAGTGACGATAGGGAAGCTCTGTTGGAGGTTCGATCCGGGCAACAGCGGGCCAGCGATGAAATTGCAGAACTCAATCGCAATATCGGCGCGCAGCAAGCCGATTTGAAACGAATGGCAGACCAGATCGAGGCGCTTACCGCGAAGATCGAATCTTTGCAGAGTTCACCCGTTGCTGCCTCAGCCGCTGCGTCTGCGCTGCCGGCTCCTTCTCCGCCTGCAGCCCATTCCGTTTTGAGGCCAGCGAGGCGAGCGGTCCAACCCTCTAAGCCAGACGGGCCAGTTTCGGTCGGCGGCGCGCCGCTGATTCCTAATTCAGGCTCTGAGCAGCATTGATATGGACCGCTGATTGTCCTGAGCGGATTTCATAGGTGTAGCGCTCCCGGCCGCGCGAGCCGCGGCCATGGCCAGTCTAGATTGACGGCTCTGTGGGTCCGCGGCACGCGCGAAGAAGAAATTCCCGGCAGGCTCGACAGCGTTGGTGATGCGCTATTCATCGGAAGGTCATCGCATGCGTCCGCTGGCTCACGCCTTCTCTGCAATTTGCAGCAGATGAGAGGCGCGGGTCCCAATGACGGTCCGGATCGTCTTCAGAATTGCGTGCGTGATGCCTGCCTCTTCCAGCTCTAGGAGGAGGCCGTCGGCCGCGCTTCTGATGCTGTCCGCCGTTTCCTTGATATCCTTGATGAGGAGACGTTGTGCGCCGCGTGTTGCGGGAACGAGTGTCAGCCAGTGCTGCAACTGAATCGTATCCGGCATTGAGCGCCCGCCGATGGCCATGGCGAGCTTCTTTGCCAGACGCGGGTAAGCGGCTGTGCAGACGACGTCATAAAGCGGGGCGAGGTCTGGCACCTCGCCTCGATAGAGCAGGGCATAGTTCTTCCCATGTGCGTCGGCATTGCCGACGAGATAGTGAAAGATCAGCATGCGGATGAACTGCAGCCGGTCGGCTGCCGGTCGTGCTGTGGCGCGATTGATCAGGTCTAGTGAACGCTCGGTCCCCGGTCCTCCTTCTTCCTCGTATTTGAGCTCCGGAGGAACGCTCAATGCCTGGCAGAAATCCTCCTGATGCAGGCGCAAGATGGTGCCGTCCTCATGTCTCGACCGGTCGTACCGTTCGACCAAAAGGAATGAAGTGGCCCTGTGCCGTCGCATCTGGACGTCAGGCACAGGCAGCTTCAGGCGTGCGGCGAGGCGCAGGCAGAAAAATTCATTCTCGACGCTGCCCTCCAGCGCTTGAATGAAGGGCTTTAGAATGTGCGTGGTCGGGCGGCCTCCCTTGGCAAGTCCAATTGTCTCTCCCTCAAGACAAACGGCAAGCTTGTCTTGCACTCCGGCGAGCGACAGCCGCACGCCCTCTTCTCCACCGAGAAGGGGACGTTCCCGAAGTTTGCCCAAAATTTCCTCGAGCCGGGCAGGGGTCAATGCCTCGACGCCGTCGTCATCGGACGAGGGAGGCTCCTGGCCGGCTGGATACAGCGACAAGGCGCCCGCGCACTCCCCGCCGATTACTTCAAGGAGCCCAAAGACATTTCCTGCGGAAATCCCCAGCGCGCCGGCGAGACGTTGCCGGGCGCCCTCATCGGGCAAAAGACCTGAAAAGAAGGGACGGACAATGCGATCTGGGTGGGGGGCCTCCTGTAGCGGCATGGAAAAGGAGATTGCTCGAGGTGCCTCGCCGGCGAGGTAGCCGGCGTCATAGCTGTAGGTGAGCATGCCGGCTTCTTCCTGGCTGAGTGTGCCGGCCTTGACCTTGCCGAAATAGACATCCAGCAGATGGCTCATCGCGGAGTCTCCCGGCGGCTGCTAACCGAGACGGTGAGACCCAATGCGGCAGCGACCTGAAGTGCGCGACCGAGTTGGCAACTCTCTTTTCCGGCTTCCAATTCTCGCACAAAACGCACGCCGACCCCCGTCAGGCCCGCAAGCTGTTCCTGCGTCAGGCCTTGGTTCTTGCGTTCATCCCGGATCAGAGTTCCGAGGCCTTTGCTGGTCGCGATCTTCGCCATAATCGTCCCTATCGGGAGGATTTTAGCAGGTTCCGGACCAAACTGCATGGAAAAGAACCGATCGGGACGTTTTTTGCAAATTGATAACCCGGTAACCAAGATAGTCCCGAGCGGGACGTTTTTTGGATGGCTCTCAGGGAATAGGGTTCCAGATCGTCGCTGTCGTCAGCGGCAGAACGGAGGAAAAAAGCTTGGAAATGAGGCAATTCCGCAGGAAAAATGCTTTCGGTCTGTCAATCGGCGTTCGACTGGGTCTCTGACGCAACTTTGGTGCAGCCCCGATTATTGTGCGCCGATTAGTCTGGCCTGCAGCAGATCGATTTTGCCGCGGCCATACATCTGACGTCTGACGAGCTTGAGGCGCGTAATCTGACCTTCGGTCTGTCCGTTGGACCAAGGGGAGGTGATTGCCGCCCGGACCGCCGCTTCATCCCTGGCAAAGCGGTTGGCAAACGAGGCAACGAGACTGTTGCGGGCCCGTTCAATCCATGGGGCGAAGCCCGCCTCAGCCTTGCGCCGGATCATCATCTGGCATTCGGCGATGATCTCACGGGCCTCGACCAGGGTTGGTACGCCAGTTTCGATCGCCGCGACCGTGACGGTCTCCGCTTTCTAAGCAAGTCAGCGGCCGATCGTCATCAGACGTGCAATTGTTCTGGCTGACGGAATCCGTTGAAGGTTTTGCGTGTCAGCCTTTTCAGCTCGTCGGCGGCGCGTCGCCCACTCGCTGATGACGCGCAGTGAGCCTCGGAAGCCTCGCGGCTTTAGGCGGCGCCAAAGTTCGGCTCCGTTTCGACATCCAGACGCCCACTGGTCGTCGAGCCATGGCAAATGCAAGTCCAACGAACTTTGTCGGGTTCGGAATACATCGTTGCGCTCGCCGCGGATTACCTGTCGTACCAGCTTCCTGCTATAGCCAGTCTGGCGCACGATCTGCTTGATCGGTATGCCAATCTTCGACAGAGCCAGGATGGCCGCATTGGTCTCCTCGCGGCGCAGATACCCCTCATACTGGAGGCGCTCGGCGGTCGTGAGTAATTTGAGATCGATGGTGGACGCACCGATGACGTTGCGTATCTGACGCATCGATTTGCGAACGGCATCAAGGAAGGCTCGGCTGGTGTTCTCCATCAGATGCCCACGGTCCGCGACCTGGACCGCGTGCGGCAGGGCTTTGGCTGCCGCTTCGCCATACCCTCCGCCACGATCGCGGGCGAGAATCGCGATCGTCGGATGCGCAGCGAGCCAGGCTTGGGCGGTCGCAGGCTCCCGATCCGGCAGCAGGGTGACGACCCGGCGCCGTTCCAGGTTGCAGACGAGCGGTGATTGCGCCGCCAGGCCCAATCATCAATGCCGACAATGCTGAGCGGGTCAGCCGGCGGACGGCTACGGCGTCGGACCACGCGCAGCAGCGTATCCTTACTCACCGGCAGCATCAGCCGTTTTGCGAAGCCTGCGTCGACCGCCAAGCGCCAGACCGAGGTGATGGACGATAGCTTCCAGCCTTGTCGTGCGTCGCGCCGATGGGGCCAGTACGCCATCGCTGAAGCGCTCGGTGAAGATTTGGCGCCCGCATAGGACGGCATCGCAGCGGAAGCGGCGGGCGATAACCAGGAGCTGGACGATCCGCCCCGAGAGCGGCAGATCGGTCACACGTCGCCGATATCGGCTATGGACACGTCGGGGAACCGTTCCGCACGTTGGACACAGACCAACGCTTCCCGACGCCCGGACCGCAATGACGGTCTTATCACCCTCACAGTACGCACTCTCTACAACAAACCCACGCGGTACCAGATTGGAGCGCTGGAGTGCGTGCTGCATGGCGCTGATTCTCCCCCAATCAAAGCGCCAGACATCCTCCAAACTGCATCAAAAGTGAATCAGAGCCCTTATTCCATGCCGAAATACACAGGTGTGGGCGTTTTGGCGCCTGCTCGCACGTAGAATTTGGCGCCTTCCCGGACGTCTTCGGAAATTTTGTACAGCAGATTCTGAAGGGTGGGAGCCTGGTGATCGGCCCCTTTTTAGACCCGGTCGAGTTCAACGGCGTTCCACACGTCCTGTCGTGCGTTCTCCAACACAAACGGCGTGTGAAAGTCGACGCGCTGCTGCACGCGGGCGAGTACCGCTGCATTGTTCGGGTGAGGCTCCTGGATCATGACCGCTCGCTGAGCGTGGGGGCGGTAGGGGTCAACGAACATCGGAGCGGTCGCATAGACCAGGGTTAGGGGACCGTGCAGGGGCGATTCCTGCTTCAACCGCCGATCCCAGATATGTTTGACGTTAGCGGCGGCCTGCGGCAACTCGCCGTTCATGTTCTCCCAGCTCTGAATCGTCGTCCGGCTTACCTTCACGCGATCGGACCGTCTTACGATCTCGTTGCGCGCATTGCTGTAAGTGGGTCTGCGCCCTGGGGGAGGTGGTGAGGCCAACTCTACAGTTTGGCTCCGACATAGAACGTCAGTATTGAAAGTGCGCTCTCTCGCTCACTAGGCGTGAGTTGACCAGCGAAGTAGTCGACGTGAAACTTCACCTTCTCGTCGATCGCGTGGAGGAGCTCTTTTCCCGAGTCGGTAACACCGACGAATGTGACCCTTTGGTCTTGATCGTCGCGCCTGCGATCTGCCAAGCCCTTTTCAACCAAAGTCCGCACCAGCGTGGAAGCAAAGGCTGCTGGTATATCGAGCCGAGCGGCGATCTGATTTACCTGCAGATGCATTTCAGCGCTACCGTAGATCTGGATGAGAGCCTGATGGGCCAACGGGTCTATCCCGAAAGCTCTTGCCTGATCCTCGACTATACGGAAGGCCTTGCGTAGAACATAGCGAGCTTCTGCCACTCCCATGAAATACGTGTGCTTGTTCTCCGCCTCGCGAGATTTTTTTGCCGCGTTCCGTCGGCGCCTCAGTCGTTCAAGATCGAGTGGTTGAGGAGTGAGGGCCGGAGACGGAGCAGGTTCTCGGGTGCGCTCGTCGGCTCTTTTTGCTTTAGTTGCCATATCCAATCTTTCCAGTCGGTGCCGCGAGTCGGCTACTTCAGTCTGGCAAATAACATGGATACACAAGGTAAGTAAGTGAATTTACGTAGATATATTTGCCGGATTGGGCATGTCAACGTCACCCACCCGTGAAACGCACAGCATTGATGCGGGTCTCGACCCCTACGGCCAACGAAAGTAGCGGCCAGTCGCCACGGCTACCGCCGATCAGCATCAGGCCGACTGGACCTGTTGTGGGTTCTTGGCAAGGCAGGCTGATCGCGCAGCCGTCCAAGGCATTAACGATAGTTGTGTTTCGGAGCATCAGAAGATTGGCGCGGGAATACGCCTCGTCGCTCGTCTCGAGCTCGCGGATTCGGGGTGCAATAGTCGGCACGGTCGGCGCCAGGACGGCATCGAATCCTGTCAACTCTCGCTCCCATTCGGAGATTAGGCGCGTCCTCAGCTGAAGGCGACGGATATAGTCGGCGGCTCGGTGTTGAGCACCTCTTTTTATTCGAGAGCGTCCCCGCGGATCGTAGGCAGCCCCCCTTCGTTCGAGCAGTTTTTCATGCCATTCGAATGCCTCAGCAGCCACGATACCCCCGTCCTGCATGATCTCGGAGAGGTGAGCGACGGCGCTGCTGTGGCGTTCAATCAGCTTGAATCCCGAATTAGACAGAAGGTTAAGCGTTCGCTCATAAGTTCTGGCGACCTGAGCGTCGAGATCTTCCAAGACGCGATTCTTCAGCACCATGAAGGTAGCGGGGTGGCCCATGGAGGACGACTGAGGCTTCTGACCGGACAACAGCCGTGGAGCCGTGCGCATTCGCCGACGCTGGGAGCTAGCGGCCCGATTGAATCAAATGAGGGTGAGAGAGGAAGAGTTCCTTGCAGGGGTACCGTTCGGGCCGTCGGTTTGAACCCAACGAGACCACATAGCGCCGCAGGAATCCGCACCGAGCCGCCGGTATCGGTCCCAATAGCGACTTCTGCCATTCGATCAGTAACCGATATTGCCGCGCCGAACGAGGATCCGCCCGGGATGCGCCGTTGGTCACGTTCCCATGGATTGGCGGTCGTTCCGAAGTGAGGATTTAGCCCAAGCCCACTGAAGGCAAATTCGGTCATCGTCGTGCGTCCGACAATAATCGCGCCGGCCTCCCGAAGGCGCCGGACGATCTCTGCGTCGCGTGGGGCTGGCTCCTCGCCCGTTCTCGCTCGCGAGCTGGCGCGCGTCACCTCACCTGTGACGTCGAACAGGTCCTTAATTGAGGCGATCATTCCGGCCAGTGGAGGCAGCTCGATTCCGAGAGCGAGCGCCTGATCAAAATAATCGGCAGTAAGCTTCGCCTCGTCCGCGTAAATTCGCGTGAAGGTATTGGAGCCTTCGCCCCTGGGTTCGCCGCGTTCTCGAGGCAATGCTCCACCTTGGCGCGAATTGTTTGTGCCAGCGCCATGCGCTCCTCCATTTTCGGCGAAATCAGCTCGTGCTTGAACTGTTGTCGTAGGATGCTTCAATATCACCAGCCATGGAGGGCGAAATCGATGTCCGGTGATGCTGGGGCTATGGAAGCTTGCGCCAAAGCGCTGTAACTGCCCCGGAAAAAGAGCAGCGGACCCGCGCCAGCTGTTCGAGTTTTGAACCGTGACACCCTACAGACGAATATGTCGTGATCCCCTCCGTCGTATGTAGCGTAGGCGGCGCATTCGAAGTATGCGAGCCAGTCGGACAACAATGGGGACCCGTTTTGCATCTGGCCGACCGTTAGATCCGCCCATTTATCGCCTCCGCTCTTCGCAAATCGGTTCGAGAGGTCCTTCTTATCTTCCGGCAAGATGATAACGCCGTAGTCTGCGGCCGATCGCCATTGATCTATTCCGAGTGCGCGCCGAGACAAGCTGAACAATATTAGCGGCGGGTCCAGAGATACCGAATTGAAGGAGCTTACGGTGACCCCAAGACGTCCTTGAGGCGTTTCGGCGGTAATGATGGCAACGCCCGTTGCGAATGACCCGAGAGCATCTCGAAAGGCGCGAGAGTCGAAGTTTTCCATCTGGCCCACCTAGGTATTTTTCGGTTGCCATAACGATTGAAAGCGCGTCGCCACTACGTCATTGTAGGCCGGTGCACCATTTAAAATACCGAGTCTTCGGCAAAAGACGTTCATGCCTTCAACGAACGTCCTTGAGATTCTTGCCGAATATTGTGGAATGTCGCGGCGGATTAAATCGGTTATCAGCTTCGCTTCCGTAGCGGGGAATACTTTAGCGCCTACTTCAGCAGCTTTCTCTGGAGCGGCCTTGAGGATCTCCTGGGTGCGAACGATCGCCCTCACAACCGCCTCGACCTGCTGTGGATCTGTCGCGATCTTCCGTTCAGTCGTCGCGATTGACGCCATGGTATAGTTGAAACATTCTGGTGGACCGTCGCCGCGGCGCACGTCGATCACCACAGATCCGGCGCCGGATCGTACAGCTGTTTCTGTACCCATGCCGTTTGCCCAAAAGCCGTCAATCAATCCCTTTTCAAGGGCATGAGCCGCTGTGAGACCGAAGTTCACAGTCTTTCCTATGGCGCCAGGCACCGGCGCGATTTGGACCTCGTCCCGTTCGAGGTCGATTCCGCCGGCGATGAGTAACTGGCGAAGCCCCATATCGACCCAAGGCGCGGCACCTATTCTCCGCCCCTTTACGATCGATAGATCGTTCCGCTGCGGGCTGAGATCCTTGCGCATGACCAGAAACCAATACATGCCCTGGCCTTGCGCGCAGACAAGCTTGACGCCGTTCCACTCGGGAAACGCGCTAAGCGCCGAATGAGCCGAACCTGCAACAAAATCTAGGCCGCCGTTCTGCAGCGCAGTGTAGGCACGGTCCACAGGGAAGACGAGCTCAATCTCGGCATTCACTCCTTCCTCCCTCATGATTCCGAGCTCGACGGCCGCGACAGCCGGAAAGTATGAATTCGAAATGAGATCGGGCACTCCGATTTTCATGCAAATACTCACGGTAGAGTGGACGGAAAGACCGACTGAGCCCCTAGCTGGGGCCAAGCAACAGGCGCGCTGGCCTCGGCCAGGCGCTGCTCGATCGGCAGCTGAGGATTCCACCTGCGCGCAATCACGCGGAGCCCGTTGACTTGATCCGCTTCGTCGGAGCAGAGCCAGATCAGAGGGGCACGCATTTGCTCCGGCTGGATTAACTTGTCGGCTGGCAGGCCGTTTTCCGCCGGCACTTGGCGCGTGTTTACCGGGCCACCAGGAACCAGAACGTTGGCCGTCACACCAGTCCCGTCCACATCGCCAGCCATGATCCTTGATGCAGCCTCCAATGCAGCCTTGCACGGTCCATAACTGCCGATGCCGGGGCGATACATCGTGTCGAGGCTCGTGGTGATATTCACTATTCGCCCCCAACCGTTTTCAAGCATCGGCTTCACGAAGGTTCGAGTCATGAGTTGAGGCCCGAATACGTTGACACGAAGCATAGCGAGCCAGAGCTCGTCACTTACCTCCCAGAACTTTGCCCGGTCGGCGAGATATCGATTTGAGATGCTCTCAGGCCCAATAGCTGCATTGTTCACGAGAACGTCGACGCCCCCGAAGTGTCTCTCCGCCTCAACTTTCAGCGTCTCAGCCGACGCCGCGTCCGCAACGTCCATTGCCCGAACGAGGACCCGCCCACCCATGGCTTTGAGTTGCGCGCCTGTTGCCGTCAGCGCTTGTGCGTCAATATCGACAAGAACAAGATTTGCGCCGATCTCGACCAAACCCTCCGCCATTGATCGGCCGATCCCGCGCGCGGCGCCCGTAATGAGGGCCGTCTTGCCCCTGAGCGATATCATGCAAACACGCTCCTATTTAGTGGTTGGCTTTTCGCTGAAATAATGCAGCTCGAACAGCATGCACCCTTCGTTTGACTTGAACGGCCCGTGGTAAGCCCCCGGGGGACGGCAAGCATAAGTATTCGGGGCGAATGCAGTGCCTCCATTGCCCGATTTGTCATTGCCGACGGTCAAGTCACCCGAAATGAGGAACACCTCTTCCCAGTACTCATGTACGAACGGGTCGGTTGTAAACACGCCGGGATCGAATCGGAGCAGGCGGCTCCTGCCGCCCGTCTTGCCATCTTCGTTGAAATCGCTTGCGAGAATCTTCTGCTTGATGCCCTCTGGATAACCGGGCGGTGTTTCCCAACCGCTCTGCAGATCAAGAGTGTGGAATTCGAGATGCGGTTTACCATTCGACATATTCGCGCTCACTCCGTTGGCAGGGTTTTGACGGTATAGCTGTGATGGAGAGCCCTCCCGAGAACCGGGTCTGCTAACTCCAGCTCGTAAGCATCGCCGTGTTCGATGGCTCCATGTACGGGTAAAGTTCCACAGAACATTGCGGTCGACATCGGCAGCCCGCTGCCGGCACCAAAGCAACGGGTCATGAGGTCGTGGGGATGTCGCATCGCTTTTAGTGATCCTTCTTGATAAAGCCGGCGCTCACCGTTTATGACAGCGTAGGAACGCATTTGGAGTTGGTCCCAGTGATCCTCGACGTCTGCCAGGAGCCACCAGCTGCGGCCAATCGGCTTGGGGCAGGACTGTTTTGAAATCGTAATGCCAATTGTTTCGATCTTGCGATCGGTATGATCCGAACCCAAGCCGAGGCAGACACCTTCTTTCACCCGCATCAAAACCGGCTCAACTTCTCCACTCGAATTGCTGCCGACGACTTCAATCATTTCGTCCATCGTGAGGAGCGATGAGGCGACCCGATAAAAAATCGGGGTCGTCTTCGGTCGCGGTACTCCCAATTTCTCGAGTTCCTCGATGTGAGCCAGTAGCGCGGCTTCGTTGCGGCCGGTCCAGCCGGCGATGATCAGATCCCGGATGGTCGCCTTGACGAGATCGGCCGCCCCCCCTCGCTCTGACACGATAAGCGCATCGAATTTCGTCACTTCTGCCACTCCGCCACGTTGTCTTCGCGGCCCCATCCGCGCACTGCAATGCAAATGGGCTGATAGGGCCGCTCTTTTCAGTTGAAATCGAACGCTAAGTAGAATACCTATGTTAGCTGACGTATGTCAAAACATTTCTCCTGCCACCAAATGGAGCTCGCCAGTGAACCCTCAGCCCAAGAGCATTACTGCTTCATCCGCCGGCGGCCTACGTTCCGGTCGCGATTTCCTGGAGTCGCTGAACGATGGGCGCCAGGTCTTTCTGGATGGCGAGCTGGTAAAGGATGTTACGAAGCACCCGTCTTTAGCTCGAACGGCCCATACGATTGCCGGCTTGTTTGATCTGGCGGCTGAACCCCGCCTGAGGGATCGCATGACCTTTACCAGTCCAAGGACTGGACAGCCGGTGCTTAGGGCTTACCAAATCCCGAAGACGACTGCAGACATGCGGGCCCGCCGCTTGTTCTCAGAAGTGTGGGCCGAGGCAACCTTCGGGCTGATGGGACGAACCCCTGATCACGTCGCGGGCTTTTTTTGCGGCTATGCGGCCGTTCCGGAGGTCTTCAAGACTGGCGGCGCTCAGTTCGCTGCTAACGTAGTGAACTTTTACGAGAAGATGCGCGACAATCATCTCTATGCCAGCTACGCAATCGTTCCTCCGCAGATCGATCGCAGCAAGCCGGCTCACAAGCAAGCTGATCCGACATTGTATGCCGGGATCGTGTCCGAAAAGGACGGGGGTATCGTTCTCAAAGGTGCCCAGCAGCTGGCAACCGGCGGTCTATATTCGGATTATATCTATCTTAGCTGCATCCATCCACTTCAGCCTGGAGACGAGAATTACGCTAATGGCGTCATGATTCCTGCCAACGCTCCGGGACTGAAGCTGTATCCGCGGCGCCCTTTCGGCGCGGTGGCGTCGAATTCACTCGACTACCCACTGTCCGGGCGTTTCGATGAGCCTGACTGCTTCGTCGTATTGGACAATGTATTCGTCCCCTGGGAGAACGTATTCATCCATCGCAACATCGATGTGTGCCGGGATCAGTGGTGGAAGACGCCGGCTCATGCCTATGGCAACTGTCAAGCTCAAACCCGTTACACCGTGAAACTGCGCTTCATGATCGGCTTGGCCAAGCGCATCAATGAGCTATCCGGAAACGATGGCAATCCGGCGGTCCAGGTGCAGATGGGCGAGCTGGCTTCGCTCGTCTCCATCGTCGAGAACATGCTGCTGTCGCAAGAGGTGACGGCATCGATCGATTCCAGTGGCGTGCTTTGGCCTTGCAAGACGGCGCTGTATTCGATCATGGCCCTGCAATCCGAGTTGAACGCTCGAATGCTAGAGATCATCCGGGAATTGAGCGGTGCCGCGATGATTACGTTGCCGTCGTCGGCAGCGGATTTCGAGAACGCTGAGATGAACGCTGATATTGCGCGCTATATGCAGTCGGGAGCGGCGGACGCCAAAACGCGTGTTGCCGTAATGCGTATGGCTTGGGACTTCATCGGGTCGGAGTTCGGAAGTCGGCAGCAGCAGTACGAGAAGTTTTATGGGGGAGCATCATTCTTGGTGAAGCAGAACATGTTCCGGAACTATGATTTCAAGCGGGCGACTGGGCTCGTTGAGAAGGCGCTTGGTCTTCAGGCTTTTTGAGGCTTCATCGTTTGGGGGTGGTCGAGCCCGTCCCCGACGCGCTCCAGCAAGATGGCCGTGGGGGGTAGGGTGTATGACAAGCTCTACATACCGGCTTGATCGGGCGGCGGCTACGATGGGGGATTTCGAGACGTATCTCATCGATAGCTCTGAACCGCTCTATCGGAGCGATGCACGAAGAGCCCCGTCGAACGGGCCTGGAGCGAGTCATCGATGATGGGCCCAGAATCGCTATTGTGGGAGCCCGCGTCCTGGGGATCATGGCCGGGATAGTTCTGATCTTAGGCGTCTAGGGATCGAACTACGGTGCCCCTACTGGTGCAAGTCGCTCACTTGAACAAGGTGTAAACGTCGACCTTCATTCCATGACATTATGCCTCCCGAGGAAGCTCAGCACGCGCGATCTGGCGAGCTGATGGGCCTTCTCGTCGAACCGGTCCGTCCGAAACCGATTATAGAATGCATGCTCGGCGCCAGGATAGGTGAAGAACTCGTCTTCCGCCTTACCTCTGTCCATCACCATCTCGCGAATCCGATTGATCGTCGCCAAAGGATTGTGATTGTCATTTTCGCCAAAATGAAATTGCACCGGACTTCTTGCTGTCCTGATCTCCTCGCCGAGCGAGTCTAGCCGCACGCCATACATCGAGATCATGCAGGCCGTTTCGGTAGCTGACGCAGCTCGAACAGCGAGGCGACCTCCAAGACAGAAGCCCAGAATGCCCGGCCGCGAGGATCTGTTCAGGTAGTTGGCAAGCCAATCAATGCTCGCGCAAATATCAGCCGTGCCAATGCGTTCGTCGAAGCGCATGGAGAAATCGACGGCCGCTTGTCTTTGCACCGGATGTTCGCCGTTACCAAGATCGAGGTCACGCTGCATTCGCCAATAGATGTCCGGCACCAGAGTGGCATAGCCCTCATCGGCGAAGTCGTCGGCAATCGCGCGCATGGCTGGAGTGACGCCAAAAATCTCCTGTAGAACGACAAGCGCTCCGCGAGGGGGGGCGCGCGGCACAGCGAGGTAGCCGCCCATGTATGAGTTGTCGATTTTGACTTCCACAATCTTGGATATGATTTTCATCTGCGGTCGACGCTCCCTTTTGGACCAAAAGAATATATGTCGACAAAGGTAGTTTTCCAATATATCATTGCTGAAATTGAGAATGAAACGCAAGGAAGTCGAGCGGGCTCATCATGAACAAGGACGCGCGCAGCTCCCTCACGGGCGTTAGGGTCATCGAACTCACTGCGATGATCACCGGGCCGCTTGCGGGTACGATGCTTGCCGATTTGGGTGCCGACGTCATCAAGGTGGAAAATCCGCCTGATGGCGATCCTTTTCGGTCATTCCGAGGGGGAAACTACAGCCCCTACTTCTGCACGTATAATCGGAACAAGAGAAGCGTCGTTCTCAACCTCAAGGGAGAGAAGGGACGCGAGGCATTCCTCAAGCTGATCGGGACCGCCGACGTTCTTATCGAAAACTTTCGCGCTGGTGTCATGGATCGGCTCGGGCTCGAGGTTGCCCGTCTGCGAGAGGCGAATCCGCGCCTCATAATTTGTTCGATCACGGGTTTCGGAGACTCGGGGCCATATGCAGATCGTCCAGCATATGATGCGGTCGGGCAGGCGCTGAGCGGAATTTCAGGTCTAATGCTCGGGGCTGATGCGCAAATCACAGGGCCCTCTGTGGTTGATAATCTTACCGGTATGTATGCGAGCTACGCCGTTCTAGGGGCGTTGTTCGAGCGCGAAAGAACCGGCGTAGCGCGAACGATCCAGCTCAATATGCTTGAATCGGCCATTGCTTTCATCGCCGATCCCTTCGCAAATTATAACATGGCCGGCATCAAGCCCGATCCGCTGATGCGGGTGCGGGCGTCGCAGTCTTACGCGCTGCGCTGCAGTGACGGAGCGCTGTTGGCGATTCACATGTCTTCGCCAGCGAAGTTCTGGGTTGGTGTCCAGAAGGCGTTCGGTCGGCCGGATCTTGGTGTCGATCCAAGGTTCGAGAGCCGTGCCGGCCGTATGGAGAATTACGAACAGCTGGCGCAGGAACTGGGACTTGTCGCCAAAACTCAAGAGCGCAAATATTGGATCGATCGTCTCGTCGAGAACGATGTTCCTCATGCGCCGATCCTTACCCTCCAGGAGGTGATGGATGATCCTCAGGTGCTCCATCTCGATACCTTCACCGAGATAAGCCATCCACTTCATGGTCCGCACACCACGATCAGGCGTCCGGTTCGGTATGACGGACAACGGGCGGACCAGCCGTTGAATGCCGCTCCCGATCTCAACGAGCACGCAGCTGAGGTGCTCAGTCCGCTGGGTTATTCCGTCGAAGCGATTTCGGATTTGCAGCGCGGCTAGGAGGCTGTGCGGTGCTCGCGCAATGGATTCGACTTTGGAAGGAAGGCAAATGGCCACGACCAGAATTGGTAGTCACCCGAATGATGTCACTCGTCTCCGAATGAGAGGGTGTGACTCGCTGTCTAAAGTCGTCGGGGAGATGACCTTCACGCAGGGTTTCTATTTCATCGTGACGGGGCGTCGCCCAACGGAGGTCCAGACCAAGGTCCTCGATGCAGCGCTTTTGATTCTGATGGATCATGGGTTGACACCGGGAGCGCTCGTTGCTCGTCTGGTGGCAGACTCGAATCCGGACGATGTTCAAATTCCGTTGGCTGCCGGCATTCTTATGGTGGGCAATCGGTTCGCTGGCACGATGACCGGCGCTGGTCGCATATTGAGCGACGGCATGGCATTTCAGGGCGACAAGCATGTATGGGCGGAGCAGGTCGTCCAGGACTTCAGGAAAACAAGGCGGCGAATTCCCGGTTTTGGTCACCAGCAATACACGTCAGGAGATCCGCGGACTGAGCGACTCTTCAATATTGCAGAGAGTGCGGGCGTAAAAGGCGACTACATCGGCCTGATCAAGTTGCTCAGTGCTGCTATCGACAAGGATGCCAAGCGGCATATCACCCTCAACGTCACAGGCGCCCTAGGCGCTGTTCTGCACGAAATTGAATTTCCGGTTGGAGCCATGCGATCGGTTGCGGCAGTCGGTCGTTGTGCAGGATTGGCGGCGCACATCGAAGAAGAGCGGCAAGCGCCTGTCGCGCCTGAGCTGATCAATTTCGGTGCAGCGGTGGAGTACATCGATTGATCTTCGTTGCCGCCGTCTGTTAGTCAAATAGGTTTGTTGACTAAGCTATGAAGCTAATCTATATTGCGAGTGTGGAGAAACGGTACCGACTGTGACTCGCTTTCACAGGGGAGGTTGCGATGTCGATAAGCAGAAGGTCTCTTTTGGTCAGTACTGCTGCCGCTTCTGGAAGCGCATTGCTTCCTGGCTATCTCAGATCCGCTAAGGCGGAAGCGGGCCCCATCCGCATAGGTGTTCCCACCGGAATTACCGGCAACTGGGCGGCCTTGGGCCAGCAGGTGCAGCGGTCGTGCCGACTATTTGCCAAGTCCGTGAATGCCAAGGGCGGCATCAATGGCCGGCCCATCGAATTCATCTATGAGGACACTCAGGGCGATCCTGCTGCGTGTGTGCGCAAGGTTACCGAGCTTGTCGAGCGCGGCGGGGTCAATCTGATCACTGGCATCATTTCGAGTCCCGAGTCGTTGGCCGTGATGCCGCGCCTCAACGACTGGAACGCGATCTATGTCGGGAGCATCAGTGGCGTTGGGTCAATGACCGCCGCCAATTTTGTGCCAAATGCGTTCCGCGCGTGCACGTCCGGGCCTATGCGTGCGAGGACGATTGCTCTGTGGTTGGCGGACTCACCCAAGAAGCGTTACTTTGCGATCGCGCAGGACTATGCTTGGGGAAAGAGCAGTGTTGCGACCTTCGAGAAGCTCATAACGGATCTCAAGAAGGAGGTTGTGGGGCAGGTGTTGTCCCCGCTGGGAACTAAGGATTATTCGAGCTTTATTGCGCGTATTCGGGAGGCTAAGCCCGAGGTGCTCTACATCGCAATGAGCGGCGACGATGCGACGGCCTTCCTCAAGCAGGCCGCCCAATACCGGCTGGCCGATCGCATGCAGTTGGTAACCGAGGTGTTGGATATCCTGAACATCAAGCCCCTTGGCGAGGCCGCGGTCGGATTGTACGGCGTCAGTCAGTACAATTTTGCGTACGATGCGCCCGGCAACATTGAATTCGTTCGGTCGTTTAAGGCCGAGTACCACGACGTGCCGGATACTTACGAGGGCGAGCAGTGGCAAGCCCTCGCATTCTTGGCTGAAGCCATTCGTCGCGGGAATTCGACGGACGTGGCGGCCGTTCGTGGCGCTCTCGAAGGGTTAGAAATCGACAGCGTTAAGGGCAAGGTGAAGATGCGGGCTTGCGACCACCAGGCGGAGCAGCAGGTCTTCATCGCACAGGTCGAGAAGACGCAGCAGGTGGCTTACCCAGTGCCGAAGATCGGCAAGACCTATGCGGTCGATGCGGTGATGCCCGGTTGCCGCAAGGACACTTACTGAGGCGCGGAGATTCGGCCTCTCGCTCGGGAGGGGCCGGAATCGAGGGATGCGTAGATGATCTCTTGGCAAGTCTTGCTCAATCTGACTTTGAACACTCTCGCTCTGGCGTCGTTGCTCGCGATGCTGACGATGGGCCTCACTCTCATCTTCGGCATCTTGCGCATCATGAACTTTGCTCATGGCGCGATCTATATGCTCGGAGCCTATTCCGGCATATCGGCGGCTGCCCTTCTCGGAAATTTCTGGATTGGATTGTTGGTCGCGCCGCTCGCCTCGGGCCTCCTCGGTTGTGTCTTCGAGATCACTCTGCTGAGACGGCTGTATCGGCGCGACGGCGGAAGCTTTTTGCTAATCACGTTTGGCTTGAGCTTGGTCCTGAGCGAGTCGGTTCGCCTTATTTGGGGGCCGAACACCCGTGACGTGGATCTTCCCGAGATGCTCTCCGGTGTGCTGTGGATTGGCGACGAGCCGTTTCCCGCATACCGGATCTTCCTGATCTTGTGGTGCGTCGTCGTATTGCTTGCGCTGACCTACGTCTTCTTACGTACGCGGCTGGGGTTGTTGATCCGGGCGATCGCCCAGAACGCCGAAATGACCCAGGCGCTTGGGATCGACGTCGGGCTGATGAGGTCGTTGACCTTCGCTGTTGGCTGCGCGTTCGCAGGCCTGGGTGGCTATCTCGCGGTTCCGCTGATCACTGGCTACATCGGTATGGGTGGAGCGGCGATCATCGACTCGTTCGTTATCGTCATGATCGGTGGCATGGGGAGCTTGTTCGGCTCGGTTGCGGGTAGCGTCCTGGTCGCGCTCACGCAGACCTTCGGCAACTTCTATCTTCCTGAATTGGCGCTCGTCGCGACCTATCTCCTGATGATTGGAGTGCTTCTGTATCGGCCAGGCGGATTGTTCGGAGAGCAAGACTAGAAGGGCGTGTACTCATAAAGACGCAGATGCCTGAGCAATGAGCTTACATCACAAACTCACAAAGAACTGGCCGGGAGGGGTTGGCTCGTTGCATCGATGTTGGAGCGGAACGTTCTTGTTAACCCACTAGAGGAGCGCGCTATGTCCTGGAAGTCGAAGCCGAGTTGGTACAATCTGGGCGATGCGAAGGGCAAAGCGCCATTGCAGACCTCAGAGGAGTTTGTGCGCACCTATGGTGCTGTCGTCGACGCGCTCACAGCGACGATCGTCAATGCAGAGGCCGGGTTAAACTGGCTGAGCGCTCAACAGCCGGATCTGGAAGTAGTTCGGCGAACTCTCAAGACCATCGCTAACGACGGTAAGCGTGCAGGCGAAATTGTCGTTCGACTTCGGGCGCCGATGCGGGATGACGCTCCGATTTATGAGTACACGTCCTAATGAAGTACGCAGCTCCTATCGTCGCGCTTCTGCTGTCGGCGCCATTCTTCCTGTCTGGCTTTCACATTACGCTTTTGACGGAGATCTTGATCTTCGCCTTGTTCGCCATGAGTCTTGATGTCCAGGTCGGATACGCGAGGATGTTCTCGTTTGGGCATGCCGCCCCGTACGGCGTCGGTGCGTATGTAGCGGCATTCGCCTTGGTCGTCGGTCAGCTGCCGCTACCGGCCGCCATCTTGATTGCCGTGGCCGCGGTGTTCTTCCTCTCCGTCCCGGTGGGCTGGCTCTGCACCAGGGCGAGCGGCGTGGCATTTGCCATGCTAACGCTCGCCTTCGCGCAATTGGCGTTTGCCGTTGCCTTCAAGTGGAATAGCGTAACCGGAGGCTCGGATGGAATTTCAGGACTGATCCGGAACCCCGGCCCTTGGGGTTTCTCCAGTCTGGAATCGCGAGACGGCTTCTATTGGCTCACTGCGTTCCTCGTCCTGGGGGCCGCATGGCTCGCGAGCAGGTTCGTTCGCTCTCCGATGGGGACGGCTATTGTTGCCGTTCGGGAGAACGAGAGGCGAGCCATCGCGATCGGCTACGAGCCGCGTCAGCTCCGGCTCGCTGCATTCGTGATTTCGAATACCGGGGCTGGGCTGGCCGGCGCACTCCATGCGGGCTTCTTGTTATTCGTATCGCCTGAACTTCTGCATTGGACTTTGTCCGGATACGTTCTCGTTGCCGTGGTACTTGGAGGAAGCGGAACCCTAGTCGGCCCGATGGTTGGAGCGGCTCTAATGGTGGTCGGCGGACATCAATTGAGCGCCGTGGCGACAAGCTGGCCGCTGTTCATGGGCCTGCTCTTTATGATTGTCGTGGTGGTTGCTCCGAATGGTCTTTGGGGGATCAAGTCGTCAATTGTGAATGCTCTCGCTTTGCGACGAGCGAGCCGGTTGGAGGTGAATCGTGTCGCTTCTTGAGTGCACCGGATTGACGAAGAAGTGGGGCGCGCTTGCTGCTGTGAGCCAGGTTGACATCGTCGTTGAGGCGGGCGAAGTCGTTGCGCTAATCGGCCCGAATGGAGCGGGCAAGTCGACTTTGTTCGATTTGATTGCTGGGAGGGTCACCAAGACCGCGGGTGCTGTATCGTTTCGTGGTGATCGGGTCGATGGCCTGTCCGCGGCTGCACTCACTCGTCTTGGACTTAGTAGAACTTATCAGATCACAGCTCTTTTCCCTAACCTCACAGTTCTTGAGAATGTCCGATTGGCGGTGCAGGCTTGCAAGCCGGCTCGAAGACGTCCGCTGTTCTCGAAGTCTCTTCATGACTCCACGACCAGCGAGGCCCTGCAGTGGCTGGCCAAAGTCGGATTGAACGCAAGAGCCAATGCACTCGCAGGTCAGCTGTCACACGGAGATCAGCGACTCACTGAAATCGCGGTTGCTCTAGCAATGCGGCCCAAGCTCCTGCTGCTGGATGAGCCAACGCAGGGAATGTCGGTTGAGGAAACGCGCGGTACGGTCGAGCTGCTCAAGTCTTTGCTAAAGGACACCGACATCGCCGTTCTACTCGTTGAACATGATCTGGAAGTCGTTTTTGGACTTGCCCATCGCATCGTGGTCCTGGATCGGGGGCGAAAAATCGCCGATGGGCTCCCCGATACAGTAAAGGCGGATCCTGTCGTGCAACAAGCGTATCTGGGGGCGGGGCATGTTGCGCATTGACGGCTTGGAGGCTGGCTACGGCATCGGCAAGGTTCTATTCGGAGTCGACCTCGAGGCACCTCCTGGGCAAGTTACAGCCATCATAGGACGTAATGGCGTCGGTAAGACGACAACTTTGAAGGCAATCCTTGGTTTCTTGCCCGTGACCGCCGGCCGGATTTCGCTCGATGGCAAGGAGCTTCGCGGAAAGCAGGTCCACGAAGTGGTTCGTGCGGGCATCGGCTACGTACCGGAGGGGCGTCAGATTTTTCCGGCACTGACCGTACTCGAGAACTTGCGGGTAGGTCAGCGCCGTCCTCCCCAGGTCTGGACCGAGGAGCGCCTTCTCGCGCTGTTTCCGAATTTGCGGGAGCGGTCCCAGAATGCAGGGCGCGCCCTGTCAGGTGGGGAGCAGCAGATGTTGGCGATCGCGCGAGCCCTTGTAACTGACGTCAAGGTATTGATGCTTGATGAGCCGACCCAGGGACTCGCGCCGAAGGTCGTGGACCAGATTGGAGACGTAATTCGTCGCCTGAAGGCAGAAGGAGTTGCGGTTCTTCTAGTGGAGCAGAACTTGAATCTCACCGAAAACGTCGCCGATCGAATTCTCGTCATGTCGAAGGGAAGGATCGTTGAGACGGTCACTGGCGAAGGATTTCGAGCCAATGGCGAAGATATTCGGCATCGATGGCTCACGATCTGATTAGACCCCGTATTGTAGAGAGCGACGAGGATCGCAATGATGGAATTGGACGGCAAGCCACTTCTGGACGGTCAAGCCGCGGTAGTAACCGGCGCCGGCCAAGGCATGGGCAGAGAGATCGCGTTGGGGCTGGCAAAGGCAGGTGCTCGTGTCGTTGTGTGCGACATCAATGTCGCCACGGTCGATGCAACAGCAAGCGAAATTCAACAGCGCGGCGGTACGGCTTGGCCACTCGTGTGGGACGTATCCGATGCTGCAGATTCAATGCGTGTAGCTAGCAAGGTTAAGGAACTCGCTGGCGACATCTCAATTCTCGTCAACAATGCGGGAATTCATCGTCGAGGCTTGGTCGGCGCGCCCGAACACGTCGATACGTGGCGAAGCATCATGGCCGTCAACCTTGACGGTGTGATGTTTGGGATAACTGCCTTCCTGGATCAGTTGAAGCAGACGCGCGGTTGCATCATCAACCTGGGTTCGATCCAGTCCTTCGCCGCGGCGCCGAATGATACGACCGCGTACACAACGAGCAAGGGCGCGGTCCTTATGTTCACTAAGGCGCTGGCCGTTGAGTTCGCTCGATACGGGATTCGGGTCAACGGAGTGGCTCCGGGATTCATCGAAACGCCACAGACAGAAGCATCTCGCGCGAATCCGGACCGCGTGGCTTTCATTCTGTCTCATACTCCGGTGAAGAGGTTCGGACGAGCCGACGAGATCGTCGGTCCCGTCGTGTTTCTTGCCTCTCCAATGGCAAGTTTCGTGAATGGGGTGATGCTGCCAGTCGATGGCGGCTTCCTCACCCTCTGACAACGCTGAAAGGATGCGGACCATGGCACGTACCAACCAAGTTGATGTTCTTTCCCATGTCGGCCCTGGCACTAAGGTCGGCGAGCTCTTTCGCTCGGTCTGGTTGCCGGCGCTCCTGTCCGCCCAACTGCCAAAGCCCGGCGGCGCGCCGGTACGTTTGAAGCTCCTCGGTGAGGAACTGGTCGCCTTTCGCAGCGGAGACGGTCAGGTCGGGATAGTGCAGGCGAACTGCGCTCACAGGCTAGCGCCGCTTTTTTATGGTCGCGTCGAAGAGCAGGGAATTCGTTGTGCCTACCACGGGTGGCTCTACGACAAGTCAGGCCAGTGTTTGGACATGCAGAATGAGTCAGACAAGGCAGTCTGTAGCAAAGTCAAGATCAAGTTCTATACGGCAGTCGAACAGGCAGATGTCGTCTGGGTCTATATGGGGCAGGACGCTCCGCCGGAGCTGCCGAAATTTCCATGGATGGGCCTGCCAAAATCGCAGCGGAATGCAACGGTCTGGATCCAGGAGTCCAACTGGCTGCAAGGCATGGAGGGCGAGCTAGACAGCTCGCACGTGTCCATCCTTCATACGAATCCAGCCACGATGGCCACATCGCCCGTGCATCAGCACTATTCGGCGTCGGACCTTTCTCCGAAATTGTATGCAAAAAACACTGCCATAGGCGTTCTTGCAATCGCCCGGCGAAACGCGGACAGCAAGTTCTACTGGCGTGTATCCCAGTTCATGGTCCCCGCGTTCAGCTCTATTCCTAGCGCAGATTTCCCAATTGGTGGTCGAGCGTTCATCCCGATCGACGATCACAACACGTATACGTGGGACTTCAACTACTATGAAAAGGGCGATCTGCCCAAGGCCTTCCTAGACTACGTTGGCAAGGGCCTGGCATTCCCGCCGGAAAGCACGTATCAGCCCTTCAAACTGAATACTGGAACAATCATCGATACGTACGTTCCCGTCCGCACTGCCCTGAATAGTTACTTCATCAATCGGGAAGGGCAGAGCCTGTCCAGCCCGACCGGCATCCATGGTCTTAACGATCAAGACCGAGCCATGCAGGAGGGCATGCTTGCGCTTGAAGGTAGCAGCGGTCGCATCGTTGATCGAGCCAAGGAGTTCCTTGTGGCTGCCGACATCGGCATCATTCGTGCGCGCCGCCGGATCCTGGACGTTGTGCAAGACGAGGCAAGCCTCGCAAAGTTCAAGCAGACCATCAAAGATGGTGCGGCATACGCCGTACGACCACTTGACGTTGTGTCTGAACATGGCGAACTTGATGCCTTTTTGGCACAGCACGACGGTCAGCTCACTTCGAAGCGTGAAGCGGCTTAGACAGAGGCCTCAAGCAGCGGAATCGAATATGGCCTGGCAGCAAGTGACGACTCGTGACAAGGTGTCGCCAGAGACGCCGTTTGCGTTCACTATCGGGGAACGCAATTTCGCGCTCTATCAAGTCGCCTCCACGTACTACGCTTTAGACAATGTCTGTCCGCATGCTTTTGCGCTGATGTCGGACGGCTTCGTGGAGGGCGACACTGTCGAGTGTCCACTCCACGGCGCACTCTTCCATATTCCAAGTGGTCGCTGCTTGGGGCCGCCTGCAGATGCGGATTTGAGATCCTACCCAGTTCGCTTGGACGACGAGCAGATTCTCGTGGATGTGTGATTCTCCACTATGCAAACGACGCGAAACGGCCAGCAATTCGTTATTGTGGGAGCGGGACAGGCTGGAGGATGGGCCGCTCGGACGCTGCGCGAACGTGGGTTCGCTGGCCGGATCGTACTTATTGGCCAGGAGGACCATCCGCCGTATGAACGTCCCCCTCTTTCGAAGGAGTTTCTCGTCTCGCGTAAGGATCCAGCTGGCACCTATCTGTTCGCGATGGAGAAGCTTTGCGGATTGGACATTGAGATGCGCAGAGCATCTACCGCGATAGCGATCGACCGGTCGGGACATGAGCTTGTGCTCCGAAATGGAGATAAGATCCCGTATGATCGCCTGTTGCTGACCACGGGCGCCCGGCCCAGAAAGCTGTCTATGCCTGGGGCCGATCTCAAAGGGATTCACTATCTTCGCACGATTGAGGACAGTGCTCGTATTCGACAATCGCTCGGAGCGGCCACCCACGTCCTTGTCGTCGGTGGTGGCTGGATCGGATTGGAGGTCGCTGCGGCCGCTATCGGTCTGGGAGTGGGGGTGACGCTCGTGGAGGCGGGCGATCAATTGTGCGGGCGATCGCTGCCCAAAGCAACGGCTGCGTACTTCCAGGAACTACACGCTAGTCGCGGAGTAGACGTGCGGCTGAATACCAAGCTCATCGGGTTCGAGGGTAACGGCGCCGTGGAGCGGGCGAGTTTTGCTGACGCCGCGCCTGTGCACACCACCACTGTGATCGTCGGGGTGGGAGTAGAGCCGAACGTTGAGCTCGCAGTCGGCTGCGGACTTAGCGTAGACAACGGAATCGTTGTGGACGAGACCACCCGTACCTCCGATCCATATATCTTTGCTGCTGGAGACGTGGCAAGCCACCCGGTAGATCGAGTGGGACTGCGACACCGTCTTGAAACATGGCATAACGCGCAGAACCAGGGAATCTCGGCTGCTAAGGCCATGCTCGATGAGGATGCGAGATATCGCGAACTACCATGGTTTTGGTCGGACCAGTTCGATCTCAATTTTCAGCTCTTGGGGATACCGGGCCGGGCTGATGAGATCTACGTCAAGGGCGATCGCAACGCCGGCCGCTTCGTGCAGTTTTTCGTCGCTGACCAGCGTCTCAGTGCGATCGCAGCCTTCAACAGCCCTCGTGAACTACGCGAGGCGAAGCGGATGATGCTAGCAAATCCGACGATCGCTCCGTCAGAGCTTACGAACTTGGCGAAACTACAATGAAGGCTGCTGACGTCTCGCACCACGGCGAACGCCAGTACTACGAGAGCATTCGTGAAGGGGCACTGGCTGCCGTGCGCGTGCTCGGTAGGTGACGGAAGTCCTGGGCTCGTAAGCTCAGTCAGGTTGGTATGGCAGTGGCTCGTGGGCCGCTTGAAACGCGTGAGTTAAAACTGCGAAAGCAGTCGCTCCTTTGCACAAGGCTCTATCATCTATCTGAGGTGTTTTATGGCCAAAGCGCTCGCAGCTGTTCTCGAAAGTCCGAAGAACTTTCAGTTTCGCGAGTTCAAGATCCCGGAGATCGCCGACGACGATGCGCTCCTGCGTGTCGAGGCATGTGGGCTCTGCGGAACGGACTATGACCAATGGCTCGGGCATCTGAAAGATTGGGGCGGTGGTATGCCGATCATCCCCGGGCACGAAATCATGGGGTTCATCGAGCGAGTGGGACCGAAGGCCTCCAAGCTGTGGAACGTGAAAGAGGGAGATCGCGTCGCTATCGAACCGATCATCCCCTGCGGCCATTGTGAGGATTGCGTTCGGGGTGCCTATACCCGGTGCCAGACGGATTTGGGGTACGGGCTATATCAGAGCACCGATGTGGCCCCTTCGCTTTGGGGTGGATACGCTACGCATACCTATTTGCATCCGCGCACGATGGTCCACAGACTGCCCTCAAACATCCCGACTGATTTGATGACGCTGGTGAACCCTTTGTCGAACGCGATCCGCTGGGCGTACGAAGTCGGAAGGGTTGGAATGGGCTCGACTGTCGTCATCGAAGGCCCTGGACAACGAGGACTCCTCGCGGTCGCAACAGCGAAGAAGGCAGGCGCTGCGAATATCATCGTGACAGGAACACGCGCGGATGCGGAGCGACTGGTACTCGCCGCGAAGTTGGGTGCGACGGCCACCATTGATGTAGAAGAAGAAGATCCGGTTCGGCGAGTTATCGAGCTCACGGATGGCCGGCTTGCCGATGTCGTTCTAGACGTTTCATCGGGAGCCATGGCGCCTGTGTTGCAGGCGATCGACATGGTAAAGCGGGGGGGAAGGGTCGTGTTGGCAGGTCTCAAAGGCCAGAACAAGCTAAATGGTCTACCCATCGATAAGGTTGTTCTAAGTGAAATCGAACTCGTCGGCGTCCTGAGCGCGGGATGGCAATCAACCGAGATGGCAATCAATATGATCAGGGAAGATGGGGGCGCGCTTCGGGAGCTTTGTTCACACTCGTTTCCGCTCGCTCGCGTAACCGACGCGGTGCGGACACTTGGACGAGAGATTGCCGATAGCCGTGATGCGGTTCACGTTACATTGACAACATCGTGATCGCCATGTGCAGCCTTTGCGTGGCCCGTTTGGCTGGTCGACTTAGTGCGTCCCTAACGCCTCGCGGCGGCGAGGAGAGCGATGCGGACAGTGCCGGTCAAGAGCCTAGTGGAAGTCATCGAACGAAGGCGACGTCGAAGGGGCCTGCCGTGGTCGAGACGAGTGGAGAGCAGGCCAAAGGCGTCGCGCACAGATGAGCGTCGCTTGGGTGCCTGGGAGTCGGGTGTGTGGCTCTGGAATGCCGCCCGATCGTGCGTCTACGCCGCGCTGCGAGCTATTCGAAAGCTTGATCATGGGATGGCGCAGTTCTGGGATCAGGGCAAAAGCTGAGCCATAGCGCAAATTCCTGAAGCTCCGCTGGCAGGCCGGTTGTCTGCTCCTCCCTGACTTGGCCGCCGCCGGCTCTCGCGGCGGCCACTTTCACGTTAGTCGGCCATTTGGTCGAGCCTCATCCCGCGGAACTCGAGCCCGACTCTCCTGGCGCCCCACGTCACAGTGAGTGAGATCGCGCCGAGGCTCGGCTGATCATCACCTTCGGCAATGTCACAAGATGCCGAACTCTGAAGAAAAGCGGTTTGACGGGTCGTAATGGGTCTTTAAGCGCCTCAGTTTCTTCAGGGCATCGCCGTAGAACTCGCGTGCTTGGTCGTGGCTGTCCACATCGAGTATGGCAGGATAGGCCCCGCGTATGCTCAGCGGCTCGATCGACCGTCTTATGCTGTCCACTGCCTGCCTTTTTTCTCGTCCTCAGGCTCGCGAGGATTCCAAGTGGAGACGATCTGCATACTAAAGTGGTCGCGACGGACTGAAAACGAGGTCGAATCCTCGGGGATGCGCGCCGCGGCCCCGTGAAAGTCGTGGAGCATGAGGCAGTTTCTGTCGGAAGGACATCGGACGGCGCAATCCACGATGAGGCCGATGACGTCGTCGGAGAGGCGGGCGATGTTGTTGGCGTCCATCTGGTAGCCTCGTCCCTTCGGCCAGGCGTCCTCGGCATCATCATACATATCTTTGTAGGCGCACCACTTCTAACTTAACGTAGTGGCATTACCTTCTCGGACATCAGGCAAAAATAATGCTCTCCCTTTTGCTCATCTCCCGTCCATAACGGCTCCATGATCAGTCCGAAAACTCCGTTTGGCGCAGCCGCAAATGTCGAAGTGACGCCGAGGGCGTCGTGGTCCTCATCGATCAAGCTTTGTAGGATCCGTAAGCCTTGTTCCGCGGATGAGAGAGGAAAGAAGATCTTTCCTGTCAGCACTTTCTCCAGAGGAAACACGGAGTACTCGGCCGACGTCACGATACCGAAATTCTTCCCGCCGCCACGCCGCGCCCAGAACAGGCCTGGATTACTCGCGTGACTTGCAACGACCAACGATCCGTCCGCCACAACTACATTCGTCCTTTGAAGCGTGTCCGTCACCAAGCCGAAGCGAGAATTGAGCTTTCCGTAACCGCCTCCGAGAGCGCGCCCCGTTACACCTACCGCTTTGTGGACACCCGTCACCAGCCCGAAGCCGCTGGGAAGGCAAGTTAAGGCGTTCCTAACCAAGGCTCCGCCTCCAGCTGTGATTGTGTGTCGTGCGGGATTGAAAGTGGCCTCACTCAGTCTCCTCATGTCCAAGGTGATTCCATTCCTGCAGGCGGATCTACCGACGCAGTCATGCCCGCCACCCAAGGCTGATACGTCGCTGCGTGATCTCGAGCTATTTCTATTGCCCTTTGAACATCAAACGCATCGAAACACGCGACCGATGCGAGTGTTTCGACGTTCGCTGCCCCGTTCCAAAGACCCGTCCTGGCGCTTTCGTTGGCGCCGTCGCAAATCTTCACGTTTTCGCCAAAGGACTTTTCAGGTCGCCTATCAAGCCAGTCTTCATAGAACTGCTGCTCCTTGTGTGATCGCAGCAACCGCCGATCGCTATCTCGAGTCGATCCGACGATCCGCTACTTGTCAGCCGAACCTGGTGCCGATGAGATCAAACACCTCGTCCTTCGGTAAAGAGCTCTCCAAGAGGAGTGTTACCCAGTGCTCCTTGTTCATGTGATAGGCCGGTAAGATGCCCCGTCTTCTTTTGATGAAGTCGATCCGCTCCGGCCCGCACTTTACGTCGACTATCTCATCTCCCTCGAGGCCCAGCCTGTCTTTAGGAGCGTCCATGACGAGACAGAACCATTGTCGCTGCCGGAATGCCGCAGCACCGCGTAGTGAGGAAAATGCTGAAACGGGTAACCTGGTTTTACCTGGTATTCTCTCTTCGCGAACTTGAAGAGTTCAGAACGGTTGATGACATCCGACCTCCTGTGTTCCGGACACAAACTGCGCAGCTAATTTGCGGTAGTGTTGCAAGGATGTCGGTCCAACACGCCAGCTTAGACGCAAGTTTTCGCGTCTCGCAAATAGATCAGTTAGCTAGGCCAGATTAATAGGATATTGACATTGGCGACTTTACAATGCCATATATCCAAGGTAGTTTAGTCCGGTTAGAGCTACAGAGACGCTTCACATGCGAGAGCAGCCTGGTCCAAACGAGCTTTGTGCTTTGACCTTCTTTGCCTTTGGGGCACACGCGTCGCACGGTGAGCAATCGCCTACATCCTCAGGCGGCCTAGGGCTTAGGACGGTTTCATGGGAGACTGCTCTTCTAAAGTTTCAACGATTGAGCCGGCTGGCAAGTGCAATTCGCTGGACGCGTGGCCGCGAATGCAGCACGTCACGCCGCGGCGAGCTGACGGCTCGCTGCGCACCCATTTGAACAGACGTAGTTGGAAAGGTATCACAGGCGTCAAATGGAAGCTGCATGGGATTGCAAATAAGCAAACACCCGGCAGGCAATCCCACGATGGTCCGCTTTGAGTCACGAACCGATCTGGCGAGAGGGCGGCCTTTGAATGCGGAGCGGACCTGTATGGCCTCCGCGCAGCACGTAGTGGCGCCGGGACCAAAGGTCTCTTCCTGATCTCTGACGCTTCCCGGCTATGTGCCATGCGAGCTGTGTCAGTCTGCGGCGCGCCCTCCAGCTGACAAGGCTCCAACAGATGGCGAAATTGCCAGTGCTTCATCAGGAGCCATTTTTTCTGTGAATTCCCGCCCGAAAAATTGAGGCGGCTATGCCGTCGACACTTCCGTCAGAATCGAAGATTCGTGCTGATAGATCAACGTCTAAATGTCCGTGAAATGTTAGAGTGGGAGTGATGGCGCGGAGAATGGATATTGAGGAATATCAAGAGCCGAACTCGTATGCGATAGCAGCCCATAGTGGGCGAACTTGTTTTGGCGGCTACGACCAATGGCGGATCTTTACGGAAGAACTCCGGAGGCGGAATTCTCTTGGTGTGCAGCTAGTTTCACGTTTGAAGAATTTACTAAAGTGCGTGGCCTCGTAGAATCCGAGCTTTTCCGCAATCTCTCCAATTGGCAAATCCGTATGAGCCAGTAGGCGCTTGGCTTCTAGATTGATACGCTGGGACAGGAAGGCCTTCGCGCTCATGCCGACTGCGATTGTCGTAGCTCGTGTTAGGCTTTTTTCAGTACACCCAAGTTCCTTCACATAGTCACCAAGTTGATTCCATTCGGAAAAGTGCTGCTCGACGAGCTTCTGGAAACGGTTGAATCTTTGCAACGCGGCTGACCACTGAGGGTCCAGGCTCATTCCTCTGCCATGGATGACAGCGAGCCACGTAGCAAAAGCATAGAATTGAAAACGCAGCAAAGCATGGATGTCGGCGGGAAGCGCCGCTGCGCTGGCCTTATTCCTCGACACAGCACTCGTTGGTCGAGACGAGGTGTCGATCAGAGAATCGGCTCGCATCTGAACAATGGCATCTGATGCACGCTTCAGCTCATCGTGGTCCAGCTTAAGACTGTGTGGCAATCGCTCAAGATCAAAGGAGAGCCGGAGGTCCTGGGATACGGACATTGCGGGTAAGAGAAATTCAGGGCGAAACAGAATAATCCATCCGTCCCAGTTTTCATCACTTCCGAAGTTGTGTGCTTGGCCAGGCCTCAGTATGAGCAGGGCGCCTTCCGAACAGGAAACGGGTTCGAAATCCACAAACTGAACGCACCGTCCTTTAGTGACGCAAATGATCATGTAGAACTCATAGCTGTAAGTCCACCGCATGGCCTCCGCCCGTGTTCTCCGCTTGAGGTTGGTTACGCGGAAGATTTCGAGGTCATAGGGGTACGGCTTCGAGGGACGATAGCCGAGGCGCTCGACATCGACCTTCCGTCGGGAAGTGGCGTGCATTTCCGTGGCCCTTTCGAGTCAGATTGCCTGACCACATGTCCGAATTGTATCATAAATTCTCGTCTTTTCGCCTTTTTCCGGGAAGGTGATGGCCTATAATCGCCATATCGATTGATTGCTGAAGGCGTGAAACGATGACCGCTGATACGAACAAGATCGGAGAGGCGCTTCTTGAGCTCGAGCGTTCACTAAACGAGCGGTGGAGCGCGGGCGACAGCAGCGGCTATCTCGAGAATTACCACGACGAATTGAGCTATTTCGACCCCCATGTCGAGAAGCTTCTCGTCGGTCGTGAAGCTGTGCTCGGCCATCTCCGCGCGCTATACGAAGACCCGCATATCATTCGGAGCGAATATCTCAATCCCCATGTCATTGTCAGTGACGGCGGCGATCTTGCGGTACTGAGTTATAATCTCAATACATTCGTGTCGGACGGCAAGGGTGGCGAGAAGCAACTTCGTGCTTGGAATTCGACGGAAGTTTATCGCTTGATCGACGGCCGGTGGCGGATCGTGCATTCGAACTGGGCGCTGACGAAATCGATGGCTGCGGCCTCAGCCTCGTGATGGTTCAATTCCTCGCAATCTGCGACCGGCCCCTTCGGTAGATGGGCGCATTCGCTAGAGACGAACGGAGTGCGCCATGGGCGAGAGGATGCAAGCTGTTGTGCTTTCGGAATCGGGCGGCATCGACAAGCTCGTCATCACTGAGCTTCCGATACCTTCAACACGGCCGGGTTATGTACGCATTCGCGTGAAGGCGTTCGGAGTCAATGAGTCCGAAGTCACCAGCCGCAAAGGGCTGTCCGACCCGGATTTCACGATGCCTCGCGTGCTTGGCATCGAATGCGTCGGCATTATCGACGAGGCTTCAACGGGCAGCGGTCTGGCACCTGGGCAACAGGTCGCCACCATGATGGGCGGCATGGGGCGCTCCCTCGATGGGAGCTACGCCGAATATACTCTCGTTCCGACCACACAAGTCATTCCGTTCCAAACAAGTCTGCCGTGGGAGGTGGTTGGCGCGCTCCCAGAGATGTTCCAGACGGCCTATGGCTCCCTGACCAAGGGACTTGCCATCGAGCGTGGCCAGTCACTGCTGATCCGCGGCGGCACGTCGACTGTCGGCCTCTCGGCGGCGACGATCGCCAAGGAAATGGGCGCAGTGGTGATCTCTACTACTCGCCGCGCCGAGCACGTGGCGCTGCTGCGCGAATTCGGTGTCGATCACCCTATCGTCGATGACGGAAAGATCGCGAAGGCCGTGTGTGCACACTTCCCAAAAGGGGTTGACGCGTCGCTCGAACTGGTGGGCGGCCGGACCTTGCAGGATACGCTTCAGGCGACCCGGGTCCATGGCACGGTCTGCTTCACGGGCGCATTATCCGACGAGTGGGTGATCCCCGATTTCAGCCCGCTAGGCTATATTCCGTTCGGGGTACGGCTGACCGCCTATGGTGGTGGGGCTGCCGATCTGCCGCCCAGTGTCTTCAATCGGCAGCTCCTGGCTGTCGCGGATGGTCGGCTGAAAGCTCCCATCGCGAAAGTCTATCACGGTCTCGAAGGAGTCCGCGACGCGCAGGCCGACCTTGAGGCAGGGACGACGCCTGGCAAGCATGTGGTCGTGCTCGATTGATTTTACCCTCTGCAAAGTTTGGTCCACGAAAAGGACAAGCAGATGTCAAAAAGATCCGAACAGACGCAGCGCTTTGCCGAACTCTATGTTGATCAACTGTCGGACTGGGCGAAGATCAAGACGCGGCCACTGTTTGGCGCAGTCGCCCTCTATCGTAACGACCACGTCTTCGCCATGGCGTGGCACGGCGCGCTCTACTTCAAGGTCGATGACGACTCGCGCATCGAATACGAGTCCGCGGGCTCCCAAGCGCTCGGCTATGTTTGCGACGGCGATGATCGCGCACTCAAATCCTACTGGGAAGTTCCCGCAGACGTGCTCGAAAATGGGGAAAAGCTGCACGCATGGGCCGAGCGCGCCTATCAGGCGGCGCTGAAGAGCGGGAAGCACTGACCGGCGGTACGATGCGCTTGACGGACACCGGAACCGCCGAGCCGCTTGCAAATTTTGCTCCCGGGCCGCGCGTGGTCCGCCTCGGCGTTCAAGGCCGCGAATGTCGGGATCATCGCGCGCAAGGAGGTCGGCGGCGGCCGGGTGAATCGGGGGTGGCCGGCGGTTCGAGATCAACTACTCGGGCTATCTGGAGCTCGCGAACCGCTCTGGACCGAGCACGTTCGGGCGCTGGCCGAACTCTATGCGTACACGCTCGAGATTCTCCATTGCGATTGCTTTGGCGGCATCGCGGGTCATCTTGCGGACGCGGATCAACGCCAATGTACAATTATCGAGCACCGTCAGATGGGGAAATAGATTGAACTGATGGAAAACATCCCAAGCTCACGGCGCGCCTCGGCCAAGCCGTTCATTCCCCGACGGACTTCGGTGCCATTGACAACAATTCTGCCCCGCTGATGCGTTTCAAGCTGATTTATGCAGCGAATCAAGGTCGACTTACCTGATCCCGATGGACCGCACACGACGATTCGCTCGCCGACGGCCACGCTGAGGCTAACGTCATCGAGGACTTGAAATGTGCCATACCACTTGGACACGTCTTCGATCAGCACTGCAGCAGGTGGAGGCATTCGCTGTTCTGCAGCAGAACTTTCGTATTCCGCAATATTAGGCGTCATATCGACCTTTAAAGCCGCCTCTAGGGGTTCTCCGGACATTTGCAACGGCATCCGGAGCGCTGATGCAGGCTGGAATGGATCCTGAGGCTTCCAATGAGATCGAGACCTTGAATTGTCGACCGACGCCTCTGCAACCTCGTTCAGACGCTGTAGGATGAATATGCGGCTGGAGGGTGATTGAGTCCGCAACGTTCCGGCAGCACAGATCTTTTCGGGTATCACGTTGTGGATGGAGCCGGCCACCAACTGGCCTATGCTGATCACCGCCGCTTCCTGAGCGTCAACCTCTCGCGCCACGAGATGGTAATTTGCCTGGATCAGTTGTGCCAGTGCGCCGACAGTGTCGTATGCAAGGTGAGGGATCGTCGAAGCGGGCCTGGCAAAGCTGGTAGAGGTTGCGGCGCCCAAGTTGCCCACATCACCCGCGAATTGCCCTCGATTACGGCAACGACCACTTCGGGCGGGGATCTCTTGTGCTTCCCGAAATGTGGCGATCACATCGCCAGAAAGTCGAAATCATCGACGGATCGGCCGCTATCTGGGCCGTGCGCATGATCAAGAGCGCCGACGAGGTTGAACTGAAGCGGCAAGCCATGAAAGTGGCTACAGATGCGTTTTTTAGCTGCCTTGAAACACTGGAAATCGGGCACACTGAAGAGCAATTCGCAATTGCGTTGAAACGCGAAATGTTTGCGCAAGGATCGGAGAGCGTGCCATGGCTTCCGGTTGGGTTCGGACGCGCGGACATGGCTTACAGCCTTCGGCCTACACAACGAAAGTTGGCTGAGAATGATTACATTTGGGTCGATATCGGATGTGTCCGCGAGGGCTATATGTCGGACGTCAATCGCTCCGCCAAGGGTGGTTCGGTTACGAACGAAGAACAAGCCGCGCATGAGACTATTCGAAGGTTGACGCTCGAGACGCTGCATTCGATCCGGCCGGTCATGACTGGAGGCGACGTATTCAGAAGATGTGCGAACTCGCATCTGCAACATTGTTTGGTGCACCTGCCGGTGCAGCATCCCGCATCGGACACGGCTCAGGTATAGATCTAACTGAACCGCCCTCCATCATGGCCGCGTCTGATGAGGTGATCAGGCCCGGAATGATTATTCATATCGAACCAAAATATGAACCGAACTCGGCGTATCCCAGCTTGAAGAGGTTTGCGTGGTGCGTGACGCGGGCGTTGAAATGCTGACAATACCGGCGCCGGAAAGACTTCCAACCATTGCACTACGTGGTTAGAGCTGGCGGACGGCCTGACTAGGCATCGTATCCGCCAAACGGAGGCGGAGGGTTTTTGCAGCAACAAGCGGATCACTCCCGCGGCGAGCTCAGGAAGGTCAATGCCTGACCAAATACCCATGCGCGGACAAAATGCTGCCCCAGCGTCACCGCGGAACGATTAGATCCCATCGATGTGGTGCGTCTCCTAGCGGTAGCGCGCTCACAAGAGTCGAAACAAGCGCCTGGCGAACTATCAAGCGTTCCGGTAGGGGCTCGGTGCGGCCAAGGTGGTGGTGGCCTTGCGGTCGTGAGGCCGACAGCTAGCGGCAAGGCTAGATGAGCTCTGGCGAGCCGGCAATCCGCAGAGGGGGAGTCCTCGTCCGTCGACTGAGTTCAGGGTTTCTCGCCGCCGAGATTGAGAACAAGCTCGCGGTGGCGGCCCTCACGATCAGGGGAGATTAGGCATACCACCGCGACCGATCGAGCGGGCGCTCTAAGATGCGCGGGCGGCGATCGCCATGGACCTTCGAATGTGATTGCTCGCGACTGGATCAGTGAGGCGCTGGCCCGGCTCGCTCAAAGGCACAGCGCCACGTGCCCATAGCGTTGCAGTTGTCCGCCTAACTCACCGAGGCCCGTTTGCTCGGGGCTCTCAACCTCATTCTTTTCAATAATCCAATTCAGAAGTAAGCCACTCGGCGAATGCTCGCACCGCTGCGCGTCGTCGGCTAGCACGCGGATAAACAAGGCTATGGCCGATATACCGAACGTCAGTTGATCGTCCCGCGAGCGGCGCAACGAGCCGACCGGCTGCCAATTCGCGCTCCGCGAGGAGTGTCGATTCCAGCGCGACACCAAGCCCCTCTACAGCAGCTGCGATCGCGAGAAAGCTCCGATCGAAGCGCATCCGGTGAAGCGCGGGTGACTCGATGCCGTTGGCACCGAACCATTGGTGCCATTGAACGCGTTTGACGTCCGACCGGATCAGCGACTGGTGGAGCAGATCTGCCGGCTTGTGAATTGCGGACGCCACTGCTGGCGAGCAGAGGGGAACGACCGTCTCTTCCTTGAGCGGGGTGATTTCAACCCCTTCGGCGCGCGGTTCGCCGTAAACGATGTCGATGTCGTAGTCATCATTGTTGAACCGCGCGTAGTCCGTGCTCGCGGCGAGGCGCACATCGAGCTTTGGTTGAGCGGCAAGGAAGCGGGAGAGCCGCGGCGCGAGCCATTGAGCGGCAAAGCTGGGCGCAGAATGAACCCGTACAAGCTGTGGTCCGCGGGCTGACACCTCCTCGAGACCGCGCCGTAGCTCATCGAACGCCGTACCCGCGTGCCGCATCAGATTCTCGCCAGCAGGCGTCAGTCGAACGGCGCGCGTACTTCGCTCGAACAGGGTGGTGCAAAGCGTCCTTTCCAGCTTCGTAATTGCGTGGCTGACCGCGCTGGATGTCAGGCGAAGTTCATTCGCTGCATCGCGGAACGACCCGGTTCTCGCGGCAGCCTCAAAGATCCGAATTGCCGATATCGGAATGTTCGACAGCATGGGCTTGAGTGAAACAGATTCAGCAATTGGTGACAACTGCGCATTTGTAAAAGGGCATGTCGAAGACGTAGAGAGAGAGTCAACAAAGCTGGCGGCGACCAGCGGTGCATCGTGTAGCCAAAACATAGGGAGGGATGAATGCTGCTGAGCGGCAAGACGGCGATTATTTCGGGTGCGGCTTCGCCGCGCGGTATCGGTCTCGCGACAGCTCGGCGCTTTGTCTCCGAGGGCGCCCGGGTCGCGATTCTGGATATCGATGGCGCGGCGGCCGAAGCGGCTGCAAAAAGCCTTGGGCCCATTTCCGGTGGAACGCATCTCGGTCTTGCGTGCAACGTCGCCGATCGAGAGTCCTGTGCCAAGGCCGTCGACGAGGCAGCGAGCGCCTTTGGCCATATCGACATATTGATCAACAATGCTGGCATTTCCCAGCCGGTGAAGCTGCTTGAGATCACGTCAAGCGATTGGGACCGTATTCAGGACGTCAATCTGAAGGGCGTACTGTTCTTGTCGCAGGCGGTCGTCCCGCATATGCGTCGGCGCAGGTCCGGATCAATCGCGTGCATGTCTTCCGTTTCCGCTCAACGCGGGGGCGGCATCTTCGGCGGTCCGCACTACTCGGCGGCGAAGGCGGGCGTGCTCGGGCTCGCCAAGGCGATGGCGCGCGAGCTCGGCCCCGATGGCATTCGCGTCAACTGCGTCACGCCAGGATTGATCGGGACAGACATCACGGCGGGCAAGCTCACCGACGAAATGAAGGCGAAAATACTGGAAGGCATTCCGCTCGGGCGTCTCGGCGAGGCCGCCGACGTGGCCGGCATCTATACGTTCCTTGCCTCCGACTTGTCGGCTTACGTCACGGGGGCAGTCATCGACGTCAATGGCGGAATGCTCATCCATTGAGCGGCTATAGCAGGGAGATCGTCATGGAAACCGTTGCGAAGCCGCTTGTGAATGCGCCGACGCTGGCGCAACGCGCCTACAATATTCGCCGCAACGCGCTTCGCATGGGCGAGGTTCAGGGACAGGGCTATATCGCGCAGGCGCTGGATATCTCAGATGTGCTGGCGGTGGCCTACTTCCATGCCATGCGCTACCGACCGGAAGATCCTTCATGGGAGGAGCGCGATCGCTTCCTCCTCTCCAACGGCCATTATGCGATCGCGCTCTACGCGGCGCTAATTGAGGCCGGAATTGTCCCCGAGGCGGAGCTCGAGAGTTACGGCTTTGACGAAAGCCGTCTGCCTATGTCGGGCATGGCTTCCTACACGCCAGGAATGGAAATGTCGGGTGGATCTCTCGGGCTTGGTCTTGGGATAGCGGTCGGGATGGGTCTTGGACTAAAGCGCAAGAGCTCCAGCTCCCGAGTGTACACGCTGTTCTCCGATGGTGAGCTCGATGAAGGCTCCGTTTGGGAAGCAATCATGTCCGCAGGCCACCACAAGCTCGATAACATCATCGGTATCATTGATGTCAACAATCAGCAGGCTGACGGCCCCTCAACTCAAGTGATGGCTTTCGAGCCCTTGGTTGACAAGCTGGAGGCTTTCGGCTGGTTCGTCCAGCGCGTTGATGGCAACGATCTCGACGCAGTCGTGAGTGCTTTCGATGCCGCCAAAGCTCACACTGAACCAAAGCCCCGCATGATCGTCGCCGACACGCTGATGGGCAAGGGCGTTCCGTTCCTGGAGCAACGCGAGAAAAACCACTTCATCCGTGTTGAGCAGCACGAGTGGCAGCTCGCACTCGCATCACTTGAAGCCGGGAGGCAGTCATGAAGCCCGCCACACCGCCGCCGGCACCGGGTAAGCCGCGCCTGACCACTTCGGCAATGATTGCCTCGATCGCGGCCGAAGGGCAAAAGACAAAATCGGCGCCGTTTGGACACGCGCTCGTCGCACTGGCCCAAAGCCGGCCCGACGTGGTCGGTATGACGGCCGATCTGGGTAAGTACACTGATCTGCACATCTTCGCGAAGGCGTTTCCCGAACGCTACTATCAGATGGGCATGGCCGAGCAGCTCCTGTTCGGCGCGGCCTCAGGCATGGCCGCGGAGGGATTTATGCCGTTCGCGACGACCTACGCCGTGTTCGCCTCCCGGCGGGCTTACGATTTCATTCATCAGACGATCGCGGAAGAAGATCGTAACGTGAAGATCGCCTGTGCATTGCCCGGTCTGACCTCGGGCTACGGTCCAAGTCATCAGGCGGCGGAAGACCTGGCCCTGTTCCGGGCCATGCCAAACATGACAGTGATCGATCCCTGCGATGCGCACGAGACAGAGCAACTCGTTCCTGCGATCGCTCAGCACCAGGGACCAGTCTACATGCGGCTGCTTCGTGGCAACGTGCCCTTGGTGCTCGACGAATACGATCACAAGTTCATTCTGGGCAAAGCCGCGATGATCCGCGACGGCTCGGATGTCCTGATCATCTCGTCGGGCATCATGACGATGCGGGCGCTCGAGGCGGCGAAGGAGCTCGAGAAGGATCGCGTCGCTGCTGCCGTGCTGCATGTTCCCACGATCAAGCCGCTCGACGAAGAAAGAATTGTTCGGGAAGCCGGGAAAGCCGGTCGGCTTGTCGTCGTCGCCGAGAACCACACGGTAATCGGCGGTCTCGGTGAAGCGGTCGCTGCTTTACTGATGCGCTCCGGCGTTCATCCGGCCTTCCATCAGATCGCACTGCCTGATGAATTCCTGGCCGCCGGAGCGCTACCGACCTTGCACGACCGGTACGGCATCTCGACCACAGAGGTGACGAGAAAAATCAAGGAATGGCTGGGTCGGTGAAGGCTTAGCCGTCACTCAGATCTATGCGCACCTATCGCTCGCAACTTTTTCGCGAGAAGGATCGCTGACGCCTTGTCGGCGGAAAACGGCCCAATGAGTGGTCAAAGGCCTGAATCGCCGCACCGCGAAACCAGCCTGAATTGGCCCCGATTTCAAGGAGGAAACAATGACGAACCGCAAGCAGGTCGGGATTAGTCGCCGGAAGTTGATCGTCGGAGCCACCGCGGTCCCTCTATGCGGCATTCTTGGTGGTCGGGCATCCGCGGCGGAGTTTAATTATAAGCTGGCCACGGGCCAGGACCCTGCTCATCCGGTCAACGTCAGGGCGCAGGAGGCGATCGATCGCATCCGCGAGGCGACAAGCGGGCGGCTCGACATCAAGCTGTTTCCCGCAAACCAACTCGGGTCCGATAGCGATCTCTTGACCCAGGTGCGCAACGGGGGAGTCGAGTTCTTCAATCAGTCCTCGTCCATTCTCGCCAACTTCGTGCCGGTCGCGGGTATTGTGAACACGGGGTTCGCATTTCAAGACTATGATTCCGTCTGGAAAGCGATGGATGGAGATCTCGGAACCTACATTCGTGCGCAGGTCGCGAAAACTCCGATCGTGACGGTCGGCAAGATCTGGGACAACGGCTTTCGTCACGTCACATCGTCGGTGCGTGAGATCAAGACACCGGACGATCTCAAGGGGTTCAAGATCCGCGTCCCGCCCGCACCGATTCTCACCTCCGTGTTCAAGGCATTGGAGGCCGGCCCTGCGCCGATCAACTTCAACGAACTCTACTCCGCCCTGCAAACCAAGGTCGTCGACGGGCAGGAAAACCCCTTGCCGATCATTGCGACAACCCGACTTTACGAGGTGCAGACCTCTTGCAGTCTCACCGGTCACGTCTGGGACGGCTATTGGATCTTGGGGAACAAGCGCGCGCTCGAGCGGCTGCCGAAAGACCTGCAGGAGATCGTCGCACGGGAGTTCGACCGTTCGGCGGCCGATCAGCGAGCCGACATCGCGAAACTCAGTCAGTCACTTCGGACGGACCTCTCGGCTAAAGGTCTCAAATTCATCGACGTCGATCGGGCCGCTTTCCGCCAGGCCCTGTCAAAGACCAGCTTCTACGCCGATTGGAAGGCGAAGTTCGGAGAGGAAGCCTGGGCGCAGCTCGAGAAAGCCGCCGGGCAACTATCATGAGCGCCGTGAACCACGCGTCGAATATTGACGCCGAATTGGGCGCATCTCAAAGCGGCGCGCGCCTATGGGCGGCAAACGCCAACAAGGTGCTCGGTCATGTGGTCGCGATTCCGGCGGCACTTTTGGTGCTCGCCGAGATCGCCGTGCTGTCAGCCGGTATCATCGGCAGATACGTGTTTCATTCTCCCATCATCTGGTCTGACGAACTCGCCGGAATCCTCTTCCTGTGGCTCGCCATGCTGGGATCGGTGATCGCCTTCCAGCGCGGCGAGCACATGCGGATGACCGCGATAATCGGCATGCTCAGGGCGGATACCCGCGCCTTTCTGGATGTCGTTGCAGCAGCGGCTTCAATGGCCTTCCTTCTGCTGGTCATCCAGCCGGCTTACGAGTTCGCCGCCGACGAGGTGTTCGTTACCACGCCGGCGCTTGGTATCGTGAATAGCTGGCGTGCCGCAGCCTTGCCCGTTGGTATCGGGCTGATGCTGGTCGCGGCGGTCCTCCGTCTCATTCGTATCGCGAGCTTGCGGAGCATGCTGACGGCCTTGGTATTGGTCGCAGTTATCATCACTGTATTTGCGCTGCTGGCGCCTGCGTTGAAGCCTCTCGGCAATCTGAACCTGCTGATCTTCTTCGTCTTCGTCGTGGGCGCCATGGTGTTTGCGGCGGTGCCAATTGCTTTTGCTTTCGGTTTGGCAACCGTCGGCTATCTGACGTTGACGACCAGCACACCCGACGTCGTGATCATTGGGCGCATGGACGAAGGCATGAGCCATTTGATTCTTTTGGCTGTGCCCCTATTCGTGTTTCTCGGGCTATTGATAGAGATGACCGGGATGGCGCGGGCGATGGTGGGCTTCCTGGCAAGCCTGTTGGGGCACGTCCGCGGTGGCCTGCATTATGTTCTCGTCGGCGCGATGTATCTTGTCTCGGGCATATCGGGTTCGAAGGCCGCCGATATGGCCGCGGTTGCCCCGGTTCTGTTCCCGGAAATGAAGCAGCGGGGAGCCAAGCCCGGCGATCTCGTCGCACTCCTTTCCGCGACAGGGGCGCAGACCGAGACAATTCCGCCCTCCTTGGTCCTGATCACGATTGGCTCCGTAACGGGCGTATCGATTTCGGCCCTGTTCACGGGCGGGCTCCTTCCGGGTGTCGTCCTGGCCATCATGCTGGCTGCGGTGGTCTGGTGGCGATATCGGCAGGAGGATCTGTCGCATGTCCAGCGCGCAACCAAGCGGGAGATTGGCCGCAGCTTTATCATCGCGCTTCCTGCCATTGCACTGCCATTCGTGATCCGCACTGCGGTCGTCGAGGGTATCGCAACCGCGACCGAGGTGTCCACGATCGGAATTGTCTACTCTGTCTTTGCGGGCCTCGTAATCTATCGGCAATTCCCCTGGCAGCGGATCTATCCGATGCTGGTGGAGACGGCGTCTCTTTCGGGCGCAATTCTTCTTATTATCGGCGCCGCAACTGGAATGGCTTGGGCTCTCACCCAGTCGGGCTTCTCAGCCTCGCTGGCCAAGTTCATGACCTCGCTCCCCGGCGGGGTGCCGATGTTTCTGGCTGTGACGATCATCGCGTTCGTTGTCTTGGGAAGCGTCTTGGAGGGCATTCCGGCGATTGTGCTCTTCGGACCACTGCTATTCCCAATCGCGCGCCAGGTTGGGGTTCATGACGTGCACTACGCAATGGTGGTGGTTCTCGCCATGGGTATCGGCCTCTTCGCGCCGCCATTTGGCGTCGGCTACTATGCCGCCTGTGCCATCAGCCGCATCAACCCAGATGAGGGAATGAAGCCGATCGTTGGCTATATGATCGCGCTCTTGATCGGAACCATCATCGTCGCAGCCATACCGTGGATTTCGATAGGATTCCTTTGAACAGAGCACATGGATTGCGGTCTGTCTCAACGCTGGGAGCTTCGGAGAATGTCCACAAAGATGGGTGACATGTCGTGGTGGCCTTTGGCTAGTTAAGTTGTGGTTCGCGGTCACCCTGGATGACCGCGGCGGTAAGAGGCGCGCTGGCTTTCGTTGCTGACCAAAACCAGCTCAACGCTGGTCTGCATCCGGGAGCTTGGATTTCAGCAATAGCGGCGCGATTTCAAATGGGGCCAGCCCGGTCGCTCTATCGGTCGGTCGGTAGATCGAGATGAACGACGGAAGCGGACGCGACGAATACCAGGAAGGGGCGCCATGGGTGAGCAGACCGACACGGATTCGCTGGAAACGCAGGAGTGGCTGGATTCGCTCGAGGCGCTCAGAGCCAACCGCGGTGCGGACCGTGCCAACTTCGTGGTGAATGCTGTTGTGGACGCAGCACGGCGTGACCGGCTCTATGTACCGCAGTCCCTCACGACCTCTTATTGCAACACCATACCTGCCAGCGAGCAACCGCCGTTGCCGGCCGACCGTGCGACTGAGCACAGGTTGCGCTCGATCGTCCGCTGGAACGCCCTGGCCATGATCCTGCGGGCCAACAAGCACAGCTCGGAGCTTGGGGGCCATATCGCCAGCTTTCAATCGGCGGCTACGCTCTACGACATCGGCTTTGGTCATTTCTGGCACGCGCCGACGGACAGTCATGGAGGCGACCTCATTTTCGTGCAGGGTCATTCCTCGCCGGGCATCTATGCCCGCGCTTTTCTCGAAGGACGTCTGACCGAGGAGCAATTGCTCAACTATCGGCAGGAGACGCAAGGCAAAGGTTTGTCGAGCTATCCGCACCCTTGGCTGATGCCGGACTTCTGGCAGTTTCCGACGGTCTCGATGGGTCTTGGTCCGCTGATAGCGATCTATCAGGCGCGCTTCCTGAAGTATCTCGAAAGCCGGGAGTTCGCCGCAACCTCAAACCGCAAGGTCTGGGCCTTCATGGGTGACGGAGAGATGGACGAGCCGGAGTCGCTCGGCGCCATTTCGCTGGCCGGTCGAGAAAAGCTCGACAACCTGATTTTCGTCATCAACTGCAACCTGCAGCGCCTCGACGGTCCCGTGCGTGGGAACGGCAAGATCGTCCAGGAGCTCGAAAGCGTATTCCGCGGCGCGGGATGGAACGTCATCAAGGTCCTGTGGGGCTCGGGTTGGGACCGCCTCCTCGAAAAGGACAAGAGCGGCCTCTTGCTCAAACGCATGGAAGAGTGTGTCGACGGCGAGTACCAGGATTTCAAGAGCAAGAGCGGCGCCTATGTACGCGAGCATTTCTTCGGCAAATATGACAAGCTGAAGCAACTCGTCGCCGATATGAGCGACGACGACATCTGGAAGCTGACACGCGGTGGGCATGACCCGGACAAGATCTTTGCTGCCTACACCGCCGCGGTGAACCACAAGGGCCAGCCGACGCTGATTTTGCCGAAGACCGTCAAGGGCTACGGGATGGGCGAGTCCGGCGAAGGGCAGATGATCGCCCATCAAGCCAAGAAAATGACCCTGAGCGCCCTGCGGGGTTTTCGCGAACGGTTCGAGATTCCAGTTTCAGACGAGGATCTGGAAAATGTCCCGTTCATCAAGCTGCCGGAAGACAGCCCTGAAATGCAGTACCTGCGAGCGCAGCGCGCTCGACTCGGTGGCTCTCTGCCGCAGCGGCGTCGCAAATCGCAGTCGCTCGAGATCCCGCCGCTGTCTTCGTTCCAGCGGCTGTTGGAGAACACCGGCGAACGCGAGATCTCCACGACCATGGCGTTCGTACAATTTCTGGGCAGTCTCGTGCGCGACAAGGCCATCGGCAAGCGCATCGTGCCGATCGTGCCGGATGAATCCCGCACCTTCGGCATGGAAGGCATGTTCCGGCAGCTCGGCATCTATTCGTCGGTCGGACAGCTCTATCGGCCGCAGGACGCCGACCAGCTGATGTATTACCGTGAGGACAAGCACGGTCAGGTGCTGCAGGAGGGCATCAACGAGGGCGGCGCGATGTCGAGCTGGATCGTCGCCGCGACGTCCTACTCCACGAACAACGTGCCGATGATCCCGTTCTACATCTTCTATTCGATGTTCGGGCTTCAGCGCGTCGGCGATCTGGCCTGGCTTGCCGGTGACATGCGCGCCCGCGGCTTCCTGCTCGGTGGCACTGCGGGCCGCACCACGCTCAACGGCGAGGGACTGCAGCACGAGGATGGCCACAGCCACGTTATGGCCGGCACGATCCCGAATTGCGTCTCCTACGATCCCACCTTTGCCTATGAAGTCGTGACGATCATGCGCGACGGCCTGCGGCGCATGTATCAGGACCAGGAGGACGTCTACTATTACGTCACCTTGATGAACGAGAACTACGCCCATCCGGGGATGGGTGAGGCGGCGGCAGGAGCGGCGACGAAAGCGGGTATTCTCAAGGGGCTTTATCTCCTGAAGAGCGGCGGCGAGACCGCGAAGAACGGTCTTCGCGTCCAGTTGGTCGGCTCGGGCACGATCCTGCGCGAAGTCATGGCCGCAGCGGACCTGCTCGAGGCGGATTTCGGCGTGACTGCCGACGTGTGGAGCGCGACCAGCTTCAACGAACTGCGTCGCGATGGCATGGCGGCCGAGCGCTGGAATCTGCTGCACCCGACGGAGCCTCGTCGCAAAAGCTGGGTCGAAGCCCAACTCGAGGGTCATCCGGGGCCGGTCGTGGCATCCACCGACTACATGCGCAACTACCCCGACCAGATCCGGGAATATGTGCAGGCGGCCGGACGCAGATACGTCGTGCTCGGCACGGATGGCTTCGGCCGCAGCGACTATCGCGTGAAACTCCGGCGATTTTTTGAGGTGGACCGGCATTACGTGGCGGTCGCAGCCCTCAAGGCACTCGCCGACGAGGGAGCAATAAAGCCTGCTGTCGTCGCCGAAGCCATCGGCAAATATCAGATCGACGGCGGGCGTCCCGCGCCTTGGACCGTGTGATGCAGGGAGCCGAGGGCAGAGCGATGAGCGGCGTGATCGACATCAGGGTTCCCGATATCGGCGACTTCAAGGAGGTCCCGGTGATCGAGGTGTTCGTCAAGCCGGGCGACAAAGTGAAGGCCGAAGATCCGCTGGTCGCGCTGGAGTCCGACAAGGCGACCATGGAGGTGCCCGCGCCGCGGGATGGCCGCGTGAAGTCGGTCATCGTCAAAGTCGGCGATAAGGTGAGCGAAGGGGCCGTGATTGTGCAGTTCGAGAGCGCCGGCGCGGAGCAGGCCGAGGCACGCCCGGTCGTCAGCGCGCCGCCATCGTCGGTCAGCGCGCCGGCTGGTGTCGCTGACGTGCGCGTCCCCGACATCGGCGACTTCAAGGACGTGCCCGTCATCGAAATCTTCGTGAAGCCCGGCGACAGTGTGAAAGCCGAAGATCCGCTGATCGCACTTGAGTCGGACAAAGCGACGATGGAAGTGCCCGCGCCGCTCTCGGGAACGGTGCGCGAGATCAAGGTCAAGGTCGGTGACAAGGTCTGTGAGGGCGCGATCATTCTCTCGCTGGGAACGGCGGGATCTGCCATGCAGGCCGACGGTCCTCCCAGGTCGCCTGCTGTCTCGCCGGCCGCCGCCGTGGAAGCGGCGGTGGCCGGTGCTTTTGACGAAGAGAGCTTTGCACTCGCCTATGCAAGCCCCGCTGTTCGCAAGCTTGCGCGCGAAAAAGGCGTCGATCTCGGAAAACTGAAAGGGACGGGCAATCACGGCCGCATTCTGCGTGAAGATGTCGAGGCTTACATCAAAGGCGGAGCGCTCCCCGCCGCGGCGAGGGTGGACGGTGCTGCCGGCGGCATCGACCTTCTGCCCTGGCCAAAGGTCGATTTCGCGAAATTCGGGCCGGTCGAGCGCAAGGAGATGGGCCGCATAAAAAAAATCTCCGCGGCCAACCTTCATCGCAACTGGGTCGTCATTCCGCATGTGACGACCCACGACGAGGCCGACATCACCGACCTCGAACAGTTCCGCGTCCAGATGAACAAGGAGCTGGAGAAGAGCGGCGTCAAGCTGTCACTTCTGCCGTTCATGGTGAAGGCGGCGGTCGCGAGCCTGAAGACATTCCCGGAGTTCAATGCCAGCCTCGACGGCGACACGCTGGTCTACAAGAATTACTGGCATATCGGTTTTGCCGCCGACACCCCCAACGGACTGATGGTCCCGGTGATCAGCGACGCTGACAAGAAAACGATCCCCGAGATTGCCAAGGAGATGAACGAACTCGCAAAACTGGCGAGGGACGGCAAGATCAGGTCGGAGCACATGCAGGGAGGAACGTTCTCCATCTCCTCGCTCGGCGGGATCGGCGGCATCTACTTCACCCCGATCATCAATGCGCCCGAAGTCGCGATCATGGGCGTGTGCAGGAGCTTTTGGAAGCAGCATTCGCCCGACGGCAAGACGGCAAATTGGCGCCTGACGCTACCGTTGTCGCTCTCCTGGGATCATCGCGTCATCGACGGAGCCGCCGCCGCTCGGTTCAATGTCTATTTCGCCAAGCTGCTCGCCGATATGCGGCGAGTACTGTTCTGATGGTCGGGGCATCATGATGGCGAACCAGATCGAAGTAACAGTTCCCGACATCGGCGACTTCAAGGATGTCGCGGTGATCGAAGTGATGGTGAAGCCCGGCGAGGCCATTGCGGTGGATACCGGCCTCATCATGGTCGAATCCGACAAGGCCTCGATGGAGATTCCGTCATCGCATGCCGGTGTCATCAGCGAGATCCGGGTCAAGGTGGGCGATAAGGTGAGCGAGGGATCCGTGATCCTCACGCTCGAGGCCGAAGCTACCGCGACAAAGCGCGTAGCGGCGAAGGGCGAGGAGGCTCCGGCTGCTCCTGCGCCCAGACCTGCGGGCGCGAGCCACGGCGGCAAGGCGGATATCGACTGTGACATGCTCGTGCTCGGCGCGGGGCCTGGGGGTTACTCGGCTGCCTTCCGCGCAGCCGACCTCGGCATGAAAACCGTGCTCGTTGAACGCTATGCCACGCTCGGCGGCGTATGCCTCAATGTCGGCTGCATTCCGAGCAAGGCCCTGCTGCACACAGCCTTTGCGATGGACGAGATCCCCCATCTCGCCGCGCATGGGGTGACTTTCGGGCCGCCGCAGATCGACCTCGACAAGCTGAGGGCCTTCAAGGACGGGGTGATCGCCAAACTGACGGGCGGCCTCGCCGGCATGGCCAGAGCGCGCAAGGTCGAGGTCGTCACCGGCACAGGTTCGTTTCTCGATCCGCATCATGTCAAAGTGACGACGGCGGCCGGTAAGAAGACGGTCAGCTTCGGCAAGGCGATCGTCGCGGCGGGTTCGCAGGCGGTGAGGCTGCCTTTCCTGCCGGAAGATCCGCGCATCGTCGACTCGACCGGCGCGTTGCTGCTTCGCTCGATCCCGAAGCGCATGCTGGTCGTCGGCGGCGGCATCATCGGGCTGGAAATGGCGACCGTCTACTCGACGCTGGGCGCACGCATCGACGTCGTCGAGATGCTGCCTGGGCTGATGCCGGGCGCGGATCGCGATCTCGTCAAGGTCTGGCAGAAGAAGAACGAGCAGCGCTTCGACAATGTGATGCTGCAGACGAAGACCGTCGGCGCAACGGCGACAAAGGCGGGCATCGAGGTCTCTTTCGAGGGCGTGAAGGCGCCTGCTACCCCGCAACTCTACGATCTCGTGCTTGTCGCGGTTGGTCGCTCTCCGAATGGAAAGAAGATCGGAGCGGAGAAGGCGGGCGTTGCCGTCGACGCGCGCGGTTTCATACAGGTGGACAAGCAGATGCGGAGCAATGTCTCTCATATTTTCGCCATCGGCGACATTGTCCGGCAGCCGATGCTGGCGCACAAGGCCGTGCACGAAGGCCATGTCGCAGCCGAGGTGGCAAAAGGTGAGAAGTCCTTTTTCGACGCACGCCAGATCCCGTCTGTAGCCTACACCGATCCGGAGATCGCCTGGGCCGGCAAGACGGAAGAGCAATGCAAGGACGAAGGCATCAAGATCGGCAAGGCTGTGTTTCCCTGGGCCGCGTCTGGCCGCGCCATCGCCAATGGTCGCGATGAGGGCTTCACCAAGCTGATCTTTGACGAGACCACGCACCGGATCATCGGCGGCGGGATCGTGGGTGCCCATGCCGGCGACCTCATTGGCGAAATCTGCCTGGCGATCGAGATGGGGTGCGAACCCGCCGATATCGGCAAGACGATCCATCCGCATCCGACATTGTGCGAGTCCATTGGCATGGCGGCCGAGCTCTTCGAAGGCCACTGCACCGATTTGCCGCCGCAGAAGAAGAGATAGCGAAGCAGTTTCGTAGTCACGTCGACCAGATGAGAGCAATCAAGAGGGGTTTTCATGTCCACTGATGTCGTGATCGTTTCGGCGGCCCGTACTGCGGTCGGTTCTTTCAACGGAGGCTTTGGCAACACGCCTGCTCACGAACTGGGCGCGGCCGCCATCAAGGGGGCACTCGAACGGGCGAAGGTCGACGGTGCCGAAGTCGACGAAGTCATCATGGGTCAGGTGCTCTCCGCCGGTCAGGGCCAGAACCCGGGTCGCCAGGCGGCCATGGGCGCTGGCGTGCCGCAGGAGAAGACGGCGTGGATCCTGAACCAGCTTTGCGGGTCGGGCCTGCGCGCCGCCGCTCTCGGCATGCAGCAGATCGCCAATGGCGACGCCAGCATCATCGTAGCGGGCGGACAGGAATCCATGTCCTTGGCTCCCCACGTGGCTTATATGCGCAGCGGGGTGAAGATGGGCGATTTCAAGCTCACCGACTCGATGCTGAGGGACGGGTTGCTCGATGCGTTCCATGGTTACCACATGGGCAACACGGCCGAGAACGTCGCTGCCAAGTGGCAGATAAGCCGTGGCGAGCAGGACCAGTTCGCGGTCGCTTCGCAAAACAAGGCCGAGGACGCGCAGAAGGCCGGCCGCTTCAAGGAGGAGATCGTCCCGGTAACGGTCAAGACCAGGAAAGGCGACATCGTCATCGACAATGATGAATACATCCGTCACGGCGCAACGCTCGATTCGCTTGCAAAACTGAAGCCAGCCTTTTCGAAGGACGGCGGCGTGACCGCGGGCAACGCCTCCGGCATCAATGACGGCGCGGCAGCGGTGGTGCTGATGTCGGCCAAGTCGGCCGCGACGCGTGGTCTGACGCCGCTCGCTCGCATCGCTTCATGGGCGACCGCCGGCGTCGATCCCGCGATCATGGGCTCGGGCCCAATCCCCGCGTCGCGAAGGGCTCTGGAGAAAGCAGGCTGGAAGGTCAAGGATCTGGAGCTCGTCGAAGCCAACGAGGCTTTCGCTGCGCAGGCACTCGCGGTCAACAAAGGCATGGGCTGGGATCCGGCGATCGTCAACGTCAATGGCGGCGCGATCGCGATTGGCCATCCGATTGGGGCGTCCGGTGCACGCGTGCTCGTCACGCTTCTCCACGAAATGCGGCGTCGCGGCTCGAAGAAGGGCCTTGCCACGCTTTGCATCGGGGGTGGCATGGGCATCGCGCTGACTGTGGAGCGCTGATGGCGGCGGTCACAACGGGAACGGTTTCAACGGAGGTCAGAATGGCTCGTACAGCGGTGGTTACAGGGGGCACGCGCGGCATTGGCGCGGCGATCAGCAAGGCGCTGAAAGACGCCGGCTACAATGTCGTGGCGAGCTATGCTGGCAATGACGAAGCTGCTGCCAAATTCAAAGCCGCGAGCAGCATCGAAGTCCGCAAATGGGATGTGTCCGACTATGACGCCTGCGCCAGGGCGCTCGGCGCCATCGGACAGGTCGATGTGCTCGTCAACAACGCGGGCATCACCAAGGACGGGATGTTCCACAAAATGAGCAAGGAACAATGGTATGGGGTCATCAACACCAACCTCAACTCGCTCTTCAACATGACGCGCCCTGTCTGGGAGGGCATGCGAGAGCGGAAATTCGGCCGTGTGATCTGCATCTCGTCCATCAACGGGCAAAAAGGCCAAATGGGTCAGGTCAACTACTCGGCCGCCAAGGCCGGCGACATCGGCTTCGTGAAAGCCCTGGCTCAAGAAGGTGCCCGCTCAGGGATCACCGTCAATGCGATCTGTCCTGGCTATATTGCCACTGACATGGTGAAGGCGATCCCGCAAGAAGTGTTGAACAAAAGCATCCTGCCGCAGATTCCGGTCGGTCGGCTCGGCGAGCCTGAGGAAATCGCGCGCTGTGTCGTCTTTCTCGCATCAGATGACGCAGGCTTCATCACAGGGGCGACCATCGCCGCCAATGGCGGCCAATACATGGCGTGAGTCGGCTCTCAGGATTCGGATCACCTGAGAAGGTGTTGGAGAGGCTCTCTTACGGACGACTGGAGGGGAAGATGAACAGCGACACATTGCCTAACGAGCTGTCCGGATATCTGGAGGGACTGATGCAGGCCGGTCAGCAGTCGGCCAAGCGGTTTGACGAGGCACTCGCGGCGGCGATGGGAGGGCAGGGCAAAAGTGTGGCTGCAGGCGAGGCGCCTTCACCTCTTGCGCTCGCCATGGATGTGCAGCGCGAGTACCTGATGCAGCTCTGGCGTTTCTGGACCTCCGCTCCCGTAAGGGTTGCCACGCTCGGCGCAAAGCCCGCGATCGAGCCGTCGTGCGGCGACCGGCGCTTCAAAGACGAGGCGTGGCAGGCAGGGCCCTTCTACGACTTCCTCAAGCAATCCTACTTGCTATCAGCCAGGCAGTTGTTCGATCAGGTCGAGCAGGCGCAAGTCGATGAGAAGACGAAGTTGCAGCTTCGCTTCTACGCACGCCAGTTTATGGACGCGATCAGTCCGTCGAACTTCCCGGCGACCAATCCTGAAGTCGTCCGAAAAGCCATCGAAACGCGATCGGCGAGCCTTGTGCAAGGCATGATGAACCTGATCGAGGACGTCAGGAAAGGCCGGATCACGCGCGTCGACGAATCGGCCTTCGAAGTTGGCGGCAATCTCGCAATCACGCCCGGCGCGATTATCTTCCAGAACGAACTGATCCAGTTGATCGAGTACACGCCGCAGACGGCCGAGGTGGAGAAGACGCCGCTGCTGATGGTTCCGCCATGCATCAACAAATACTATCTGCTCGACCTCGGCAAAGAAAATTCGCTGGTCGAATACGCCGTCGCCCAAGGGCATCGCGTGTTTCTCATTTCCTGGCGGAGCGCCGTCCCCGAGACGGCGCATCTAACCTGGGACGACTATCTCTCTCTCGGTCCGTTGAGAGCGATCGAGATCGTGCGCGATGTCACGAATGTGGACAAGGTTCATGCGCTGGGCTTTTGCGTCGGCGGCACCATTCTTAGCTGCGCGGCGGCGGTGTTGGCAGGGCGCGGCGAAGACAAGCTGGCAAGTCTGACGCTGCTGACGACCATGCTGGACTTCGCCCACACCGGCGACATTGGGCTATTGATCGACGAGCGGTCGGTCTCGTTACGCGAGGCGACGATCGGCAACGGCGGCATTTTGCCGGGCAAGGATTTGGCGTTCACGTTCGGCACGTTGCGCGCCAATGACCTGATCTGGCGCTATGTCGTCGACAGCTACTTGAAGGGAGCTCCGCCCGATGCGTTCGATCTGCTGTATTGGGATTCCGACACAGTGAGCCTGCCGGGACCGATGTACTGCTGGTACACGCGTAACACTTATGTGGAGAACAAGATCAAGGATCCGAGGGCGACGACGCAGTGCGGAGTGCCGATTGATCTTTCTGAGGTCAAGGCGCCACTCTACGTGCTCGCCTCGCGCGAGGACCATATCGTTCCGTGGCAGACTGCGTATCGTTCGACGCGGATCATCGGCAGCGAGCCACGCTTCGTGCTGGCTGCGAGCGGTCACGTGGCGGGCGTGATCAATCCGCCGGCACGCAACAAGCGAAGTTACTGGATAAACGATGATGTGAACTACGTGGCTGAGGATTGGCTCGTTGAGGCCGAAGAGAAGCCCGGCAGCTGGTGGCCCGATTGGAGCGCTTGGCTGAAGCGACATTCGAGTGGAACTGTCCCGGCCCCCGTCCAGCCCGGCAACGCGGCTTATCAGGTGATCGAGCCGGCACCAGGCAGTTACGTCAAGCAGAAGTCAAATTGAGCACCGGAGCTGTCCCGAACGGCGTCCGATTGCAGCGTGGGGTTCCAGTTGCAATCGTCAGGAATCATCGTTGCGGATTGGCAGGTCGGAGTTACGGCTGGTTGCGATTTAACTCGCTGGGAGCTGTCTGAATTCGCATCGCGATTTGCTGCAGCGGCTCGTCATTGTGAACATGAGGGATGACGAACTGCGGATGCGTTTTTTGGGACGAGCTGGGCCTGCTGTAGACGTCTGGTTGGATGTGAAGGCGATCGCATGGGGCAGTCATGAGGAAGCGACAGTTCGAAAAATCCCGGATTGTCATCGTCGGAGGCGGAGCCGGAGGATTGGAGTTTGCAATGCCTCTCGGCGACAAGTATGGACGCAGAGGAACACTCGATATCACATTGAACGAGCAAAACCGCACCTATGTGTGGAAGCCGAAGCTTCACGAGATCGCAGCCGGGAGCATGGATATCGGCGCTCACGAGGTCGATTATCTCGCGCAGTCCTACTGGCATGGCTTTCGCTATCGCGTCGGTGAGATGACCGGGATTGATCGGCATCGCCGTCAGGTACAGGTGGCGCCACATCTCGATGCAGAAGGTCGCGAAGTGACGCCAAAGCGGACCTTCGACTATGACATTCTAGTGCTCGCCGTCGGAAGCCAGAACAACGACTTCGGCACGCCTGGTGTCGCCGACCACGCGATGAAGCTAGAGACGCAGGCGGATGCCAGGCTCTTTCACGAAACAATGGTCAATGCATGTATCCGTGCGCATGCCCAATCGTCGCCACTGGGAGTTCACCAACTGAAGGTTGCGATCGTTGGCGCCGGGGCGACCGGCGTCGAGCTTGCTGCCGAACTCCATAGAACGACGCGTGAGGTGGTGGCCTACGGCCTCGACCAGGTCGACCCTCAGAAGGACATCAGGATTACGTTGATTGAAGCTGCCGAACGGGTGCTTCCAGCTTTGCCTGAGCGAGTTTCGAAAGAGACCGAGAAGTTGCTGGCCAGGCGCGGAATCGAGGTGCTGGTCGGCGCCAAGGTTTCCGAGGTTGGTGGCGATCGCGTCAGCCTGACGGACGGCCGGACGATCCCCGCCGAACTGATCGTCTGGGCCGCAGGAGTCAAAGCGCCCGATTGTCTAAAGGACATCGCTGGCCTCGAAACTAACCGGATCAATCAACTCGTCGTTCGCCCGAAGCTACAGACGACGCGCTATGCACGCATCTTTGCAATTGGCGACTGCTGTGCCTGTTCATGGGGGGAGCGCGGCAACGTGCCGCCTCGTGCGCAGGCAGCGCATCAGCAGGCCGCCCATCTTTATTGCCAGATTCCACGGTCTCTGCATGGCACGCCGCTAGATGCCTACCGGTACAGGGACTTCGGATCCCTCATATCGCTCGGCGAATTCAGCGCCGTTGGCTGGATCCTGGGCGCACTCGTGGGCAGCAACTTGGTGTTCGAGGGTATGTTCGCGAGAATAATGTACCTGTCTCTCTATAAGATGCATGAATGCGCATTGCATGGCCTCGCAAGGGTGACGCTTAGCACGCTGGCCCGCCTGATCAACCGGCGCACCGAGCCCCACGTCAAGCTCCATTGACCAGGGATCGTCCTTGTACCAGATCAAAATCCTGTTCACAGCGTCACTGAGCAACGGAAAGACGGACCGCCCATGAAGATCGGTACTCCCAGGGAACGCGTCGAAGGCGAGAAGCGCGTGGCGATGACGCCGCAGTCCGCAATCGCACTGAAGAAACTCGGCTATGACTGTCTTATCGAATCGGGAGCCGGATCGGCGGCCCGCTTCTCGGATCAAGCCTATCGTGATGCCGGCGTGACGGTGGTGGCCAGGCCGGCGGACCTTTGGGCGCAAGCCGATGTCGTCGCGAAGATCCGGCCGCCTGGCCTGGACGAAGTCGAGATGGGCCATGCCGGGCAGGTCGTGATCTCGCTGCTGTATCCGGGGCAGAACAGCGAGCTCCTCGAAGCGCTCAAGACGAGGGGCTTGACGGCGCTGGCGATGGACATGGTGCCGCGGATCAGTCGTGCCCAGAAGATGGACGTCCTATCGTCGATGGCCAACATCGCCGGGTATCGGGCAGTGATCGAGGCGAGCAACAATTTCGGACGCTTCTTCACCGGCCAGATCACTGCCGCCGGCAAGTTGCCACCAGCCAAGGTGCTGGTGGTCGGCGCGGGCGTCGCCGGCTTGGCGGCGATCGGTGCTGCGGTTTCGCTGGGCGCGATCACCTATGCTTTCGACGTGCGGCCGGAAGTCGCCGAGCAGATCGAATCGATGGGCGCCGAATTCGTGTTCCTCGCATTCGAGAAAACCCAGGATTCGGCAGCCACAGGCGGCTATGCGGCTCCCTCTTCACCGGAATTTCAGGCCAAACAGCTCGCCAAATTCCGAGAACTCGCTCCAGATATGGACATCGTCATCACCACCGCCCTTATTCCGGGCCGCCCGGCGCCAACGCTGTGGACCAAGGATATGGTCGAAGCGATGAAACCTGGCTCGGTGATCGTCGATCTCGCGGCCGAACGCGGCGGTAACTGCGAACTGACCGTCCCGGACCAGGCGATCGAGACTGCGAATGGCGTCAAGATCATCGGCTACACAGATTTTCCCTCGCGTATGGCAACGCAAGCCTCGACGCTTTATTCCACCAATGTCCGCCACATGATGGATGACCTGACGCCGGCCAAGGACGGCGTGGCTGTGGTCAACATGGAAGACGACGTGATCCGCGGCGCCACCGTGACGAAAGACGGCGTGATCACCTTCCCGCCGCCGCCACCAAAAGTGCAGGCGATCGCCAAGGTCATGCCGAAGAAGGCCGTTGTCGAGACCGCCGAGGAACGGGCGGCGCGTGAGCTCGCCGAGTTCAGGGCCGCCGGCAGGCGCCAGACCTGGATGCTCGTTGCCGGCGCGATCGTCACTCTCCTGATCGGCAGCGTCGCGCCCGCGAGTCTCATGCAGCACTTGATGGTCTTCGGGCTGTCGGTTTTCGTTGGTTTCCAGGTGATCTGGAACGTCGCGCATTCGCTGCACACGCCGTTGATGGCGGTCACCAACTCGATTTCATCGATCATCATTCTGGGCGCGCTGCTGCAGGTCGGCTCATCGAGCCTGATCGTCAGTCTGCTTGCGGCGTTTTCCGTTTTGATGGCGTCGGTCAATATCTTTGGCGGCTTCCTGGTGACACGGCGAATGCTGGCCATGTTCCAGAAGAGCTGATCGGGGGGCATATGCATTCGGCTTTGATCACAGCTGCCTACATCACGGCGGCGGTTCTTTTTATTCTCGCACTGGGTGGCCTCTCCAACCAGGAGAAGGCGAAGCGCGCGATCTGGTACGGCATCGTCGGCATGGCCATCGCCGTGGCGGCGACGGTCCTCGGCGGGGTCGGCGCGGTCTGGCTGGTCCTCATCATGGTCGCCCTTGGAGGGATCGGCGGTGCGATGGCCGCGCAGAGAGTGCAGATGACGCAGATGCCGGAGCTTGTCGCCGGCTTCCACAGCCTCGTCGGGCTTGCGGCCGTCTTCATAGGATTGAACGCCGACATCGAGGCAGGAGCGGCGGCGAGAGCCCTGAGTAACGGCAGCGGCGACACGCTATCGGGCTTCGCGGCGACGCTAGCTCACAAAACGCCGATCGAACTGTCAATCATGAGGGTCGAGGTGTTTCTCGGCATCTTGATCGGCGCAGTCACCTTCACAGGCTCGATCGTTGCCTATGGCAAGCTCGCGGGCAAGATTCAATCGAAGGCGCTAACCCTGCCGGGCCGGCATGCCATCAATATCGCGGCTGGCGTCGCTTGCCTGCTGCTCGGCATCCTCTATTTCTATGGCTCCGGGATCTGGACCATGATCCTCGTTGCGTTCATCGCGGGCGCGGTCGGGTGGCATCTGATCATGGCAATCGGCGGCGCGGACATGCCGGTGGTGATCTCAATGCTGAACAGCTACTCTGGCTGGGCCGCTGCGGCGATCGGCTTCACCTTGTCGAACGACCTGCTGATCGTCACCGGGGCCCTGGTCGGCTCGTCCGGCGCCATTCTGTCCTACATCATGTGCCGGGCGATGAACCGGAACTTCCTCAGCGTCATCCTGGGGGGCTTCGGCGCATCCGGCGGACCAGCGCAGGCGATCGAGGGCGAGCAGGTGGCGATCGATACCGACGGAGTGGCGGCGATGCTGGATGATGCCGAATCGGTCATCATCGTGCCCGGCTACGGGATGGCCGTCGCGCAGGCACAGCAGCCGGTCTCCGAATTGGTGAAACGGCTGCGGGCCAAGCGCAAGGAAGTGCGGTTCGGCATCCATCCGGTCGCAGGCCGTCTGCCGGGGCACATGAACGTGCTACTCGCCGAAGCCAAGGTACCCTACGACATCGTGCTCGAAATGGACGAAATCAACGACGATTTCCCGTCGACCGATGTTGCGATCGTCATCGGATCGAACGATATCGTCAATCCAGCGGCGCAGGAGGACCCGACATCGCCAATCGCTGGCATGCCCGTCCTCGAAGTCTGGAAAGCCAAGAACGTGCTGGTCCTAAAGCGCGGTCAGGGCACCGGCTACTCGGGCATCGAGAACCCGCTGTTCTACAAGGAGAACGCCCGGATGTTTTATGGCGACGCCAAGAAGTCGCTGGACGAGCTGCTGACGCGAATTCATTAAGATCAGCTTGCGGGCCGAAGCGCGAGGAAATTGGAATGAATGGTCATCGCGCTTTAGGTCATTGTTGAGCATCATCTTTTCGGAGAAACGCTTCGCACTTTTCCGGCTTATGCTTTAGCTCTCTGTCAGCATACGGGATACGCTCCGTTCTTCAGGATCGAACAGCAGAACAATCAGCAAGCCCGCCACGATCACGACGTCGGCATTGAACACTGATCAGGCGAATTTCGGCAGATGCAGCGGCAGGCCGTCACACGGCATATCGATTTCCTCGACCTGCCCCTTGCCGACCTCAGTGACGCGCAGCTTCTTGCCTTCCATCGTAAAGGCACAATTCGTCGGCTGCGATCCATCCAGGATCAAGCGATCGGCGAGCTCGCCTCGCCGGTCTAGCACAGTGACGTTCTTCTGATTGTAGACGGTGCAATAAAGCCGGCCGTCGGTTCCGAAAGCCATTCCATCCGGTCCTTTGAAGTCCGGGTTCGCATCCGCTTGCAGGACGTTACCGAAGACGACGCGCTTTGGCGCCGCTTCGCCGAACACGTCGTATCGGTAGATTTCGCCGGTAAAGGACGCGTTGGCATACAGGTGATCGTCGGGTCCGAAGGCGATGCCGTTGGTGAAACGAATTTTGCGGTCGATCACGCGCAGCACCTTCATGGCTGCCGGATCGATCTCATACACACGGCCGTCCCAATCGAGATCCATATAGCCGTCCACGAAGGCCTGGCCATTGATAAAATCCTCTGCGGCCATGCCGGAGTCCGTCATGTAGAGCAGTCCGTTCGGACCAAAGCAGAGGTCATTCGGAAACAGGAAGCGATCTGCGCCTTCGCCCTGCATGCGCCGGATCTCGTTTCCGCTTTCGTCGATGCAGATCAGCGCCTGGAGGCCAGCTTCTGCGATCCAGATCCGGCCGTGGCCATCTGTCGTTAGTCCATTCGGACGGCCACCCGTCGTCCGGATCACGCGGCGGTTGCCGCGAGGATCGAGCCGCGTGACACAAAGGGTCGACGCGGACATCTCCGTGACATACATCGAACCGTCGGGCAGGCACACCGGGCCCTCGGGCGCTCCGATTCCGCTTGCAAAGAGTCTCGACGCCATTTTTCCCTCCCGTTTCCCAGACTGTTCACCGATCGCTATCCGATCACCAGGCCGCTGTCCGGATCGATCAGCACGACGCGATTGAGGTCGATGGCAAGGTCGATGCGCTCGCCATGGCTGCTGACGTCATGAGCCTGCAGCTCCGCCACAGCGTCCACTCCGCCGAGCTTAATAGTCGTGAAGGTGCGGGTCCCGGTTGGCTGAATGAGGTCGGCAATGGTTGAGTAGGCCACCACTCCGTCCCTGAGAGGTCGGCCGCCGGCCCGGCTGAAGTGCTGCGGTCGAATCCCGACGATAACCTGTTTCCCATCTGCATGGGTCAGTGATGCGGCCTTGGCTTTCGGAAGTGTCAGCGCGTCGCCGGATTGAAATATCACCGCGCCCTCGGGGCCGTTTGTCGTGAGGGCCGCCGGGATAAGGTTGATCGATGGCGAGCCGAGAAAGCCCGCAACGAATCCAGTACGAGGCTGCTCGAACAGCTCAAGAGGGGCTCCCTGCTGCTCGATCTTTCCCTCGCGCAGCAGCACGATCCTGTCGGCGAGGGTCATCGCCTCGACCTGGTCGTGGGTAACGTAGATCATCGTCGTCGTGATCTCGTGATGCAGGCGCTTGATCTCGGTCCGCATCTCGTCACGCAGCTGGGCGTCCAGGTTGGAGAGGGGCTCGTCGAACAGAAACAGGTCTGCTTTGCGGACGATGGCGCGGCCGATGGCGACGCGCTGACGCTGTCCACCGGAGAGCTGCCGTGGATAGCGCTGCAGGAGATTGCCGATGCCGAGCATCTCGGCGGCTTCACTGACGCGCTTTCTGACCTCGATCTCCGGAGTTTTGCGGGCGCGCAGACCGAAGGCGATGTTCTCGCCGACGGTCAGATAGGGGTAGAGCGCATAGTTCTGAAACACCATTGCTATGTTGCGCTCGCGCGGGCGCAGATCGTTAACCACTGCGCCTCCGATGGCGATCGTTCCGCCGTCTGGGTCCTCGAGACCTGCAATGGTTCGTAACAGTGTGCTCTTGCCGCAGCCGGACGGACCCACCAGCACAGCAAATTCGCCGTCGGCGATGGTGAGATCCACACCACGCACTGCATGCACGTTGCCGTAATATTTGTGTACACCGGACAGCCTGACGTCAGCCACTTCGCTCTCCCTAACCTTTGACTGCGCCCAGCGAGATGCCTCGCACGAGATAGCGCTGCATGACGGAGACCGCGACGAAGATCGGCAATGTCCCCAAGACCGACATCGCTGCGATCTTTGCCCAGAAATTCGATTGTCCGCCGAAATAGTGCGTCAGCATGACCGGAAAGGTGATGACTTCGGTGCGCGTGAGCACCAGCGCGAACAGGAAGTCGTTCCAGGCGAACACGAAGGTGAAGACCGACGTCGCCATGAGACCGGGTCTGACCATCGGGAAGACGACTTTCCAGATCACCTCCCATCGGTTCAGGCCATCGACCAGAGCGCTCTCCTCTAGCTCCAGCGGAACGTCGACGATGTAGCCGCGCATCATCCAGATCACGTAGGGGAGATTGAATGCGGTGTAGAGGAGGATCAGCCCGAAATAGCCGTCGACGAGGCCGAAATAGACGTAGATCAGAAAGATCGGGAAGACGACTGCAATTGGTGGAATCATGCGCTGGGAGATGATCCACATCGCCAGGTTCTCGCCGCCGGTGCCGAACCTGGCGAGGCTGTAGGCGCAGAGCGTTCCGAGAACGATTGCGATGCCGGAGCTGACGCCTGAGACGATCAGGCTGTTCAGGATGGCAAGAACGTCGCCGTCCTTGAACAAAACGTAGTAGTTCGAGAACTGGATCTGCCCAGGTATCCATAGGGGTGGCACGTGATAGATCTCGTCCGGCGTCTTGAACGAGATCATGAACAGCCAGTAGACCGGAAACAGAAATAGCAGGGTTACTACGCCGGCGCCGAGATAGCGAAGCGCCAGAATGCGGGCTTTTCTCGCCGGTAGCTTGCCGACCCTCATCGCGCGAGCTCCATGCGCTTGAGGACCAGCGTGGTGATGACCGTGAGCAGCGCAATCACCAGAAAGGAGATTGCGGCTGTGTAGCTGGTCTCGAATTGCGAGAAGCCTTGCACATAGGTGTAGAGCGAGACGGTCTCGGTCATCGAGCCTGGCCCGCCTTCGGTGAGGGCCCAGATGATGTCGAAGATGCGCACGAGATCGAGGCCGCGGATCAGGCAGGCCACGGCTACAACGGGAGCGATCGCCGGCAGAATGATTGCGCGAAGCACGCGCAAGTACGAGGCGCCGTCGATCTCCGCAGCCTCGAGTTGTGACTGGTCGACGTTCGACAGGGCTGCAAGCAGGAGCAGGAACATGAACGGTGCCCACTGCCAGACTTCGCAGATGATGATCGCCGGATAGACGTAGGCCGGATTGACGGTCCAAAGGATCCGGACCGGCTCGCCGGCGAAGACACTCAGAATCTGGCCAATCGGGCCGAAGCGGACGTCGAACATCAGACGCCAGGTCGCACCCGCGACGATCGGCGAGATCACCGTTGGAAGCACCAGCAGCGCTACGAAGATCTGACGACCAGGCATGCGATCGATGAAGAGTTGCGCCATCAGGAAGCCGATCAGCAACTCCAGGGGGAGGGCGATCGCGGTGATGATGGCGGTGTGGCCGAGCGAAGCCCAGAGGCGCGCATCCCTGAACAGCTCCGCATAGTTCAAGAATCCCGCGAAGGACGTATCACTCACGGTCATCGTGATGCGCTGGAAGCTCACGATCAGGGAGTAGATCAGCGGAAACAAGCCGACCAGCAGAAGGATCAGAATAGCCGGAGCGACGATGAGATAGGGAAGCCGGTCCTCAAGCAGGCGCCCGAAGCGGCTAGGACGGCGTTGCTCGGCAACATTGAGACTTGCGGAAAGCGTCATCATTAGTCCAGGAAATGACACCACACGGGAGGGCGACGCCTCCCGTGCGGTATTCAGTCAGTTATTGCGGGTAGGCGCCGGGCTTTGCCGCCCAGACCTTGTAGACGGCCTTTTGATTGTCGATGCCGACCTTCTCGGTGATCGCATCGAATTGCTGCGCCATGCGGTCGAGAATGGCCTTGGGGTCTTCGCCTGCCCAGAGGCTCGAAATCGCCTTGGTCATCGCCTCGTCGTACTTGTCCTGTTGTAGCAGCGACAGGTCGAGTAGGCCCTTCTCGCCGGACGTCTTGATGGTGTCGAGATAGGCGGGAGCATCGGGCCAGAGCGCGCGATATTTCTCGCTCGCGTAGTGCGACAGGCGGAACGGATCGCGCAGCGTATAGGGCAGCTGGACGCGCGCGAGGCTGGTCTTCTTGCTGTTCAGCCACTGGATGAAGAGATACGCGGCCTCCTTGTTCTTGCTGGTGGCCGAGACCGACAAATCGAAGCCAACGCCGAGCTCGGGACGGCCGAGAGGGGTGAGCGCGTAGCCGACCTTGCCGGCGACCTGCGATTTCGGCACCCACTTCAGCGCTTCCTCGCCCGAGCCGTAGCCGGCTGCCCAGCGGCCGTAGGGCGGCCAGGAGATCGTCATTGCGGTCGTGCCCTGGAGAAACGCGGCGAGATTATCGACAAAATTCCACTGCTCCACGCCCGGCGGCATGAACTTGTTCTCCGCCAGCATCTGCTTGAAGACCTTGAGGCCGACATCGCCATTCACCGTCGCCTTCATCGTGTCGGCATTGAAGAACTTGCCGCCCTCCATGCGGAAGCGTTCTTGGAACATGTATTGCGGATAGGGCGCGGTGCGGAAAAATCCCGCGCCGTAGACCTTGGGTCCCATCTTGTCGGTGATGAATTGGCCGATCTCGTCGAACTGTTTCCAGTCCTTTGGCGGCGCGAGCTCGTAGCCGAACTTGGCCTTGAACTCGTCCTTCATCTTCGGATCCTCGAAGATGTCCTTCCGGTAGTAGAGCAACATCACGTCGCCATCATCCGGGAAGCCGTAGATCTTCCCGTCATACTGCATCTGGTTGTCGCGATAGGCGGCCGCAATGTCCTGCAACTCCTCGCGATAGCCGAACTTGTCGACATATTTGTCGAGGGGCTCGAGTGCCCCTGCGCGGGCCAAATCGGGCATCCAGGATGGGATAACGTTCAGCGCGTCATAGGCTCCGGCGCCTGATTTGAAATCCTGCATGATCTTGGTGAACATCTGATCGGTCGGCACTTCGACCACCTTCACCTTGATGCCGGTGAGCTTCTCCCATTGCGGGCCCGAATAGTTCAGCGGATCGAGCGACTGGAGACCAGCCTCCCAGACGATGCTGATTGTTGTACCCGCGTACTTCTTCGCGGCCTCCACCGCTGTGTCGGCCGCGTCCTTATCGGCGGCGGGCGCCGAGGTGCCAGCGAACGCCAGGATCACGGCGGCGCCGAGAAACGTCTTGAACTTCATTCCATCCTCCTCCTCTTCTCCCGAGCGTCCCGAGGCCACAAGCCGGCTTCGGAGCGCTTTCACATCATTCCTGGACGTGCCTCCGCCAGCCGCCGACATCGACAGGCTGTGCCGGCGCCGAGGGGCGCCGAACAAACGATTTCACCTATGTTGAGGGTTGGCGGCGCAGACGTATCGCTGCCGGATTGCTGCTCCAGCCTAGATGAGGCCAGTTGGGCTTTTTAAAAACACGCGTCCTCCCCGAAAACGCTCTAGGGCGTTGATTTTGGGGCTAGTCTGCGTTGCGACGGAACTGTTGGGCAAATGAGAACTTTGCAATCATCGATGAGCAGGATTCACCTGTCTTCTGGTGCTCTCAGAAGTGCGAATCTGCAAAGCTTCGCCTGATCACAGTTGTTCGCAAAGCTTCCACGTCGGGCTAAGATGAATGTTCGAATTGCGGTTGCCAGCGCAGCAAATAAGATTGCAAAGCACGGACGGCAACCGCCAGCAGAATACCCACGACCATCATGACGAAGATGGCGACCATCATCTCGCTGGCATTGGCGCGCGCCTCCGCTTCGATGATGAGCTTGCCGAGGCCACGCTCGGCACCGATGAACTCGCCGACAATGACGCCGATCAGCGCGAACGAGACCGCCGGCAGCAGCGAGGCGAACACCCAGGCGAGCGCCGAGGGAATCACGACCGTCCGCAGCACGGTGAATTCGCTGGCGCCGAGCAGGCGGGCGGCCGCGATCTGGTCGCGGTCGACCGCGCGCGTGCCCTCAAAAGTGTTGAAGAACACCACGAAGAACACGACCAGCCAGGCGGTCGCGATCTTGGAGAGATCGCCGAGGCCGAAGATCAGGATGACGAGCGGCACCAGCGCGATGCGCGGGATCGAGTTGAGCGCGACGATATAGGGCCCGAACACGCGGGCGAGGAAATCCGAGCGGCCGAGGATCAGGCCGGCCGCAATTCCGCTCGCCGATCCGAACAAAAATCCCCACCAGGTGTTCTTCAGCGTCACGAGCGTGGCGAGCCAAAGATTATTGTCGTTGCCCTGGATGCAGGCGGCAAAGCCACTCGCATCGGAGAAGCAGCCGAGGCGCAGGAAGCTCTGCCAAATCAGCGACGGCTTGGCGACGAAATAGGGATCGAGGATTTTCGGCACATAGGCTTTCGGCAGCAGCGCCTTGCTCCAGTCGAAGCCCCATTGCCAGATGACGAGCAGGCTCGCGAGGATGGCGAGTTGCCAGAACAGGATGACGGCGCGGCTTTTGGGCATGTCAGTCGGCCCTGGTGCGGCGGAATTCTTCGCCGAGCGAATGCCAGATGTGGGAATAGAGGCGGCCGAATTCGGCGGTCTCGCGCAAGCTGACGGGATCGCGCGGACGCGGCAGGGCTATCTCGAAGTCTTCCTTAAGCCGTCCGGGGCGCGCCGAGAGCAGGATGATGCGGCTCGCCAGGGTGATGGCCTCGCCGAGATCATGCGTCACGAACAGCACGGTCTGCCGCTCCCGCTCCCAGATCTCCAGCAGCGTCTTGTGCATCTCGAGCTTGGTGTGGGTATCGAGTGCGCCGAACGGCTCATCCATCAGGAGGATCTCGGGCTCCAGGATCAGGGTGCGCATCAGGGCGACACGCTGGCGCATGCCGCCGGAGAGCATGCGGGGGAAGCTCTGCGCAAAGCCGGAGAGCCCTGCCTTGTCGACGGCCGCGGCGACGCGGCCCGTGCGCGCGGCCTTGGCGACGCCGGCGATTTCAAGGCCATAGCCGATGTTCTGTTCCACCGTGCGCCAGGGGAACAGCGTGTCACGCTGGAAGACGTAGCCGACCTTGCGGTTGATCCTACCGGTTTCGACGGTGTCATCGTCGATCAGGATGCGTCCGCCCGAGCGCGGCAACAGGCCGGCGACCATGTTGAGGATAGTGCTCTTGCCGCAGCCGGACGGGCCGAGCAGTGCGACGAATTCGCCTTGGCTGACCTCGAAGGAGACGTCGTCGACCGCGACGAACTCGCGGCCGGCCGAGGTGAAGCGCTTGGCGAGACCTTGCACGGCAATGCGTGTGCGAGCCGCATCCGCGTCCTTGTCCTCTCGCGTGAGCGCGAGGCTCGGGCCTTGAGCGGCCATCATTTGGTTTTCGCCTGCGCTGTCGCAAGGAAGCTCATGTTGACGACATCCTCATATCTGGTTTCGGGAATGTCCGTACCCTTGCGATACCAGGGTTTGGCGCCGCGTTCGAAAGACACCTTGTCGATGTGTCCGTCGTAGGCCCAGGTCGATGTGTCGAAGCCGAGCTCGGCGCTGACCGCGTCCGGATCGATGCCGGAGAAGTATTTCGGCGTGACCAGCGCCTGCACCTCGGCGAGCGGCGTTGCCTTGACATAGGCCATGGCGCGAGAGATCGCGTTGACATAGGCCTGCACCATCGCTTTGTCCTGGTCGATCGTGTCCTGCAGCGTGTAGATCACGAGCACGGGCAGGGTGCCGCCGAAGTCCTTTTCGAACACACCAGGCTTGGACGTATCGTAGATCGCCTTGCCAAAACCCTTCTTCTCGACTTCGACCATCCAGCTCGGCGGCGCCATGATGGCGTCGAACTGCTTGGTCTGGAGGGACGGGAACATCGTGTTGGGGCCGCCGCCGGCCACCCAGTTCACCTTGTCACCGAGCCCGCGCGTCTCGAACACATAGGTGCCGAACACCCAGGTGCCCGAGCCGATGGCGGTGGCGGCGACGATCGGCTTGGTGCCGTCGGCGCGCTTGGAGGCGGCGAGCTTCTCGACCGAAGTGATGCCGCTCTCGTAGAGGTCCTGTCGGACCATGATGTTGGCATAGGAGCACACCATTTCGGTTGCGAGCAGGATCTTGCAGGGCTTGCCGCGCGCGCTGAGCTGCAGCGGGTGGCTGGCGTCGCCATGCGCGAACAGCGCCTGTCCCGCGGCCAGCGTCTGGCGTCCGAACGTGCCGGCATTGCCGGTGACGAGCTTCGAATCCAGCCCTTCGTCTTTGAAGTAGCCCTTCAGCTCCGCGATCATGCCGATGGCATAGACCGGCGAGACCGGCCCGAAGGCCAGCGAGACCTGCTTGCCCTCGGCGCGCACTTGCCTCGTCAGCAGCGATGCGCCGGCCCATGCGGAGCCTGCGATCAGCGCCGTGCGCCTGGTGATGGTCATGTGCTCCTCCCTTTGTTCTTGTTTGATCGCGCCATTCGTCAAGATGGCGTCAGTGCAATCCGGATCGTTCCCGCCTCCCGCAGCGCCTCGATATCCTTTGCAGAGATTCCGGCCTCGCTCAGGATCTCGCGCGTGTGCTCGCCGATTCCAGGCGGATCGTAGCGATTGGGCAGGCGCTGCCCGTCCATGGAGATCGGCAGCAGCGGCGTCTTGGCCTCGCGGCCGTCGGGCAAGTGAATGTTGGTCATGCCGCCTGATTGATTGAGATGCGGATCGTCGAAGAGATCGCCGGGCTTGTTCACGGGCGCGTAGGGCAGGTCGAGCTGCTCCAGCTGTGCGGCAAGCGCGGCCTTGTCCCACTCCTTGAAGATCTTTGCGATCTCGGGGATCAGCCAGGCGCGATGATCGACGCGGCCGTTGGCTGTCGCAAGGCGCGGATCGGCGAGCCAGGCTTCGCGCTCGAAGGCGCGGCAGAACGCCTCCCATTGCTCCTCGCCGACGATAGTGACGAACAGTTTCGAGCCGTCCTTGGTGTCGAAGAGATCATAGACCGGCCACGGGCTGTCCTTGATCGAATAGGGGATCGACGGCTGGCCGCTGACCACCTCGCACATCATCGCCTGCGCCATCAGGAACACGTTGTTCTCGTAGAGCGCGCTCTGGATGTAGCGGCCGCGACCGGTGCGCTGCCGCTCCGCAAGCGCAGCCTGGATCGCGATCACGCCAAACATGCCGCCCATGACGTCGTTGACCGAGGCGCCGGCGCGCATCGGGCGGTCGGGCAGCCCGGTCATGTAGGCGAGCCCGCCCATCATCTGCACGACCTCGTCGAGCGCGAGACGGTTCTCGTAAGGGCCGGGCAGATAGCCCTTCAGCGAGCAATAGATCAGGCGCGGCACGAAGTCTGCGACCGATTGATAATCGAGGCCAATCCGCTTCAACAGGCCGGGTCGGAAATTCTCGATCAGCACATCACTCGTCTCGATCAGCCGCCGCGCGATCTTCTGGCCTTCCGCGGTCGATGTATCCAGCGCAATGCTACGCTTGTTGCGGCTGTAGGTTGCGAAGAAGCCGGCGGCCGGTCCCTTGAAGGTGCGGGTGCGATCGCCCTTGGGTGGCTCAACCTTGATCACATCGGCGCCGAGGTCGGCGAGAATAAGCCCGCAACTTGGGCCCATCACCATCTGGCTGAATTCGATGACGCGAATGCCGGCCAGCGGCCGCAGCTCGGAGGCGCTCTCTCGCACGGCCGCGGTCATGTCGCCCTCCGCAGCACCTTGGGGATGCCGGCTTCATGCAGATGGCCCGTGAGATGCTTCGCTTGAATATGGCGGGCGAGAATCTCGCGCGTCTGCATCAGGCGGTCGAGATCGATGCCGGTGGACAGGCCCATGCGCTCCAGCATGAACACGAGATCCTCGGTGACAATGTTGCCGCGCGCGCCCGGCGCGAACGGGCAGCCGCCGAGGCCGGACACGGCGGCATCGAACCGGCGGATGCCGGCTTCGAGACCGGCGACGGCGTTGGCAAGGCCTGCGCCGAGCGTATCGTGCAGATGCAGCCGCAGCGTCATCTGCGAGCCGACCTCGCGCCGGACGGCGTCGACGATCTGTCCGATCAGCCTCGGCGTCGCATAGCCAACGGTGTCGGCAAGCCCGATCTCGTCGGCGCGCGCGTCCGCGAAGGCGCGCGCCACGCGGCATACGGCGGCTTCGCTCACTTCGCCCTCCAGCGAGCAGCCGAACGAGGTGGAGATCGCGCCCATCAGTTGCGGCCGCTGACCCACAGGTCGGCCATCGATCGCGGCGCGCACCGCGCGAAAGCCCTCGATCTGCTCGTCGATCGTACGGCGCACATTGGCGCGGTTGTGCGTCTCGCTGGCCGAGATGACGAAGTAGATGGCGTTGACGCGTGCCGCGATGGCGCGCTCGGCGCCTTTGGGGTTGGGCACCAGTGCGCCGATGGTCGCGGTCTCTTGGGTGAGGGCGTGTGCCATTACCGCATCAACGTCGGAAAATTGTGGCACGACCTTCGGTGGCACGAAGGAGCCGGCATCGATCTCGCTCACGCCGGCGGCGGCGATCGCATCGATCAGCGCGCACTTGGCTTCCGTCGGAACGAAGACGTCCAGGTTCTGCAAGCCGTCGCGCGGAGCGACCTCGCAGATGTGGACATCGGGCGCGCGTGCCATCGTGGCTCTCCCTGTTCGATTGTATATTATTGCAATAAAGAACAATCCGTGGGACAGTCTGTCAAGTCCTAAAAGCTGCGTGCACTGGCAATGACCGCCGTCCAAAGTTCCCGACGACTCCAAGGCAAAGCCGGTTCCGAGCGCGCCGAGCACCTGGCCGGCCTAATCATGGCGCTCGCCCGGCGCGACGGCATGAAGGCCGGCGATCGCTTGATCGAGCAGAGGCTGGCCGATGCGCTCGACCTGTCGCGTGCGCCGATCCGGCTCGGGCTGAAGGCGCTGGAGGCCGCGGGCCTTGCCCGAGGCGAGCCACATCGCGGCTTCGTGCTGGCGAAGAATCCGACCAGCGGCGCGGCCCAGCCGGCGCTTGCGGCGGTCAGGCGTGGCGAACAGGTCTATGCGAGCATTGCCGGCGACGTTCTGGCCAGCCGGCTTTCGGCCGATGTCACCGAGGCGGAGTTGATGCGCCGTTATGATCTGAGCCGGGCCGAGCTGCAGCGATTGCTCGATCGCATCGCGGCCGAGGGCTGGATCGCGCGCCTGCCGGGCTATGGCTGGCGCTTCGCGGAGACGGTGTCGAGCCCCGCCGCGCAGGCGCAGGCCATGGCGTTCCGCGTCGTGATCGAGCCGGCCGCGATGGCGCAGCCTGATTACACGCTATCGCAGGAGGTGATCGCACGGTTGCGGGAACGGCAGCAGCGCGTCCTTGATGGCGAATTCGAGAAGATGACCATCGGCGAGATCTATCAATCCGGCTGCGATTTCCACGAGGAGATCATCCGCGGCGCCGGCAATCCGTTCTTCGTCGAGGCGCTGAAACGCGTGAACTCCATCCGCCGCCTGTTCGCTTATCGCAGCTTCGCCGACCGCGACGGCATGCGCCGCCATGTGCGTGAGCATCTGCGCCTGCTCGATCTGCTGGAGGCGCGCCACTATGCGGAGGGGGCCGAACTGATGGCACGGCACCTGCAGCGCCCCCTAGTCGAAGGCCTGTCTTAACGTCTCAGGATGTTAATCGTCATTTGCGCCTTGTATGGCCGTAAACATTATGCTCCGCGACTCCGTGTGGATATCGAAGGCGTGATTGATGTGAAGGAGAAACTGCGAGCTGCCGAAGCGACAATCTAGCTGCCAAGACCCCGGGCTGCGCGGTACGCCGACTGTATCGGGCTGAAGCCGATCATTCGCTGCAGCTTGTATCGGCACCGTAGAAGCGATCGGTTCGAGCCCAGAATCTCGGCAAGTCGGGCTTCGTCCAATACCTTTCTTTCAAACAAGTCAGCGGCGACTTCTTCGACCAGTTTGAAGTCAATATTGGGGTAAACTTTACCTAACGCGGTGCCGCCAAAATCCATCATCGGGTCATCTACCCGAGCATTCATGGCAACCATGCCTTTGACGTAGTTCTGTACGTCCTCCTGAGCATTCTTTTGAGCTTCCGACAGGAAGAGACTGGCGTCCGCCACCCTTCCCGAGCCGTCTACAAGACGGCGCTTTTCGAAAAGGAAATGCTCGGCTGCTAAGCCGCCGCAAGCGATAAATGGGGCTTGAGGCGGAGTCCGTTCGATGCTGCTGATCCCGTGGGGCGGAGGACCGTCAAGCAGAGAAACCTGGGCAACTCTCGCGCCGATTGTCGCCGCGGTAACGACGTGGCCAGCTTCGTGAAAGCAGACAAGCTCTGGCGTAAGTATGCCGATAAGCTGAGGCAGAGGCACGAGAGCTAACCTTCGCGTTTCCAGGGGTCGCCCGGCAACTTCTCGATCAGCGCCGCTGCAATCTCGTCTGCTGCTTTCTTCATATCCCACGAATATCCGCTCGCCAGCAACGGGCTGATATCGGCCGTGAATTGTGCATCTGTCATTTTCTGATGCATGTTCTGCTCGAACAGAGCGCGGGTGATGTTATGTCCGCCGTGATCCATGTAGGCCGCAAAGGTTTCCACGATGCGGTCCGGATCAACACCATCTTGTTTGAGGGCAATCGCAAGATCGAACAGATCGCGGCCTTTTTTGCGCTGATAGAGAGCGCGGAGCTTGGTGCCGAGCAACTCATCAAGCTCGTAAGTCGAGATATCGCATTTGCCGCCGAACCAGCGCGAACTGACGCTGAATGGCACCTGTTTGAAACCATGAACGGCAAAATGCTCGCGCGTGTTGGTTTCGACTTTGAGCCTCATATTGATTGGCGGCGTATCCTCGGAAGCAAAGCGGTACACGAAGGTCACGCGGCCTTCGGCCTGCTTCCAGCGGGGTGTCCCGAGCCATGGATCGAGGACGGAACGCAGCGCCTCCATGACCGCGCCTGCTGGCTCTGCGCGAATCTGCACCAGATCGATGTCTTCTGAATATCGAGCGGCGGGTGTGATGTAGAGCTTGTAAAGAGCCGTGCCGCCGCGAAAGGCGAGTGCCTTGGAAAGCACGGGATGCGTGAATATCTCAACAAGCGCCCTGCAGATCACAAGGTCCTGCTCCACCTGGATATCTTGTATCCACGGCGCGTGAGCCCGCCATTCTGAGATATAGTCGCGTGGAATCATAGCTCCGGCTCCACTTCGGCGTTGACGATCAGCTTCCAGTCATCGTCACGTGCGGCCTCATCGTGAGGCGCGGTCGGCAAAAGCACGGCCGTCTGGCGCGCGTGCTGCCGGACATAGGATTTAAGAGCTTCGGCTCGGTCGCCTGCACCGGCCTTGGTTAGGAGATAACCGAGGCGCTGCGCCCACGGCATAGGTGCAGTTTGAGCCGCCATTACGAGCTTTTCGGAGTCGATTGTCTCCGCCAGTTCTCCCAGCACAGTCGCGGCCTGATCGAGTCCCCCGATCTGGTTGGGGTAGCCGACAAGATCGACAGCCGTAGCCTCCGGGGTGGAAACCAGCACAGGGCCGCGCGGCGTATTGAAGCTCTGGGTTGGGATCGCCGCGATATCCTTGCGAACATAAAACGCGACCCGAACGGCGCCACTGACAAGCGGACGGCGGCTTTTTGCCAGCATTACCTGGAATTCCTGGGGCCGCTGGTGAGCCGCGCCGTGATATTGAGCGGCTGTTAGCAGCCCGGCGTAGTAGATCAGACCCAGCCTTTGCATGAGGGCGGGGATAAATTGGTCCGCGGGCAGAGATCCGAGAGATTGGTATTCAGGCGGGATGATAACGTAGAAGCCCCGGGCCGGAGACGCGACCACGCGCTGCTTGGCAAGACGATTCAAAGCCAGCTTCGCCGCCGCGGGTGAGACGCCGAGTGCCTTTTGCGCGTCGCCAGACTCAAAATGATAGCGACCGCTGGCAGCGAGTCGCGTCAGATAGTTCCGAGCAGAGAGGCGAATATTCGAAATCATCTGCGTAAAGTATCATTTTTCAATACCTTGCGCAAACAATCTATAACCAAGTTCCCAAGTTTTTGACATTGTCAGTATTTTCAGATTAAGATAATGACATCGGAGATAACCCGGTGAGTGATGGACCACATAAGAGCCTGCCCATGCGGCGGCATTGGAAGGACCTCGCTGAGCGATCGGCGAAGGCTGCATTCTCACCGGACCAAGTCTCCGAAGCGCTGCCGCATGCGCTGAAGAAGGAAATCCTCTCGGCCCCCATCAAAGAAATCCGCGACATAATGGATAGCGACACTCTATTTCCTGAATTGCGCATCGAGCGTCTGGATGCACTACGGCAGGCTCACCGATCGGCAGCTGCCACTCACGTCATTGATTGCACCATCGCTGCCGCCGCTTCTGGCTTGACGGGGGAAGTGGGCACCCACGCAGCCCTGCAAAACGCGCTTCAAGACACGACGCGCAACGCCCTTCGCGGAATCGAGGAACACTACCAGCGCGAAGCCAGCTCCCGTAGCGCCGGCTACGTACGGACGAGACTGGACGCCGCCAGCCGCCAGCTCGATTGCGGCGCTCTCGCGCGAGAACTGTTGACGCCCGGGACCCCGCCTTCCCCGCGCTCCGTTACGTTGCCGCGCCAATCGGGCGTTGACGAGGGTCCGTCCCTATGACGATCACGCCATATAGCGCGACGATCAGCGAGAAATCGATCGATGTAGTCGAAGCGGGCCGCAAGCCGCGCAAAGGACGCATCGCATTCAACCTTGACCAAAATCTCGAATTCAGCATCGAGGCGCTGCGGTCCTATGCATTTGCCCGCTGGGAAACCGTTATCTATGATGCAATGGTCATTTCCGCTTCAATTGAATTTGCTGACCTATCAGTTAAGCGTCCTTCACGCGGCTGGGCGCGGCGCATCGCCCTGCGTATTCCCGTCCATGATCCTCTTCGCTGGAGCGATCCGGCTGTTATCAATTCCCTGCACGATGCGCTGGGTTTCCTCACGGGGGATTACTGGACGCTTGAGTTCGTGAAACGGTTAAAACACGTCGCAGCACCGGCTCAAGAATGCCTGCCGTTCCCGCGCCCGACCGAAGCGGTGATCGCTTATAGCGAGGGCATGGATTCCCGGGCTGTCGCGGGTCTCGCAGGTAAAGCGCTCGGCGATAAGCTCGTGCGCGTCCGCGTTGGTTCCAAGGCTGCCGACAAAACGACTATTGACGGTCAGTCACTTCCGTTCGCGCGAGTTCCTTACAGATTCAAGAAGATCAAAATGAGCAATCGCGAATCGAGCGCCCGTTCCCGCGGTTTCAAATTCGCGATGATCAGCGGGTTAGCCGCTTACCTCGCCGATGCGCGGCAAATCTTGATTCCAGAGAGTGGGCAAGGTTCAATCGGTCCTGCCCTGGTAACGGTCAGCCATGCCTATCCCGACTACCGCAACCATCCCCTCTTCACCAAAAGAATGGCCCGCTTCCTTGCGGCGCTACTTAAAAATCCGGTGGAGTTCGCATTCCCACGTCTTTGGCACACGAAAGGCGAGACGCTACGCGAATTCACGGCGCTGCCAGAAAGCGACACGTGGAAAACGACGCGGTCCTGCTGGAAAGACGTGCGCTGGAGCGCCTTAGCCCATAAACATCTTCAGTGCGGAATATGCGCCGCCTGCATGCTGCGCCGAATGAGCGTTCATGCTGCCGGTTTACGTGAAGAGGATGGAATCTATATCTGCACAGATCTGAGTGCGCCGTCGCTCGATGCCGCTATTCATACCGATTTCACACGGAATAGCCGCGCCTTCGAGCAATACGCGATTGCGGGCACACTTCATCTGGATCACATGGCGGACATGGCAAGCGCGGATGCGCGTCCCGCCGTTAAACGGCATGCCGTGCTGACCGGGATGGCGCTAGGTATTTCGGCGGCAACTGCAGAGGAAAAGATTGTCGGCATGCTCGAACGGCATGCTGCTGAGTGGAGCAACTTTTTGGACGGGTTGGGAAAACGCTCGTTCATCAGGAAATGGACGCGGGCAAGTCAATGAGCGGAGAAAAATTAACGGACAAAGAAATCGGCGAACGCCTGCGGCTGGCGCGTGAGAATGCGAAGATGACGCAGGTCGATGCCGCCGCTCAAATTGGCGTCGTGCGGACCACTCTCGTCGCAATTGAACAGGGGAAACGCCGGGTCCAGATGGATGAGCTGCAAAAACTCGCTACGGCTTACCGGACTTCCGCGAACGCTCTCCTCCGGCGTGAGGCCGTGCATCTTGATATGGTGCCACGCTTTCGCAAATTGCAGGAAAGTAGCAATGATGCGGTTGAAGCCGCGACGCGACTTCTGAATGATCTGGTCCGCGCCGAAGTTGAGCTTGAGAACGCGCTAGGCGTGGTTCGCACGCGCAATTATCCTCCTGAGCGTCCGATCTTGCCGGGCGATATCCGTGCGCAAGCTGAGCAGGACGCGCAAGAGCTGCGCGACTGGCTCGGTCTCGGACCAGGCCCAATCACGGATATTGTGTCCATTTTGGATTTGCAGCTCGGCGTCCGGGTCTATGTGCGTCCCCTGAATGGTAAAGTATCGGGCCTATTCGCGTACGATGAGACTGCTGGCGCATGTATCCTGCTAAACGCTAACCACCCGCCCGAGCGTCTATTGCAGTCGGGAGTGCATGAAACCGCGCATTTAATTTCAACTCGGCGTCAGCCCGAAGTGCTGACGGACGATGAGCGGTTCACTTCTCGCGAAGAGCGCTATGCCAACGCTTTCCAGCGTTCTTTCATCACGCCTGCGCGGGCTGTTCGCCAGCAATTTGCGGAAATAACTGCTGGTCAATCTCACCTAACGCGCCGCCACATCATCCTTCTTGCTCACGCTTCGGGTGTCTCCCGTGAAGCCATGGTACGCCGACTTGAGGAACTGAAGCTTGCCCGCGAAGGCACCTGGGATTGGTTCGTTGCAAATGGCGGGATTACGGATGATCAAGTCCGTCAGGTGCTTGGTGAATTGCCAGACAAAAAAGTATACACGGCGCGGGCTCAAGGCCTTGTGCCGCCGCGTCTCGCTCTTCTCGCCCGCGAGGCGTGGAAGAAGGATATCTATAGTGAAGGGCAGCTTGCCCGGCTTCTGCAACTAAACCGTCACGAAGTAAGAGAGCTTCTTGATGGCGTTGAAAAAGAGGAAAGCGAAGCCAATGAGCTTGTCAAGCTTCCTCACTAATCCCCGTGCAAGCCTCATTGCCGATGCCAGCGTTGTGATCAATTTGAACGCGACGTCTCGCGCTGCCGATATCATAAAGGCCGTGCCGAATCCGTTCTTGGTCACAGAGAATGCTGAAGCTGAGCTAAAGGCTGGATCGCAGAAGGGCTACCGCGATCACGAACAGCTTCTTGAGCTGATCGATTCGGGCCTCGTACGCCGCGCTACGCTTAGCGCGTCGGGTATGGCCGTCTATGAAAGCCTTATCGATGGTTCTGCCAAGCTGACGCTTGACGACGGCGAAGCCGCAACCATCGGTTACGCGAAAGAGATTTCCGGGATTGCGCTCATAGATGAGCGCAAGGCGAGGTCCCTATGCTCTAGCCAATATCCGGGTCTCCAGCTCGCATGCACCGTGGAGTTCCTGATGCATGATGCCATCACATTGGCCCTCGGTATTCAGGCCCAAGCTGATGCATTGACGAGCGCTTTGAACGGCGCTCGCATGCACGTGCCTGCCGAATACCTAGAACAGCTTCGCGCGACGATCGGTCCGGAGCGGGCGGCGCAATGCAGTAGCCTGCCGAAGGTAGCGCGAGCAGCTACCGTCTGACCAGTTTCTGTCCAAGACGGCCAAGCTGGCGGTGATATCCCTAAGCGCGAATAGTTTGTAGTGCTCAATTCACGCAACGTGCCTCGAGCGCATCGACGAAGGCGCGATCCCACCGGCCCTCACGGATCGCCTCGATGGTGCCCTGTTCCTTTTGCTCCTGGGCCAGTGCTTTCTCGATGACTGTTGCAGCCAGGGACGGTGCGAATGCGAGGAGGCCGTCCTGATCCCCTACGATGATGTCGCCAGCGTTCACGAGCATACCGCCGACGGTGATCGGGACGTTGATCGCTCCGGGACCATCTTTATAGGGGCCACGATGCGTCACGCCGCGCGCGTACACGGGAAAAGTGCGCTGGCGGATTTCCGCAACGTCGCGAATGGCGCCGTCGAGCACCATGCCGGCAAGCCCGAGCGAGGCGGCGGCGAGGGTCATGATGCCGCCGACGAGCGCGTTCGAGATGTCGCCGCCGGCATCGACAACCATCACGTCGCCGGGACGACAGAAGTCGTAGGCGCGCAGGATGGCGAGGTTGTCGCCGCCTCGCGTCTTCACCGTCACCGCGGTGCCCACCATCGGCGCCGGCGAGTGATAGGGGATCAGCCCGGTGCTGCCGCAATTGCGGTGCAGCTGATCGCTGAGCAGGGCGACCGCGATGGTCCGCAGTTTTGCGATCACCGCGGGATCGACTTGCGGAGCCGAGGGGTTCTTTGTGATGCCGGCGTTTGACATGGGATGCTTTCGATAGGGGTGTTAGCGGAGCTCGGAAACAGCGAGAGCGATGCGGTTGGTCCCATCGTCGAGCACATCGAGCGACGCTGCGATCGAGATGCGGAAGTACGGCGACAAGCCATAGGCGCTGCCTTGAACCACCGCGACGCCAACGCTTTCGAGCAGGTACATCGCGACATCGCCGTCGGTTTCGAGGCGCGTACCCGCCGGTGTGCGTCGGCCGATCAGGCCAGCACAATTGACGTAGAGATAGAACGCGCCGTCGGGCGGCAGGCAGCTCAGGCCCTCGATCTGGTTGATGCGCGTCAGCGTGCGGTCGCGGCGGTTACGATAGATCGCGACGCTCTCGGAAACGAAGCTCTGATCGCCATTGAGCGCTTCGACGGCAGCGGCCTGGCTGATCGAGCAGGCGTTGCCGGCGGCCTGCGACAGCAGCGTGTTCAGCGCACCAATCAAATCGGACGGCCCGGCGATCCAGCCGATCCGCCAACCGGTCATCGCGTAGGTCTTCGACACGCCGTTGACCGCAAGCACCCGGTCCGCCAGCTCGGGTGCAGCGTTCAGCAAATGTGGCGTCGCGCGGCCGTCGAAGCGAATGTGTTCGTAGATGTCATCGGTCATGACCAGCACATGGGGATGCCGTAAGAGCACTTCGGCCAGCTCGCGATATTCTGCCGCCGAATAGCTTGCGCCTGTGGGATTCGACGGCGAGTTGATGATCAGCCATCGTGTCTTGCCCGTGATCGCTGCTTCGAGCTGCGCCGGCGAGATCTTGAAGCCTTGGCTTTCCGGACACAGCACAATCTTCGGAACGCCGTCGCAGGCGATCACCATATCGGGGTACGATACCCAGTACGGCGCCGGGATGATCACCTCGTCGCCGGTCTCGATCGTCGCCTCCAGCGCGCTATAGATGCCGCTCTTGCAACCGTTGGTGACGATGATATCGGAAGGTGAGTAGACGAGATTGTTCTCGCGCTTCAGTTTCGCGGCAATCGCTTGGCGGAGATCAACAGAGCCGGCCAACATCGTGTAGCGGGTTGCGCCCTTGTCCATTGCCTTTGAGGCCGCGGCGCGAATGTTCGCAGGCGTATCGAAATCCGGCTCGCCAACGACGAGGCTGATGATGTTCTTGCCCTCCCGCTTCAGCGTCGTTGCCCGATCGGCCGCTGCCGAGCTGGGCGAAGGCTTGATGCGCCTCACGCGGGCGGAGATACGAGGATGGTTCATAGTGATTGACCCTGGCTAAGCGAGGTGCGACGCTAGAGACAGAGCCGGGCGCTGGCCAACACGAGTTCAATCTGGCCTGATAGGCATATCTTATGGATACTCTTCTCGTGGTCTGGAGCAGCAGCTAGTCTGAGGAGACGGCATGAATCTCAGGCGACTGCAGTATTTCGTGAAGATTGTCGACGTCGGCAGCCTGACGCAAGCTGCCGATGTTCTGCATGTGGCGCAGCCGGCGCTCAGTCAGCAGCTCGCGACCCTGGAAGGCGAGGTGCGTCAGCAGCTTCTGGTGCGCACCAAAAGCGGCGTAGTGCCGACCGAGGCCGGCAAGGTGCTGTATCGCCACGCCCAGCTCATTCTCCGGCAATGCGACCAGGCGCGCGCCGACATGAATGCGGCCGCCAAAAACATCTCTGGCGCCGTGGCCGTGGGATTGGCGCCGGGCACTGCCGCGGCGGGACTGGCCTTGCCGCTGCTGCGCGCGGTGCGGGCGCGGCACCCTGGCATTCTGCTCTATTTGAACGAGACCTATGGCACCACCCTTTCCGAGCTCGTCATGAATGGCCGCATGGACTTGGCGGTACTCTACGGCGGCAAGACCGCCGTCCACGGCCTGGCGTTCCAGCCGTTGCTGCGCGAGCCGCTCTACCTTGTCGGCCGCGGCAGCATGGTGGCGCCACCGGCCGAAGTGCCGCTCGCGATGCTGGTCGACACGGAACTCTACCTCGCGCGCCCCTACAATGTCGTCCGCAAGATGGTGAACGACGCTTTCGCGGCCATCGGCAAGGTACCAAAGGTCGTGGCGGAGATCGAATCCGCCAGCACTCTGACCGCCGTGATCGCCGACGGGCTTGGGGCGACCATCCTACCCGAATCGATGGCGCGGCAGGTCGCTTCGTCCTGCGATGCCTGGCAATCGTGCATCATCGATCCGGTGATCGAGGCGCCGCTGGCGTTGTGCCAATCCGATCATTTGCCGCTCTCCGAACCTGCACAGGCGATCAAGGAAATCCTGCTGGAGCTTGTGGCCGGTCTGCCGGGGAACCTCGTTGCGCATGACGAGCGGTCTCAAAAGGCGTCATAGCGCTCTCTTATAGGGGCAAAGCCAATCCGTCTTGGTCGGCAGGAATCGATAGGGTTAGCGTCGAGGCCGGCGTTGCCTGTGCAGGGCCACGATCCCGTATGGGTGGCGGAACATGGATTTGGACCGGATCAAGACCCTGATCGATGCGATGGCTGTGTCAGATCTGAACGAGATGGAGTTCAGAGAAGACGGCTGGTCGCTCAGACTGGTCCGACGGGTGCAGCCGGACGATATGGCTCAGGTATCGGTCAAGACGGCCCAATCCATGCCGGCCAAGCAGTTGCCAATTCCCGCCGAACCCGAAGCGGCGCCGAAGCGAGAGGCGAAGATCGCTGCGCCCTTGTTCGGAATTGTGCATCTGCAACCGGCGCCGGATGCGCCCGTCTTCGTTTCAGTCGGCCAGACCGTGAAGGCCGGTACGCCACTCTGTGTCATAGAGGCGATGAAGATGTTCCACGAGGTTCGCGCCGAACGGGACGGCACAGTGTCGGCGATTTTGGTTGCTTCCGGTCAGGAAGTCGAAGCCGGCCAAGAACTGATAAGGTTCGCGTGACCCATGTTTGGATCGGTTCTCATAGCCAACCGGGGAGAGATTGCCTTACGCATCCAGCGGACGTGCCGGCGTCTCGGGCTGCGAACGATCGTGGTCCATTCAGAGGCCGATCGGGAGGCGCTCTATGTGCGCCATGCCGACCAGGCACTATGTATCGGGCCCGCCACGGCAGCTCAGAGCTATCTGAACCAGAAGGTGATCTTGTTTGCGGCCGAGATCAGCGGCGCCGAGGCGGTCCATCCCGGCTATGGATTTTTGTCCGAGAATGCCGGCTTTGCCGAGCAAGTTGAGGCTGCCGGCCTGACGTTTATCGGTCCGACCGCCGCGAGCATGCGCGTCATGGGTGACAAGATCGCCGCCAAGGGCGCCATGAGAGCGGCAGGCGTTCCGTGCGTCCCCGGTCCCGATGCAGCCCTGACTGAGGATATCGATGTCGTGCGCGCGGCGGCGCGGGAGATCGGCTATCCCGTCATCCTGAAGGCTGCGGGTGGCGGAGGCGGTCGCGGCATGCGGGTGGTGGAGACTGAGGACGGCTTGCGCGACGCGCTGCTCCTGACCCGGGAAGAGGCGCGGCGGGCGTTCGGCAACGGCGAAATCTATGTCGAGAAATTCTTAGGCTCCCCGCGCCATGTCGAGATCCAGGTGATCGCCGATACCCAGGGCGACGCAGTTTGGCTTGGCAGCCGCGACTGCTCGTTGCAGCGGCGACATCAGAAGGTGATTGAGGAGGCGCCAGCCCCCCTGATCCCGGATGCGCTAGTCCGTGAAATCGGCGAGCGCTGTGCGAAGGCTTGCCGGCAGATCGGTTATCGCGGCGTCGGCACTTTCGAGTTTCTGGTCGAAGATGACGCGTTCTACTTCATCGAGATGAATACCCGCCTCCAGGTGGAGCATCCCGTTACCGAGATGACCACCGGGATCGATCTTGTGGAGGCTCAGATCCGTGTGGCGCAGGGTGAAAGGCTGCCGTTCAGGCAGGGCGACATCGCCTGTCACGGTCACGCCTTCGAGTGCCGCATCAATGCCGAAGACCCGGACAACTTCGTGCCTTCACCCGGCGTGATTGATACCTGGCAGATGCCGGGCGGACCCGGCGTGCGCATCGACAGTCACGCGAGTGCCGGCTACCGCGTGTCGTCGTACTACGACTCGCTGCTCGGCAAACTTATCGTTCACGGCGCGACGCGCGACGAGGCGTTGTCGCGGTTGCGGGTGGCGCTCGGCGAGGCTCGGATCGACGGCATTGCAACGAACCTGCCGCTGCACCGGCGCCTCGTCGACGATCCCGATTTTATCAGCGGTGGTGTTAATATCCACCATCTCGAGACGAATCTTCGCCGGAGTGGGCAGCCATGACGACGGATCGACCACGTACAAGCCTACTCGGGACGACGGCCCTGCTGTTCGAGGCGCCCGGCGAGACCACGCTCGAAACGCAGCGGCGGATCTGGGCCATGGCGCACGAAGCTGCCGGATTTCCTGACGTGCGCGAGGCTGTGCCAGGCATGAACAACCTCATGCTGGTCTTTGTCGAGCCGCCACGGCGGCCGGAGGAGATTGAACAAAGGCTTATCGAACGCTGGAACGTCGTCGCGCCGCTTCCCGTCTCCGGGCGCTGCATCGATCTTCCCGTCGCCTATGGTGGCGAAGCCGGACCGCATATGGCCGATGTCATCGAACACACCGGCATGAGTGTCGATGAGATCGTCGAACGTCACAGCGCGCCAATCTACACGGTGTTCGCGCTCGGAAGTCACCCCGGCTACTGTTACCTCGGCGGCATGGACGAGTGCATCGCAACGCCGCGTCGCAAGGTGCCGGTGCTGAAGATTCCGCGTGGAGCCGTGTCAATCGGCGGCAGCCAGACCGGCGTGTCTGCTTCCGACGGACCCAGCGGATGGAATACGATCGGCAGTACAGAGGTGGCATTCTTCGATGTGAAGCGCAGCCCGTCCGCGCTACTTCAGCCGGGCGATAGCATCCGCTTCAGGGTTGCCCGGGTGCTGCGATGATCAAGATTTTGTCAGCAGGTGCGCTTGCGACGGTCCAGGATCTCGGCCGCACCGGTGGACTCAATCTCGGCGTCGGGACATCGGGCGCCATGGATCCGCTCGCACTTGCCGGAGGCAACATCCTGCTGCGCAACGAAGAGAATGCGGCGGCCATTGAGGTCCCGGTTTTTCCATTCAAGGTTCGTTTCGAGCGCTCAACTGTTTTTGCCGTCACCGGGGCCGATTGTGCAGGACGGCTTGATGAGGCGCCGGTGTTGCCGTGGTGGGCGCATCGCGCCGAAGCGGGGCAGGTGCTGTCGCTTTCGCATCCTCAGCAGACCACATGGCGGGCGACCCGCGCCTATCTTTGCGTTGCCGATGGCATTGACGTGCCGGCCGTACTCGGCTCGCGCAGCACGCAGTTGAGAGGCTCGTTTGGTGGCCACGAGGGGCGGCCGCTCCGCGATGGCGACGAACTGCCGACCGGCCGTTCGAATGGCCGGGCCGCTCCCGGCTTCGGTTTGGTCCCGCCCGGACTGGCGCTGCCACTTGAGGCGGACGGCGTGCCCGCTGTCCGCGTGTTACCGGCCGCCGAGTACGACTGCTTCACCAATTCATCGCAGGATGCATTGTGGTCGACGGCCTGGAAAATCACCGCGCAGAGCGACCGCTATGGCTACAGGCTTGCCGGCCGTGAGCTCAACCCGCTGCGTCCGCTGGAATTACGCTCGCATGGCATCGTGCCCGGCGTCATTCAGGTGCCCCATGGCGGCCAGCCCATCATCCAGATGCGCGATGCGCAGCCGTCCGGCGGCTATCCCAAAATCGGCACGGTCATCGAGGCAGATCTCTGGCGTCTCGGCCAGGCTCCAATCGGGAGCAACATTCGCTTCATCCGCTGTAGCTGGGATGAAGCGCTGGGCGCTTCAGTGGATATCCGCCGCTGGCTCGCAAACGCGCGTCGTCTCGTTGAGCTTCACTGCGGCGAGGGGGGCGGCCGATGAGCAATCCTCTCGATCACGTCGACCAGGTGAGCGCCTGGCTCAAGGACGCCAATCTCGCGCTGCTCGAGCTGCGCGGTCCGAATGCCACGTTGCGCCTGGTGAACGATGCCGCATCGGTGCGCGTCGTTGAAGGCGAGGAATCGTCGTCCCTCGACGCGCCGCCGCTGACCGTCCGCGCGCGATCACCGGGCATCTTTCTCGATCGCCACCCGCTTCACGAGCGTGCAATCGCTTTGGTGGCCGTCGATGTCCGGGCCGGCGACCCTCTCGGCTTCCTTCAAATCGGTTCTCTGCTTTTGGCAGTGCCTGCGCCCCGGGCCGGAACGCTGACCGATGTGCTGGTCGCGCACGGCGCGATCGTTGGCTACGGCACGCCGCTATTCGCACTGCAGCCGATCGAAGGTGATGCATCATGAAGGTCGATCTCAACGCCGATATGGGCGAAGGTTTTGGTCCGTGGCCCATGGGCAATGACGAGGCGCTGCTCGACCTCGTGTCTTCGGCCAACGTCGCGTGCGGCTTTCATGCCGGCGATCCGCTGATCATGCAGCGCACGGCGGAGCGCGCCAGGGCGCGCGGCGTCGACCTTGGGGCTCATGTCGGCTTTCCGGACCGTCAGGGATTTGGCCGGCGCGTGATGCAGATCGATACCACCGAGCTTGCCGCCATGGTCACCTACCAGCTAGGCGCGCTCGATGGCATCGCGCGGGCCGTCGGGCATCGCGTCACGCATATGAGCTTTCATGGGGCGCTGGGCAACATGGCGGCTGCCGACCTCGATCTTGCCCGGCCATTGGTCCGGGCGGTTGCCGCCTTCGATCCCCATCTTCTGATCGTTTCCTCGAGCAGCCGCGCCATTGCGAGGGCGGCGGCGCAGTGCGGGATCAGGGTCGCCACGACGTTCCTGGCGGACCGGGCCTATGATGACGAAGGCCTGTTGGTGTCTCGGGCGAAGCCCGGTGCGGTCATTCACGATGCCCGGGCGGTCGGCGAGCGGGTCGAGCGTCTGCTGCGGGATGGAGTGGTCATTGCCGCCAGCGGAAAGGCGCTTGCGATGCCGGTCAAGTCGATCCTGCTGCATGGGGATACCCAGGGCGCCGTCGAACTGGCCCGGGGGATTCGGGCCTCGATCGAGGCCGCCGGCGGGGAGATCGTGCCGGTCTCCCGGCTTGTGGCGGGCTCCGGCGGAGCAGGTAGGCAATCATAAGGGGACCTTATCCCACCACAGTTAATCCGTCTTGGCGAGGAAGTCGCGCGATCGTTTAGCGTGTTGAGAAGGTGAGAAACCAGATGCCATTCTCCGATTACAAGACTGCTCTCGTCACCGGCGCCTCGTCAGGAATCGGCCTGGCGGTCGTCGAGCGCCTGACGCGTGAGGGCTTGAAGGTTCATGCGCTCGCACGGAGCGCGGATGCGCTGAGAGCTTTGGCTGATCGCACCGGCTGCATCCCCCACGCCATCGATGTCAGAGATATTGCAGCTATCACCAAGCTTGCTGAGGGGATCGAAGTCGACGTGCTGGTCAACAGCGCGGGCGTCGATCGGCCGAAGAAATTTCTCCAGGCGGATGCGGAGGATATCGATCTCCTGGTCGACGTCAACCTGCGCGCGATCCTGCATCTCTGCCGCCTACTCGTGCCGGGCATGGCTCAGCGCGATCGCGGCCACGTGGTGAACATTACCTCGATTGCCGGCACTTACAACTTCGCTGGCAATTCGAGCTATCACGCGACCAAGGCGGCCGTTAGCATGCTGACCAGTCAGCTCAGGGTCGATTGCTTCGGCAAGCGCGTGCGTGTCACCGAGATCTGCCCGGGCCGGGTTGCAACCGATATCTTCGCCCATGTCCACGGCGACAGCGCCGAAACACGCGCGAACTTCATCGACGGCTTTGAACTGCCCGAGGCAAAGGACATCGCCGACGCGATCGCGTTTGCGATCGCAGCTCCGGTGGCGGTGAACGTGGGTTACATCGAAATCACCCCGACCCTGCAGGTGCCGGGTGGCTTGTCGACCACGCGCCCCGAGGGCTCCTCAAAACCCTTTCTCCCGACCTAGATGAGGGGCGCGCGATGAAGGGTTTCGACCTCATGGCCGTCCTGCTCAATCCGGAGTTCAGCCGGATGCTGGTCCATGGGGTGAAGATGACCTTCATCATCTTCATTGGCTCATGGCTGCTCGCGATGGGTCTTGGAATGATTCTTCTTGCGGTCCGGATGCTGCCGAGCCGGATCGCCAGCGGTTTTGTCGCGATCTACGTCTCCTACCACCGCAACGTGCCGACGCTCGTGCAGCTCATGCTCTGGTATTTCGGCATTTCGAGCCTGCTGCCGGACTCCGTTCAGATGTGGCTCGGCGATCACAACGGCGAAGCAGTGTTCGCGGTCGTTGCTCTGGGGCTGTGCCAGGCTGCCTATTTCAGCGAAGATCAGCGCTCCGGTCTGCGTGCCGTGCCGCGTGGGCAGTGGGAAGCGGCCCGTGCGCTGGGGCATAGCTACGTCGGGGCCATGGCCTACATCCTGCTGCCACAGGCCGTTCGCAACGCGATGCCGGCGCTGGTGAACCATACGGTCTCGCTGTTCAAGAACTCCAGCCTTGCGATGGCGATCGGCGTCGCCGAGTTGACCCACGCCGTGAAGGAGGTCGAGAACCAGAGTTTTCGTCCGTTCGAGACTTACCTGATTGCCACGATCGTCTACCTCGTCTGCTCGCTGCTGCTGATGTGGCTTGGTCACTATCTCGAGCAGCGCAGCCGCATGGTCGGAGCGGTCTGATCATGTCGCTGCCCCTGAGCATGATCGAGATCGTCAGGGACAACTGGCTGTTGCTGCTCGTCGGCCAGTATCCGAACGGCCCGCTAGGCGGCATCGCGGCCACCCTCATCCTCTCCGTCCTCGGCATTGCCTTGGCCTTTCCGCTGAGCGTCGCGATGGCGCTGGCCAGCCTGTCGCCGTGGCGCGCATTGCGCTGGCCGGTCATGGCTCTGGTCTACATCACGCGCGGCGTGCCGCTGCTGCTGATCATCCTGTGGGTCTATTTCGTGCTGCCGCTCTTGATCGGGCATAGCGTCCCGGCGTTCGCGACTATGCTGGTCACGCTGGTCGGCTATGAAGCCGCATTCCTGAGCGAGATCGTGCGTGCCGGCATTCAGGCGCTGCCACAAGGTCAGATGGACGCCGCGCGCGCGCTCGGACATAGCCGTCTGGGCGCGATGCGCTACGTGATTTTGCCGCAGGCGCTTTTCAACATGATCCCGAGCATCCTCAGCCAGTTCGTCTCGACCATCAAGGAGACCACGCTCGGTTACATCATCAACGTCCCGGAGCTCACCTTTGCAGCCGGCCAGATCAACAACCGCTTGCTGACCAAGCCGTTCGAAGTCTACTTCATCCTCGCCATCAGCTATTTCATCGTTTGCTGGACCTTGACGCAGGCCATCAACATGGTCGAGCGGCGGATTACCGCGCGCCGAACTACAAGTGTGGCCGCCGCGTCCACACTGCCCGCCACATCCGCAAGCGTATCAGGGGCATGACCATGACGCATGAAACTCCATCCCCACATGCCGCTCCCATGATCCAGTTCGTCGCTGTCCACAAATTCTTTGGAGCGTTGGCCGCGCTGACGGATGTCAATGCCGAGGTCAAGAAAGGCGAGGTGGTGGTGGTCTGCGGGCCGTCCGGTTCGGGTAAGTCGACGCTCATCCGCACCGTCAACAGGCTTGAGGATATCCAGTCCGGCTCGGTGCTGTTCGAGGGCAAGGACGTCCACGCCAAGCTGCGTGGCTCGGCGCTGAACCACCTCCGGAGTCGCATCGGCTTCGTCTTCCAGAGCTTCAACCTGTTTCCGCACCTGAGCGCGCTCGACAACGTCATGCTATCGCCAATGAAGGTGAACGGCGTCAAGCGCAGTGACGCGCGCGAAACCGCACTTCGCCTGCTGGACCGCGTGGGGCTTTCGGCCAAGGCGCAGAACTATCCGGCCCAGCTCTCCGGTGGACAACAGCAGCGGGTCGCGATCGCGCGCGCGCTCGCCATGGAGCCGCCGGCTATGCTGTTCGATGAGCCGACCAGCGCGCTCGATCCGGAGATGGTGGGCGAGGTGCTCTCGGTCATGCGCAGGCTCGCGCGTGATGGAATGACCATGATGTGCGTAACCCACGAGATGAATTTCGCGCGCGATGTCGCCGACCGCGTCTGGTTCATGGATGCCGGAAGGGTGCTCGAGACGGGAGCTCCGGGCGACTTCTTCCGCTCACCACAACATCCACGCGCGCAGCGCTTTCTGTCGGATTTACACAGCCGGTGACCGCGCTGACTTCATGTCCCAACTTTGAGGAGAATGCGAATGTCCTTCAAGAACCGTTCAATCAGCCTGGTGGCCGCGATCACAGGCCTTGCCGGGATCGCGTCGGCGGCGTGCGCCGACCAGCTCTCGGAGATTACCCAGCGCAAGGAGCTGCGTTGCGGAACCTTCGCAGACGTGCCGCCGTTTGCGGCCCCGGATGCCAAGACGCGCGAGATGGTCGGCTTTGACGTCGACCTCTGCAAGGCCATCGCCCAACGCTGGGGCGTTGTCGCCAAGGTCACTCCGCTCTCGGTTGAGGCGCGCGTGCCCGAGGTCAAGCTCGGTCACGTCGACATCACGGTGGCGAACCTCGCCTACACGCTGGGCCGCGCCGAGCAGATCCAGTTTTCCGATCCGTATTATATTGCCAAAGAAATGCTGGCAGTGAAGGCGAGCGACCCCGGGACCGCCAAAGCCGACTTCAAAGGTAAGCGGCTGGCGTCGACCAAAGGCTCGACCTCGGAACTCGCGATCAAGATGAATGAATCCGAGCCGTTGACTTTCGTCGATACTGGTTCGGCCTTCATGGCAGTTCAACAAAACAAGGCGGTCGGAATGGTTGCAAATACCATGACTATCACCAAGCTGGTGAACCAGTCCAAGGAGGCCGGGCAGCCGCTAAAGATGATCGAGGAGCCCATGGTCCTGCAGCCGATCGGCGTTGGCATGAAGAAGGACGAGCCGGCGCTGCTCGCAAAGATCAACGAGACCCTACTCGCGATGGACCAGGCCGGCGAGATCAACCAACTCTGGGATAAGTGGCTCGGTCCGAGCACCGAGTTCAAGATGACGCGCACCGACAAGGTCGCGCCGCTCAGCCAGCTGAAGTTCACGCCGCTTCCATGATTTGTGAACTGGCGCCATCCAATCGATTTGAGCAAGCTTCATCTTGAGTTAGGCTTTGGCAGTCTGCTCTTGTGCCGGGCGTAACTCCGCCGGCAAAGTTGTCCACCGAAGGAGCTAATTGATTGGCCCCTGCAAGTAGAACGTCCATCACGACAGCGGTCGCGGGCGGGGAGCCATTTCCGAATCGAGGATCAGTCGACCGTCGAGTCGGCCATCCAATCTCTTCACGTATTCTGAAGCTTCCTCCATGTGCGCTTTCATGAGCGCGCGCACGCGCTCGCTGTCGCGCGCGCGGGCGGCCTTGGCGATCTCCGTGTGAATCTTGACGTTGGCGCATCCGAATTTCGTGTGCTCTTCAGGAGGCGTCTGGGTGCTGAAGACAACGAGCCGACGAAGCATCTCGTTGATTAGCTCGCATGCAAAGCGAAGGAAGGGATTGGGGTTTGCAGCAGCGAGGATGTCGTGAAAGTCGAGATCCGCCTGGCGTTGACGAACCAGAAGAGACGGCTCCTGGGAGGTAGGCTGGCACGTCTGAATGTTTTGCTCCAGCGCGTCGAGCTGCTCGTTCGACAGAAATGGCACCGAGCCGGCAGCTAATTCCGGCTCCAGCAAGCGTCGCGCCGCATAGATGTCCTCCATACTGACCTCTTTGAAGAAGAGGTAGTTCTGCAAAAGCTGAAAGGTACGTTCGAGCGGGACCTCCCTGATCATCGCCCCGCCGCTCGGGCCCGTGCTGATCGTTATCAGTCCCTGCACCTCGAGGGATTTAAGCGCCTCGCGGATCGTACTCTTGCTGACCGAAAACAGCCGCTGAAGCTCCTTCTCCATGGGAAGCTTGTCGCCCGGACGAAGGTTCTTCTGGGTGATCAGCTGCTTGATCTCTTCGGTAACGAGATCAGCCCGCTTTTGAATTTTGAGCCGCCCCCCCGGCCGCGGCAATTTTTCCAGTTCGACCGTCATCCCGAATTCTCCAAAGCGACCAATAAGTTCCAGGGCCGGCTGCGGGCGAACTGGCGTAGGGGCCAGGCAAAGAACCGACTCATGGATTGACACTTCTCCCATAATAGGCATATTCATGCAAATCCGGTTTATCATAATAAATAGAATAGACCGGCCGGATGAAAGGGAGCGCGCATGACGACCGAGCGGAACATCCCGGAAATCTGGGCGGCAATTCACACGCCCTTCGATGCATCCGGTGCCATCGACGAGGCCGGAGTCCGCCGGAACGTCCGCCACTACATCGTGACCGGGTTGGCAGGGGTCTTCTGCAATGGGCTGATCGGCGAAGTCTGGTCGCTCACGCTGCAGGAGAGAAAGCGTGTCATCGAGGTCATTGCGGACGAGGCGGGGGGGCGCCTTGGGATTTCCGTGGTGATCTCGGGTCCCTCGGTGGAGGAAACCATCGATCTCGGCGAGCATGCGCGTCGGCTTGGCGTCAGCCACGCCGTGCTCATGGTCCCAACGTCCGGGCCGCGATCCGCTGCGCAGCAGTTCGCCTATCTGCACCACATCTGTGTCCGCTTGGAGATGCCGATCGTCATCTTCAACGCACGCACCGCCGCGGGCAGCCCATTGGATCCCGGCGTTTTCACGCAGCTCTGCTCGCTACCAAATCTCAAGCTCCTGAAGACGACAGGCAATGCAGCCGAGAACGCGGTGCTCCGCCAGGCCGCGCGAAACGGCGTGCTGGTGTCAGACCCATTGGAAGAGAACTTCTTCGCCAACATGCAGGCCGAGGGGCAGTCGATCCTCTATGCCGACCCCGAGCCCTACCTCTATCAACGCGGCGAGTTTCGCCCGATTGCGGACTACGTGGCTCTGTTGGCGGCCGGACAGACGGAAGAAGCGGCGCGCATCTGCGCTTCACTCGCGCCGCAACGGATCATCTTCAACAAGTGGATCATGGACCCGCTGAAGCGCGGTCACATGCCGAACGCGGCGGTCAAGCACTGGTGCGATCTGATCGGCCTTGCCGGCGGTGCAGTGCGAGCGCCTGTCACGCCGCTGTCCGCTGCTGAAAGCCGAGCGCTGGAAGCCGATCTCATTGCATGTGGTGCGCCCGGCCTGCTGTCTGCTGCCGAACGAACGTCGTGACTTGCTGATTGCAATCTTTAACGGAGGGGAACATGACTTTGAAGCCTGTTGACCGTCGCTCGGTGCTCCAGATGCTGGCCGCTGCCGGCTCTGCATCATTCGTTCTCAAGAGTACCGTTGCCCGTGCGGAGACGCCGCTCACCGTCGGAGTCCTCTACTCCGGCTCCAAGCAGGATTACGGCTTCAACCAGTCCCACGCGCAGGCCGCCGCGGCCCTGAAGAAACTGCCGGGCATCAAGGTGATCGAGGAGGAGCGTGTCCCGGAAACGATCGCGGCCCAGCGCAGCATGGAAGGCATGATCCGTCAGGACGGCGCTCAACTCATCCTTGCAACCTCGTTTGGCTACTTCAAGCCGCACGTTCTGGAGATGGCAGCGAAGTATCCGGATGTCACATTCGCTCACACCGGAGGCGTGTGGACGGCGGGCATGCCCGAGAACATCGGCACTTTCTACGCCTACATCTTCGAGGCGCAGTACATTTCGGGAATCATCGCCGGCCATATGACGAAGAGCAAGAAGCTCGGCCTCGTCGCTGCAAAGCCGACGCCCAATCTCCTGCGCAGCATCAACGCGTTTGCGATCGGCGCGCGTTCGGTCGATCCGGCGATTCAGGTGCAGGTCATCTTCACAGGCGACTGGGTTCTTCCAGTCCGCGAAGCGGAGGCGACGAACACGCTGGTCGACCAGGGGGCCGACGTCATCGCGGCCCAGGTCGACAGCCCGAAAGTCGTGATCGAGACGGCGGAGAAGCGCGGCGTCATGTCGTGCGGCTACCACTCGAGTCAGGCGGATGTCGCTCCCAACGGCTATCTCACGGGGGCCGAGTGGAACTGGATCACGCCCTATCTTGTCTATGCCGGCAGCGTGCGTGACGGCAAGAAGCCCGAACACTATCTCCGTGCCGGGCTTGCCGATCATTTCGTCAAGAACAGCCCGTTCGGGAAACTCGTTACCCCTGAGGCGCGCGCGGCGTCCGAGACGGCGCGGGCAGACCTCATCGGCGGCACGCGCGTGATCTACAGCGGTCCGGTCAAGGACAACAAGGGTAATGTCGTGATCCCAGCCGGCGTCATGCAGAGTAGCAACGACCGCGCGCTCGATGGCATCAATTATCTCGTCGAAGGCATCATTGGCCAAGTCTAGGAGGCGCCCTTGTCTTCGATCTCGGGAATCGAATCCGTGCCTTCGAGGCCGCTGGTAACCGCAGCTCAACTGAGTGTGGCCTTGCCTGTCCTGGCGGTGCTGCTCGCCTCCGCCATCTTCGCGGCGTTCGTGGCCTTGTACGGACAGAACCCCGCCACGGTGTTCGGTCTGATCGTCCAGGGCGGCTTCGGTAGCAGCTTCGCCTGGCAGGATACCTTGTCACGGGCTGCTCCTTTGGTTCTCGTGGGCCTCGCCGTTGCGATCCCCGCGCAAGCGGGGCTGGTGATTATCGGCGGCGAGGGGGCTTTGGTGCTCGGCGGGCTCGCGGGTGCCGTCGTGACGTTGCCGTTCGCAGGGGCGCCCGCCCTTCCCATGCAACTCCTGATGTTGCTGGCCGGCGCCTTGATCGGAGGGCTCTGGTTCGGTCTGGCGGGTGTGCTCCGTCAATTTCGCGGCGTCAACGAAACGATCTCGAGCCTGCTGCTGTCCTATATCGGAATCGCCGTCTTCCACCACCTGACCGAAGGTATGTTGCGCGATCCGGCAAGTCTCGACAAGCCGTCGACCCATCCTATTGATCCCTCCTACATGCTGCCGACGCTGCCAGGCGTGGGCGTCCACGCCGGCCTAGCCGTCAGTCTCTTGCTGGCGATCGCCGCACATGTCGTGCTCCGTTACACCCGCTGGGGGTTTACGCTGCGAGTGGTTGGCGGAAGTGCGCGGGTCGCGAGGATGATTGGCCTTGCGGTGAATCGCTGGATCATCGGTGCCTCGGTCGTGGCAGGCGGCATTGCGGGCATTGCCGGCGCGATCGAGGTGGCGGCAGTGCAGGGGACGGCCAACTCCTCGCTCATCGTTGGCTATGGCTATAGCGGTATCCTCGTCGCGTTCCTGGCGCGACACCAACCGCTTGCGATTGTCGCTGTCGCGCTGTTGATCGGCGGCATGCAGGCAAGCGCCAGCCTGTTGCAACGACGTCTCGGACTTCCGGATGCGACGATGCTGGTGTTTCAGGGTCTGATCTTCGTTTGCGTCCTCGTCGCGGATGCAATCGCGCAACAACTGCGAGAAACGACGCGGAGGTAAAGGCAATGGACGGTACATCCAACGGCTGGCTTGCACTGCCGCTCGCGATCTTGGGTGGGGCGATCCGTGTGTCGACACCCTTCATATTCGTGAGCATCGGTGAGCTGATCACCGAAAAATCCGGCCGTATCAATCTAGGCCTCGAAGGGACGCTAATGCTCGGTGCCGTGGCGGGATACGCTATCTCCTACTTCTCCGGCTCGCCCTGGCTCGGCGTGCTTTCCGCCGGGCTCGCCGGAATGGCCTTCGGCCTGCTGCACGGGCTGCTGTGCAGTGTGAAGCGCGTCAATGACACAGCGATCGGCATCAGCCTGATCGTGCTGGGTACGGGCCTCGCGTTCTTCCTGGGCAAACCCTTGATCGAGCCCAAGGCGCCGCCGCTTCCCTCGATCGCACTCGGATTCTGGTCGAGCGTGCCGCAGGTGCGAGCGGCGCTGGACGTCAACGCACTGTTCTTCGTCGGAATTGCATTGGCTTTCGCGGTCTACATCTTCCTGAACAGGACGGGCTGGGGGTTGATGCTGCGCACGGTGGGAGATAGCGAAGATGCGGCACGGTCGCTTGGCTTTCCCGTATTGCGGGTGCGCATCATCGCGACCATGGCGGGCGGCTTTCTCGCGGGCATCGGCGGCAGCTTCCTATCGCTTTCGTATCCGGGAAGCTGGAGTGAAGGCTTGTCGAGCGGCCAAGGCATCATGGCCGTCGCGCTTGTCATCTTTGCCCGCTGGCGTTCGATCAATGCCCTCGGCGCATCGCTGCTGTTCGGCGGGGCAGGCGCTCTCGGTCCTGCTCTCCAGGGCATCGGCGTGACCGGCTACTACTACCTGTTCAACGCGGCCCCCTACATTCTGACCCTCGCAATCATGGTTGCGTCGACGTCACGGGCTGCTCCGTTTGCCGATGCCCCGGGCGAGCTCAAACTCCACCGGTGAGAAGCGTCGTGACGAGAATTCATCCTCGGAGGAAAGTCGGATGAGCGTTCCGCGAGTCGAGCTCAAGAACATGACGAAGCGTTTCGGGGCGAACCTCGCTCTGAACAACGTATCGCTGCTGATCCGCTCGGGCAGCGTCCACGCGCTGCTCGGGGAGAACGGCGCTGGGAAGAGCACGTTGGTCAAATGCCTGGTGGGCTTTTACCATCCGGACGAGGGTCACATCCAGGTGAATGGGCGCGAGCACCGGCTGAACTCGCCGAAGGATGCCGATGCGCTCGGCATCGGCATGGTATATCAGCATTTTACTCTCGTGCCGTCGATGACGGTTGCGCAGAATCTCGTCGTCAGCGGTGCGAGATTGCCGGCCTATATCAACTGGCATAGCGAGCTGAAGCGGCTGGCGGAAGTCACCAAGAAGCTTCCGTTTCACGTGCCGCTCGACGTGCGCGTCTCGCAGCTCTCTGCGGGCGAGAAGCAGAAGGCCGAGATCGTCAAGCAGCTCTATCTAGGGCGCAAGCTACTCATCCTGGACGAACCGACATCGGTGCTGACGCCGGCAGAAGCCGATGAAGTGCTCGGCCATGTTCGCAGCCTGACACGGACGGGCGAACTCAGCGCTATCCTGATCAGCCACAAGTTTCACGAAGTGCGCCGATTCGCCGACGACGTGACGGTATTGCGTCGAGGCGCGTCCGTGAGAACGGGCGCTGTCGCCGATTTGACTGATGACGCTCTGGCAGAAGCTATGATCGGAGAGCCCGTCAGCAAGATAGTGCAGCACGCGCCGAAATCACCGCCGACGTCCGATATTATCCTCTCCATCAGCGACCTCTGCGTGAACGGCGACAATGGTCTTCCCGCCGTGAAAGGTCTCTCGCTCGAGGTGCGGGCAGGCGAGATTGCCGGGATTGCCGGGGTATCCGGAAATGGACAGTTGGAGTTGGTCGAGGCTCTGATGGGGCAGCGGGATCGCAGCGGTACGATGACCGTGTCCGGCTCGCCGTTCAACGGTACGCGACAGGAAATCGCCCGCCTCGGCGTCTATGGACTGCCGCAAGAGCCCCTGAAGAACGCCTGCATCGATCGCATGTCGCTGGCCGAGAACCTCGCCCTGCGCAATTTCGATCGGGCGCCGCTCTGCCGAGGTATCGCGATGAACTACGGCGCGCTCGCCAAGCAGGCCGAACGGTTGGTCGCTCAATTTCGTGTCAACGCGCCTGGTCTGACCGCAAGCATGAGCACGCTGTCCGGTGGCAACGTGCAACGAGCCGTACTGGCGCGGGAGCTCACGCAGGACGTTCGATTGTTGGTCGCGTCCAATCCGACGTTCGGTCTCGATTTCGTTGCGTGCGAAGAAACGTACCGTCGGATCCTCGAGGCCCGGAACGGCGGAGCCGCAGTGCTGCTCATCTCGGAGGATCTCGACGAGTTGCTTGGCTTGGTCGACAGGGTCCTCGTCATGAGCGCGGGTCGCATCGTCCATGAAGTGTCAGCCGAGGGCGCCGACAAGCGCTTGATCGGCAAATATATGGCGGGAATGAAAGCGGCCTGACTTGAGGGCGCGGGTCTGATCAGAAACAAGAAGGAGACGTTCGTGGTCACGCAGATCAATCACTTCATCAATGGCAAGCAGGTCTCGGGAGGAACCGAACGTAGTTTTCCGGTCTTCAACCCGGCAACGGGCGCGCAGACGGGCCGTGTCGTGGCTGCCAATGGGGCGGTGGTGGCAGACGCGGTATCTGCTGCGAACAGGGCGGCACAGGGTTGGGCCGACACGACGCCTCTCAGGCGTGCACGCGTCCTCAATCGCTTTCTGCGGATCCTCGAGGATCGCGCGGGTCAGCTTGCCGACGTGATCGTCTCCGAGCACGGCAAGGTTCACTCCGACGCTCTGGGCGAAGTTCAGCGCGGAATGGAGGTGGTCGAGTTTGCCACGGCCGCTCCGCAGCTCCTCAAGGGCGAACTTACGGAGAATGTAGGTACCCGCGTCGACAGCTATTCCACTCGCCAGCCGCTCGGTGTCGTCGCCGGAATCACGCCCTTCAATTTCCCGGTCATGGTTCCGATGTGGATGTTCCCCGTCGCTCTCGCCTGCGGAAATGCGTTCATTCTGAAGCCATCTGAACGCGACCCATCAGCGTCGCTCGTCATGGCTGAGTGGCTGAAGGAAGCCGGTCTGCCGGACGGTGTGTTCAACGTCGTGCAAGGCGACAAGGAAGCTGTCGATGCGCTGCTGCATCACCCGGATATCTCGGCGATCAGCTTCGTGGGCTCCACACCAATCGCGCAGTATATCTATTCGACGGCCGCGAACACCGGGAAGCGCTGCCAGGCCCTTGGCGGCGCCAAGAACCACATGATCGTGATGCCCGATGCCGACATCGATCAGGCGGTCGATGCGTTGATGGGGGCGGCCTACGGCTCCGCGGGCGAACGCTGCATGGCGATCTCGGTTGCCGTGCCGGTCGGCGAGGGCACGGCAGACAAGCTGATTTCCGCGCTCGAACCCAAGGTCCGAGGCCTGAAGGTCGGGCCGGGTACCGACCGTGAAGCGGAGATGGGGCCTCTCGTCACGAAGCAACACCTGGAGAAGGTCCGAAGCTATATCGATGCCGGTGTCGCAGAGGGCGCAAGGTTGCTGGTCGACGGACGCAAGTTCAGGATGCAGGGCTACGAGAATGGTTTCTTCGTGGGCGGAACCCTGTTCGACCATGTCAAACCGAACATGAAGATCTACAAGGAAGAGATCTTCGGACCTGTGCTGTCGGTGGTTCGAGCGCCGGACTACGCGGCAGCCGCGCGACTGATCAATGAACACGAATTCGGCAATGGCACGTCCATCTTCACACGTGATGGCGATGCTGCGCGGGAATTCGCCCATCAAATTAAGGTGGGGATGGTCGGCATCAACGTTCCGATTCCGGTACCGATGGCCTTTCACTCCTTCGGTGGATGGAAAGCATCGATCTTCGGCGACCATCACATGCACGGCCCGGAAGGCGTTCGCTTCAATACCCGAATGAAGACGGTCACCAGCCGCTGGCCAACCGGAATACGAGCCGGTGCCGAATTCGTGATGCCGACGATGTCATGACGGCGCCTGGAAGCTGCATGTTTCCCTTCCTCCCAAACTGCGAGGGCACTCAGCGCTCGTTCTTTTTCGGGCGATTTCATTGGCCGCAGTCTTAGAGAAATGATCGAGTCTGCGCAGACAGTTGTGCGCGCGCAGTGCGGAGAGGAGTGCGATGTTTCTCCAAATTGCTTACTCGCTGGAATATGGCGGAGCTGAAGTTTCGGTACGGGCGCGATCGCACATCTGCGGATGAAGCGAACGTGCTGCTGGTGCCGTGGCGAAGCTGATCAGACTGTAGAGCATTACTTCGCGGAAGTCTTTTACTTGCGTTCGATCAGCGCCGCGCATGAGGGTTCTTGGCCGCGGGCTGCTTTGGTCTCGATAGATTACTGGAAGGCACTCGGGAGGAACGGTCCGACTCAACTACTTGCTTGACGATGCCTCGTGCTAAAGCATTAGCCGTTTCGAACCGAGCTATTCCACGGCGAATGCGAGCCCTTTCAGAAAACGTCATAGTTCGTTTTACCTTCTGGCCAGTCCGCAGCAGTACGTAATCAAGCACCGATTTGTTATGCTCAGCCATCCTGGCCGCGGCAATCCACCCGTGAGGCAAGCGTTCCTCACGCTTGATGGACCAGTACGGCGCGCGGTCTTGCCTTCCGCACCAGAGGGCGACTCGAATTGAGATGTTGACCGATCCATTTACGCGCAAGTAACCCGTTTCCTTCCGAGAGACGGTTCGGCCGCCGGCCTTTTGGATGACCGTGGCAATTTGCGAGCCGAGCTTGGCCTTTTGTTCGGCCCACAGCGGACGCGACTCAAGGAATTCATAGTTTCGCTTCGGAGTGTAGCCGATTAGCCGATACACGTTCGTCATACTGCCGAAGTGAGTCTGATAGGTGGAGGGGCAGGGAAGGCCTACCGCGCTAGCGATGATAGCAGAGCTCAGACGTCCTTCCTTGACCAGCGTTTTGCGTAGTCGGGCAAGCATCTCCTCTTCAGTGAGGTCGACACGCCGTTCCTCAATGATCTTCTTCACTTTGAGGAAGGTGTCGCGTTCGATGATCGGTTCGATGCATCCCTCGCTGGTAATCCAAAGCTCGGGAGGATTGCAGATAGCCTTCCGCCGTAGCTTGCGCGATCGACGGTTAAACGTCAGGTTCCCAATGTAGTTCTCGTTTCTAAGAACCGTGTTAACAGCTGCACGCGTCCACCGACCTCTTGTGCTCGTGAGTATCTCCTTCTGGTTTAGCTCCCGAGCGATAATCACTTCCGACTTTACTTGCAGAAACCGCTCGAAGATCCACCTCACCACGGCTACTTCCTCGGGGATGCCAGGCCGTAGTCGGACGTGATCAGTCGCGAGGTACTTCTGATCCCCTTTCTTCAGCACGCCCCGAGACTGATGGCTCTGATCGACAAGCTCTCGAAGAAGAGCATAGCCAGGGAGACCTCCGAGCTTGAAGCCAAGTCGAGCGAACCGGCATTGCGCGGCGTGGACCTTGGTCGAAAGCTCACGACTGTACTCCGCCGCCATTACGCGCTTGATATTCTTGATGATGCTGGAGAGCACGCTGCCATCATTATCAAATTGCTCCGCACAATACGCGACATTGATGCCTGCCTGTTTGCAGACGAATTCGTAGTGCGCGCTCTCGTCAACGTTCTGAAAGCGGCCCCAGCGGCTCACGTCATAAACCAGAATATGACCAAAATCGACTTCCCCTGTTTGAACGTCCTTGATGAGCTGGATAAGGCCGGCCCTGTTCTTGATGTGAAGACCGCTCTCTCCCTCATCGCGATAGGTCCGTACAATCGTCAGGCCATGGGCGTGCGCGTATGATGCAATCACTGCAGCCTGATTCTGAATCGAGTATTGCTGCCGTTGTGTCGACATGCGCACGTACTGTGCCGCTCTCAGATTGAGCTGTGATCGCGTCGGATAAGCCTTATAAATATCGAGGGCGTTCTCCATCATTCTCGCTCCCCAAGGTTACGCTGCCGCGATCAGACATCTATCCGACCCTTTCAGCAAGAATCAATTCGATAGTGCCGCAACGACCCGGCGCGCAATCTTCAGCTACGTCGCCGGCCTGTAGGGCTCCGCCGCTCATGCCGCGGCCGTTAATGATGTCGAAATCGACTTTGCGCTCAATCGGTAGTCGGCTACGGCAAGCCCGAACGCGCCACGCTCGAGATAGGCAACCGATGTTTTTTGCGACTACCCAAAGGATAATCGATCAAAGCGCGATGGGTCTGCCGGCGATCATGTTCCCCGACGCCCTCAAGAAGGCGTGGCGCCTTGTCCGTGACGGTGAAGTCCTAACCGCCAAGAAGCGCCGCGCACGGGTGAGGCTAACTTGCTGTGGGTGACCAGACCAAACAATGTCCTCCTCTTGGCGAGGCCTGCGCAGATGAAAAAAACCAACGGGGCCAAAGGGGCGACAGGGCTCGCCGTTGGTGGATCAAAGCCGTGAATAGACGTTCTGGTCACAGCGCCACCGCTCGCCGAGGATCGTCATGCTCAAACGCGCTTGCCATGCGGTTGATCTCTGCCGAATGCGCACCGGCTGACTTGGCGACGTTGCGCCATGTGGCGGTGATCGTCGCGAGCCTGCGCCAGCGTCAACCCGAAATAGTCTGATGCCGCCTCTAGCAGATCGATCGAGCAGGTGCCTTCATCCAGATCAATGTTTGTGGTCAACACGCGCCTTCACATCGCTTGGCACTGGATTGAGGTCATAGGCCGGAGACAGCGCCCAGGCGGCCTTTCCGAAACACAGGAAGCCGTGGTTGCGCACGTGGTCGTCGACATTCGAGATTAGCACGAAGACGACGCGCCGATAGAGAGCATGGGCGTCTGTCTTTCCCTGCGCGCCATGCTGCGCGAGCGCGTCGACCATCTCGGGATAGCTGCCGCGCTCACCGTCCTTAGCGCCCATCGTCGTCATGGCTGAGAGGATGTGTATGCGGATCGCACCGTTGCGATCAAAGCGACGCGATAGCATAACTGCCTTGTCGGCCACTTCGATGAGTTCGTGTTGTGGGTGGTCACGCCGGCCCGCTCCGCCAGCCGGAGCGCGATTTCCTCCCACGTCTCCATGCTGTAGTCGTCGGTCTCCTTTGGAAACTTGGCGATGGAGAGGTTGCCATGCTGGTCGATGACCGACGCCTTCGGCGGCCCCCGCCCAGAGAGGAGCCGGGCGCGAAGATGAGCTGAAGGCCTTCGTCCGTTTCTTCGTCCCGAAGAATGCGCTCCGTGATCTGGAGCAGCCGGCCAAGTTCGATCAGGGCAGGTACACTGGCGCGGATCGGCGCCTGGAAGGTGTCTTCGCCAACCCAGCGGAATCTGACTGCGCCGAGCCGCGTCTCGTCGGCGACGCTGAGCAGATAATCGCTTTCTGCAAGCGTGCGGACGGCTCGACTTTCGCGTTCGGCGAGGCGGCGTTCGGCGCGCTGCATGAGACGACGGCCCCAAGTATAAGGCCTGCTCGGTTCAGTGGATGCTATCTATCCGTCGCAGTGCTTCAGCAAGAAGCCCTCGCTGATCACGAAACCACTACGCGGGTCTGCTCAGTAATGCGAGGATGCGTTCATTTGCGCGACAAACGAAGCGCAAACTGTATTACGGGAGTTGCCTTTGCGATGATGACTGGGAACCCATTCACAAGCACGCTGAAAAGCGTTGATGTCACATCGAACGCAACCTGAAATTACACCTAATACCCCACTTCGCCTTGCTGACGCCGTGAAGATCGCATTTCCTCTGGGCGGAATGACGGTCGCCGGCTTACGACGCGAGCGCGATCGTCACCGATTGGTAGTTGAGAGAATTGCCGGCAAGGAGTTCACGACGCTGGCGCACATTGAACGGATGCGAGAGCTATGCCGCGGAGAAGCAAGGGGGCTCGACTTCAGCTCAAAGCCGCGCGTCGAACCAAATACGGAAAGATTACCCATAAAGCAACCTGGATCATCAGAGACAACGGTCGGGATGTCGGCACAGGCTGCGCTCCAGATGAAATTGCAGCCGCGGAGGAAAAGTTAAGGGACTATATCACCTCAAAGCACATACCCAAGCGAAGAATTTGCCATATAGACGATATCCCGATCGCGGATGTCCTCTCGATCTACTTGGATGCCCAACTAGACAAACTTCGCAGTCGCTTCGGCGTCGACGCGGAAAACGAAGACTCCATCCCGGACATCCGAAAGTTCAAGAAGCGGATCGAGCGGCTAAACGATTGGTGGGGCGGAAAAATGCTTGGCGAGGTCAATGGTGAGGCATGCCGGTCCTACACCAAGAATCGTAGCAGAAAGGGTGGGGCTCGTCGAGACCTCGAAGATCTCCGTGCTGCCATCGGGCACCACGCAGCCGAGGGGTACCATAGAGAGATCGTGAAGGTCTCCTTGCCCGAGAAGGGTCAGCCGAGAGATAAGTGGCTGACGCGCAACGATGCGGCCAAATTAATCTGGACTTGCTGGCGCTATCGCGAAATGCAGAAGGGCTCACGTCGGCCGTTAGACGAGACAAAGGTGCCAACGAGCAAACATCCACTCCGGCATCTGGCTCGTTTCATCTTACTGGGAATCTACAGCGGCACTCGCGCCGGCGCCATCGCAGCCGCATCTCCTATACCAGCCCTTGGTCGTTCATATGTGGATCTGGAGCGCGGCCGCTACTACCGTCTGAAGCAGGGAGCCTCGCAGACCAACAAGCGGCAGCCAACGGTTCCCATCCCATTGCGATTGCTTGCTCACCTGCGGCGTTGGCATCGGATCGATCCCGAGGCGAAGCATTTCGTTGAATACAAAGGCAAGCCGGTTCAATCGGTCAAGACGGCATTCAAAAGTGCCGTGCGACTCGCGGGGCTTGGACCATGTATTTCCCCTCACACATTGCGGCATACCGCAGCGACTTGGCTGATGCAGAGAGGGGCAGACCCTTGGCAGGCGGCAGGCTATCTCGGCATGTCGCTTGAGGTTCTGCTCAATACGTATGGCCATCACCATCCCGACTATTTGTCCGACGCCGTCGAGAAAATCGCCAAACGCGATCCAGCCAGCGAACGAAAAGCGCACGTATGTTGGTCCACTTTAAGAACGACTCGCACAAGCCTTTGATTTCGCTCGATCGCGCATTTTGGGTCCGACTCGATTTGGGCTTTAAGAACGACTCGATCCGCCCATTTCGACGATAAGAACGACTCGATTTCGTAGTTCGTTGTTTTTCCAGATTTTTCGGCCCCAAGGATTCCGCCTTGCCGGACCAGCCCGTAAGGTCCCTCCCAGCAGAGGGAGGCCGGTCATGGACACCAGAGTGCTGCCGCGGATGCAGGAATTTCAGAGGCTGAATTTCGCGATCCTCACTGAGAGCCACGGGGACCCGCGGTGGGTCGAGATCACGACGCCTGAACAGGCCGAGTTCGCCCATCGGGCCTCGAAGACGCCGGTCCATGTTCAGTTCGCCGCCGAGCGCGCCGACAACGCGGGCCGGCCCGCCCCTCATCGCTGGTTCATGTACGCGGTCGTCGATCCGATCGAAGGCGCGATCCAGGGCAACATCATCGTGGCCGCCCCGGGCCCCGGCGCTCGCTTGCGGCAGGCGGTTTGCCAGGTCGCGCCGACCTACACGGTCGGGTTCGCCGGCGCCAACCCGTATCCGGACAGCCGCGACGAGATCGATGAGCTGGCGAGAGCCGTCGGGATCCGGATCGAGCCAAACTTCGCCGGCGCTCGGATCGAAAGCAAGGCGCCGCGCCTGCACGAACTGCTGAACCTCTACGGCGCGAGCAAGTTCAAGGAAGGCTGGCTTCCGGAGTCGTTCGGCGGGCTCGGCGAGGTGGCGGCGTTGGCGCGGACCAGCGGCCTCCTGGACGAGGACGCCGACTTTCTCGTCGCCGAGATGACGTCGTACGGCGATACGGCATTCGGAGCCGAATGGAAGCCCCGCGAGGCCGACGAGGTCCTGGGAAAGGAGCGCGCGGGCGAGCTGCGTGGTCTCCTCGACTGGCTCGAGGCCACTCTGGACGCCAAGATGTATCCGAACTCTTGACGGCGAAGAAACGGTGCGCCTGTCGCCGCGTGAAGCCTAACCCCAACTCAGTCAGACGTATGACTGATTTTGTTCTTGTCATGGCCGTTCTTCCTGCGAGCTTCGACCACCGACTTCAGCACGATCCCATGACGGGATAGATTGACCTGCAGACTGTGAGGCCCGCACTTGAAGCCGCGCGTCGCCAAGGCGGCCGTAAGCTCCCGAAGAGTGACGTCCGGATTTGCCTTGATCCGACCGCGGACGAAATCGAGATGATCGTCGAAGGGATAGCGGCGAGTCCCGCGCCCCTTCTTTGCGGTCGTCTGTCCCGTCGATTTCCAGGTCTCGATCCACCATTTGACTTGCGAGAACGTGACGCCGAGCTCCTCGGCGACCAGGCGGGGAGGCCGGCCGTCGCGGAAGACAGCGCGGATGAGCTTCACTCGCGGATCGTCGGTCTCTTCCGGAAGCTCGGCCAGCCGTTTCCTGCGCGTTTCCAACAAAGTCTCGAGGACGGGCTCGACGGCGCCGCGGTGGTAGGCGAAATCCTTGTTGTCCTCGAGGGCGACGACAGGCTCGATGCCGAGCCCGGCGAGGAGCTTTCTGACGCCGCGCAGCGGCTCCATGGTCTTTTCGGCGACTTCGGCCGTGAAGATCAGCTTGCGCGCTGCAGCTTCGACCTCGGCACGCCGATAAGGCCTGGATCCCTCCCGGCCGGCCTTCAGCACGTCGGGGCGCTTGGCGACCAGGCGGTAGAACAGGGGATCGCTCAGCGCCGTCTTAAGTTTTCCTGACGGTTCCGAGATGCGCTTTCTTGGCGGAAGCTTGACGGCCTCCAGCTCGCGCCGCCGCCTCCCGCGCGATTGCGTCCAGGTTGCTCGCCGACGTTACACTATTGCGGGTCGACACGTCGCTGCACTGCGTGGTACTCGGTTGTCTGCCAATGAACCGGAATCGCCGAGTGACCCAGTCAGCCCTCAAATTTGGCCATGCGTTGCCGCGCTCGCTGCGCGGTGCGATGACCATTTTCGTGCTGGCGATGTACCTGATCGCTGGCGTGCTGCACGGCGTGTGCGACTTGGACGTCACGAATTCGTCGTCCAAATCCGTCATCTCGCTTGCCGAAAAAGGTGCTGGTCATTCCGACAAGGGCTCCTTGGCGGACCATCATTGTCACGGCTGTTTCTCCGTCTCCGTTCCGGCCCCCGTAGTTGCGGCGGTAGCCCTGATGCCCAGCGTCAAGGTGGTGCCCATGCTGCAGATCACTCGGCGCGGTTTGCCGCCCGGGATCGACCCGCCGCCCCCGAAGTCCCTGACCTGAAAATGACCGCTGGGCGTATCGCGCCCTGATTCCGTCTTTCGTCAGGTTTTCACCATGTTTTCCAAGTGCGTCACGCGTTTCGCGTGCGCGATGGCGTTGCTGGTCAGCCCATGGCTGACGGCGGTGTCGCATTCGCAGAGCCTCAACATGGGGGCGGCGTTGCAGCGCGCGCTTGCGACCAGCCCGCGTCTGACCGCCGCTGAGCGCGACATCGGGATCGCGACCGGCCAGCGCATTCAGGCGGGAGCGCTCCTCAATCCGGAACTGTCCTACGAACAGGATAATTCCTTCGGTTCGGGCATCTATCGCGGCACGAAGTCGGCCGAGACGACGCTGCAGATCAGCCAGCTCTTCGAGCTGTTCGGCAAGCGCGAGGCGCGGATCGCGGCCGGCCAGGCGGGTGTCGACGGCGCGGCCATCGAGCGCAAGGCAGTACGCCTGCAGATCCTGTCGGAAACGGCCATCGCCTTCCTCAACGTGCTGGGCCTGCAGCGGCGGATTCAGATTCTGGACGAGCAGGTCGCCGCCCTCGAGCGTCTGACCCCGCTGCTCCAGCGTCGGGTCGACGCCGGCGCGTCGTCGCCCGCCGAGACCGGCCGCGCGGAAGTCGCTGCGGCGCTGGTGAAGGCCGATCGCGAGCGTACCAAGGCCAATCTCTCGAGCGCGCGTCGCGAACTGGCGGTCCTGATGGGCGATACCTCGCCGAAGTTCGCCAGCGTCTCCGGACGGCTGGACGCGACCACGCGCGCGCCCTCGTTCCAGTCGGTGATCGCCGCCATCGATGCGAACCCGCAACTGGTGAGATGGAACGCGATCTACGCGCAGCGCAACGCCGAGCTTCTGCTTGCGCGTCTGAAGCCATATCCGGACGTCCGTCTCGCTGCGGGCTGGCGTCATTTCAACGAGACCAACGACGACGCGGTCCGGTTGACGCTCTCGGTGCCGATCCCTGTGTTCGACCAGAACAAGGGCAACATCCTCTCCGCTCAGGAAAGCCTCGCCAAGACGCGGGCGGAGCGAGAGGCGAACCGCAACACGCTGATCGTCGTGGCGGGGCGGGCCTACGACAACGTTCAGGGCTCGCTGCGGGAACTTGCGATCCTTCGCGACTCCGGCATCCCCAAGGCCCAAGCCGCCGCCAACGAGATCGAGCAGGGCTACGGTGCCGGGCGCTTCACCTTGCTCGAAGTTCTCGACGCACAGGCCAACGTCACCCAGGCGCGTCTGCGCGAGCAGGAGGCGCTGCAGAACTACCATGTCGCAGTTGCCACGATCGAAGGACTCGTCGGCAACCCCTTCGCTCTGGCGCGGGAGAGCGCACGATGAGAAATTCGAGCGCGATCGTCCTCGCACTGGTCGCTGCCGCCGCAGGTGCCTTCGGGTATCGCTGGCTGACGCCCAAGGACGCACCCGCAGCGACCCAGCAGACAGCGAAGCAGGAAGGCAACGCGGCCAAGGAGGAGAAGGCGGGCAACGAGCACGTTGAGAAGGACGAGCACGGGGCCGACCGCATCGTGATCAGCGACGTCAAGCTTGCGGCCGCGGGTGCCACCTTCGCCGAAGCCGGGCCGGCTACCCTGACCGAGACACTGTCGTTCAACGGTGTGCTGCGCGCCAATCAGGAGACCGTGGTTCAGGTCACCCCGCGCTTCCCGGGCATCGCGCGTGCGATCAAGAGGCGGATCGGGGACGTCGTCGGCAAGGACGAGCTGCTGGCGTCCATCGAGAGCAACCAAAGCCTCACCGTGTACGACCTCAAGTCACCGATCGGCGGCACGATCATCGATCGGCAGATCTCGCTGGGCGAATACGTCTCCGAGCAAAAGCCGGCCTTCGTCGTCGCGGATCTCTCGACGATCTGGGTCGACCTGTCGATCTACCGTCAGGATCTCAGGCGCGTCCGGATCGGAGACGAGGTGCTGATCGATCCGGACGACGGAAGGGGCGAGATCAAGGGCAAGATCTCCTACCTCGCGCCCGTCGGCATCAGCGAGACGCAGACCGCGCTCGCGCGCGTGGTGCTACCGAACGCCGACGGACGTCTCAGACCAGGCCTCTTCGTGACCGCGCGCCTGGTACTCGCCGCCCGGGCCGTGGCGGTCGCCGTGCGGGCCGGTGCGATCCAGACGCTGGAAAACAAGACCGTCGTATTCGTGCGCGAGGAAGGCGACAAGATCGAAGCCCGTCCCGTGGAACTCGGCGAATCCGACCCCAAGTCCGTCGAGATCAGGGCCGGATTGTCCGCCGGCGAGCGCTACGTCGCCGAGAACAGTTTTGTCGTGAAGGCAGAGATGGGCAAGGGAGACGCCGATCATGATTGATGCGGTCCTCGCCTTTTCGATCCGTCAGCGCTGGCTGGTTGTCCTCTTTGTGCTCTGTGCGGCCATCTTCGGCGCATGGAATTTCACGCGTCTGCCGATCGATGCGGTCCCTGACATCACCAATGTCCAGGTGCAGATCAATACCAACGCGCCCGGTCTGTCGCCGCTCGAAGCCGAACAACGCATCACCTTTCCGATCGAAACCGCGATGGGCGGATTGCCCAGGCTCGACTACACGCGATCGCTCTCGCGATACGGACTGAGCCAGGTCACAGTGGTGTTCGAGGACGGCACCGACATCTATTTCGCACGTCAGCTCGTCAACGAGCGCATCCAGCAAGTCAAGGACCAGTTGCCGCCTGGAACTGAGGTCGCGATGGGCCCGATCTCGACGGGTCTCGGCGAAATCTACTCCTATACGGTGAGTGCCGAGGCAGGAAAGGCGCCCGGGGGCAGGGACTACACGCCGACAGAACTCAGGACGATCCAGGATTGGATCATCAAGCCGCAGCTCCGAACCGTGCCGGGCGTCGTCGAAGTCAATTCTATCGGCGGCTACGTACGGCAATTCCACGTGCTCCCGAATCCAGGCCGGCTGATGGCCTACAACTTCGGCTTCCGTGACGTCCTGACGGCTCTTGCAACGAACAACGCCAATGTCGGCGCCGGCTACATCGAGAAGAACGGCGAGCAATACCTCGTCCGTGCGCCCGGTCAGGTCGCGACGTCAGATGAGATCCGCGACATCGTGGTCGGCTCGCGTGGCGGCGTACCGGTTCGCATTCGGGACGTGGCGGATGTCGACGAGGGTAAGGAATTGCGGACGGGCGCAGCATCCGTCGATGGCAAGGAGACGGTGCTGGGCACAGCGATGCTGTTGATCGGCGAGAACAGCCGAACAGTGGCCCAAAGAATCGCGGTGAGGCTTCGTCAGATTGCCAGGTCGCTGCCTGAGGGCGTTATTGCTCGGGCGGTTTACGATCGCACGCATCTGGTGGAAGCCACGATCGAGACCGTTGAGAAGAATTTGTTGGAAGGTGCGGCACTCGTCATTGCCGTCCTCTTCCTGATCCTCGGCAACATCCGCGCGGCGATTATCACCGCCTGCGTCATCCCGCTTTCGATGCTGCTGACGATCACGGGCATGGTCGAGAGCAAGGTCAGCGCCAACCTCATGAGCCTTGGCGCAATCGACTTCGGCATCATCGTCGACGGCGCCGTGATCATCGTCGAAAACTGCCTCCGGCTGCTCGGGCGGGAGCAGCACCAGCGCGGACGCCTGCTCTCGCTCGAAGAGCGGATGGAGACGATCCGCGCCGGCGCGAGCGAGGTTATCAAGCCGAGCCTGTTCGGCACGCTCATCATCGCTGTCGTCTATTTGCCCGTGCTGACCTTGACGGGCACCGAAGGCAAGATGTTCACGCCGATGGCCCTCACAGTGCTCATGGCGCTGACTGGTGCGGCCTTGTTCTCCATCACTTTCGTGCCCGCTGCAATCGCCATCGTCGTCAGTGGCAAGGTCTCGGAAAAGGAGAACATCTTCATGCGCGGTGCGAAGCGCATCTACGTTCCGCTTTTGCATCAGGCGATCCGCTATCGAGGCAGCGTCGCCGTCGGCGCCGTGTTGATCATCGCCGGGAGCCTACTCTCGGCAACCCGCATGGGGGGAGAGTTCATTCCGAGCCTTGATGAAGGCGACGTGATCATCGAGACGATCCGGATACCCGGAACGAGCCTGACCCAAAGCGTCGAGATGCAGCTTCGGCTCGAAAATGCGCTGAAGCAGGTACCGGAGGTCGCCACCGTATTCTCCAAGCTCGGCACGGCCGAAATCGCCAACGATCCCATGCCGCCCAACGCCGTCGATACCTACGTTATCCTAAAGCCGAAGGGTCAGTGGCCGGATGCCGGCAAGCCCAAGGCTGATGTCGTCGAGGAGCTCGAGCGTGTCGCCAACACGCTGCCTGGCAGTTCCTATGGCATGACCCAGCCGATCCAGATGCGCTTCAACGAACTGATTGCGGGCGTGCGCAGCGATGTCGGCGTCAAGATCTTTGGCGATGATCTCGATATTCTGCTCGGGGTCGCGCAGCAAGTGCAATCAGTGATCCGCGGGATGGAGGGCGCTGCGGATGTCAAGACGGAGCAGGTTGGCGGCCTGCCAATCTTGACGGTAAAGCTCGACCGGCAAGCGCTGTCGCGCTACGGGCTCAGCGTCGCAGAGGTCCAGAACATCGTCGAGATCGCCGTCGGCGGAAAGGCCGCCGGCAAGCTCTACGAAGGCGACCGCCGCTTCGATATTGTCGTCCGCCTGCCGGAGCATCTGCGTGCCAACCTCGATGCCATCAAGGCCATCCCGATATCGCTGCCGCCTGTGCCGGAGAGTCCGTCGCTTACAAGGACCGCATCGACTGGCTCGGCGAACGCATCGCCGCGCTATATTCCGCTGTCTTCCGTCGCCGCCGTCGAGGTCGCACCCGGTCCCAATCAGATCAGCCGGGAAAACGGAAAGCGCCGGGTCGTCGTGACGGCGAACGTCCGCGGCCGCGACCTGCGATCCTTCGTCACCGATGCCCAGGAGGCTGTCGCGCAAAAGGTCAAGATTCCGGCTGGGTATTGGATCGGCTGGGGCGGACAGTTCGAGCAGCTCGTTTCCGCGACCAAGCGGTTGACGATCGTCGTGCCGATTGCGCTGGCCCTGGTGCTCCTGCTGCTTTTCATGAGCATGGGCTCCATTGCCGACGCGCTTCTGGTGTTCAGCGGCGTGCCGCTGGCGCTGACGGGCGGCGTGCTGGCGCTCCTCCTGCGGGGCATCCCCTTGTCGATCAGCGCGGGCGTCGGCTTCATCGCGTTGTCCGGCGTCGCGGTGCTCAACGGCCTCGTCATCATCGCGTTCATCGAGCGGCTCAGGCACGAAGGGAAGCCTGTGATCGAGGCCGTCCATGAGGGTGCGGTGACGCGGCTCCGCCCCGTGCTGATGACGGCGCTGGTGGCTTCGCTCGGCTTCGTGCCGATGGCGATCGCGACAGGCGCCGGCGCGGAGGTGCAGCGGCCGCTGGCGACCGTCGTCATCGGCGGCATCATCTCCTCGACGGTCCTGACGCTTCTGGTGCTGCCGGCCCTCTACGTACTCTTCCGGAAGGACTCCGGGCCGGCGCCGGCGGCCGAGGAGCCGGCGTGAAAGGAACTGCGGCAGACCACGCCGCTTGGCTAAGGACGGCATGATGACGGGTTCAAACGCAACGACTACGCGCCTGCGGGTTCAGGGAATGGACTGCGCGAGCTGCGCGCTCAAGATCGAGAACGCACTCAACCGGGTGCCCGGGGTGCGGTCCGTCGACGTGTCGGTCGCCCGCGGCACCGTCACCGTCAGCCATGACCAGACCGACGCGGCGGAGATGGCGAGCAGGATCTCGGCTCTTGGCTATACAGTCGCCGAAGGCGAAAAGACCCATGCCCCCATCGATCACCAAAAAGGTTCGGCGCCGGGACCCCAGGATCGCACCGACAGCAATCGCGGCGGCAGGGCGGCGGACCGACGATGGTGGCAGACCGGCAAGGCCAGGCTGACCTCGCATCCGGCGCGGCTCTGGCGGTCGCTTTCGCCGTCGGCAAGAGCATTCCCGCCATCGAGCGTTGGGCGTTCTTGCTGGCAATGATGGTGGGGCTTGTCCCGATCGCCAGACGCGCTTTTTCTGCCGCCGTGGCAGGCACCCCGTTCTCGATCGAGACTCTGATGACGATTGCGGCGGTCGGCGCGGTTTTCATCGGCGCGACCGAAGAAGCGGCTACTGTGGTCCTGCTGTTCCTGATCGGCGAGCTGCTTGAGGGCGTCGCAGCGATGGCCGAGGCGACCTGCTGCGTCCGGGTGCTCGCGCCGGCGAGCGGAAAGGTGCTGGCGATCGTCCAGGACAGCGAGGCGACGGTCCTGCCCGGGACGGCAGAGGTCGTAGCCGACCTGCTCTCGACCGATGCCGTTCAGATCAAGGTCGGAGCCCCCGTCCGGATCGACGGGTGGGGCGGACAGTCCACCAAGGGGAAGGTGGGTCCGGGTGGACCCCGCAGGCTTCCTGAAGGTCTCCGCCCTCGGAATCGAGGAGCAGCGGGTCCGGGTGACAATGGACTTCGCGGACCCGCCCGAGCCATGAGGCTGCTCGGCCACGTTTCCCGGGTCGTCGTCCACGTGACCACCTGGAGCGCTCCGGACGCCCTACCTTGTGTTCAGGAAAGGCGACCAGTGGGCTGTTTTCGCCGACGAGAACGGCCGCGCCAAACCGGTCACCCTCGGCCACCGAAACAACCGAGTGGCCGAGCCGCTCTCCGGGTCGGCCGGTAGCCGCCTGGTGCTGCACCCCAGCGACCGGGGTCACTATGGGGCAGAATTGCCGGGCGCTGAGAGGGACGGCAGGCCAATGGTTAATGGAACTTAAGTTGCGTTGGCCTGTAAAAGCCTAAATAAGCTGCCTTGAGATCGCGGTGTGTTATGGCTTTTTGCACAAACCAAAAATATAAATAGGAAAACTGCCTCTTATTTCGGGTTCCCATGAAGCGCAGCGATCTCAGCCACACCATCCGCGAGAGCCTGAAGCGGCTTCCGCCGCCCTACGACTCTCACTACGGGATCGTGCCGCCGGCACCCCCCGAGGACGGGGTGTTCGTCGGAGGGGCGATGAAAGCCCTGGAAGCCGCTCAAGCGGCCTTCGGCAAGGTCGACGCCATCGCCGCCCAGATGAAGGACCCCTACATCGTCAGCCGGGTCCTTACCAGACGTGAGGCAGTCAGTTCCTCATCGATCGAAGGCACCCAGAGCACTCTCGACGAACTGCTTTCGGTCGAAGAGACGGGCGACGCCGGCGCACGGGACGAAGCGCGCCAAGTTCGCAACTACGCCGTTGCTTTGGACGGATTCATTCCGAGAGCCGCCAAGGATGGCTACGGCGTCTTCACGATGGATCTGATCAAGGACCTCCATCGCGCCGTGATGAAGGACGACCCCGACTATCAAGACGTTCCTGGCGACCTCCGCTCGCGCGTCGTGTGGATCGGCGGAAACAAAGACATCGCATATTCCAGCCTGAATCCTCCCCCACCGGCCGACGTCGCCGACTGCCTCGCCCAAACCGTCGACTACCTGCGGAACGAGGGCATGCAGCAGATGACGCAAGGGTTCATCACGCGCATGGCCATCGCGCATACCCACTTCGAGGCGGTGCACCCCTTCCGCGACGGCAACGGTCGTGTCGGCCGCCTTCTGCTTCCGCTCATGATGGCGGCGGAGAGGCACGTGCCTCTGTACCTTTCGCCTTACATCGAAAGCAAAAAGGGGGCGTATTACGCTTCGCTCAAGGACGCTCAGCAGCGGCTTGACTGGGAGCCGATCATCACCTTCATGGCCGACGCCGTCACCGGCACCGTCGAAGAACTCATCCGGACCCGCACGGCACTGTCGGAATTGTCAGAGCGCTGGAGAGAGCGCCGAAAATTCCGAAAGGGATCCGCGGCCATCCGCGCCCTGGACGAACTTCACAACTATCCGGTCGTGACGGCGAAGCGCCTTGGCCAACTGCTCGATGTCTCGCCCGCGCAAGTAAATCAGGCCATCGCGCAGTTGCAGGAGGCTGGCATTCTGCAGGAGAGGACTGGATACGCGCGAAACCGAATTTACGCCGCTCCCGAAGCTCTGGCCATCATCAACCGTCCGTTCGGCGAAGAGCCCATCTTTGCCGAATTGGATGCCGACGACACCGACCTGGACGAGGTCTTGCCTGGCCCGAAGGGTCCTTGATCTCTCGCTAGAGACTACACCGAGGCGGCTGCGAACCAGCGTCCCCGGTATCCTGCAGCTTATCGCCCCGGATCGCGGGGCGGTGCCGCCGACGCCAGAGCCGACGGCGCAGTCTCAGCTTATCTGACACGCGTCGCGCCCGCCGGACGAGCAGGTCCATTTCCAGGTCGACAGCGATCGACGCCAACCGGTACGCTCCGCCGATCATGCGCGCGACTTCCTCGTCAGTGATCGGACGATCAACTTGATCGGGCACCCGTGCGGTACCGACGAACGTGCCGGTCTCGGCGTCGATGCAAGTGACGGCGGTCGTGCTCGACGGATCTTCGCTTCTGGACACGATTACATCGCAGTCCCGATAAGGTAGTTTCCGCCTGCAGGCGTTCGATCGGGACACGTCGCACTTCCTCTCTCGGTGCGCCGGAAGGCGCATCGCTGCGGCCAAGTTTCTCAGATGTGCGGGAGAAGCTCCCTTATTCTTCGATGATTGGTCGGTGCGGGTGAACGAGCGCCGCCGCCGATCATTACGATTTGAAAGGTTGCGAGCACGACGACGACGGCTTCTCTTCATCGCAAAGAATGCGTTGCTTCGAAGCGGCGGCTTCGACGAATTTCCAAGGATTCGTTCAGCAAGAAGCGAAGAGCGGCCCGTCGGGGCCGCCGGCGGCGTTCCGCCTCAAACTTCTAGTAGGCAAGCCGCGCGCAGAACCGGCAACAACGAGGAGGATTCGGATGCCGGTACTGGCGGACGAAAGGCTTGCGACGTTGGTGAGGCAGGTGGTGCCGCCTAGAACCCAGCAATGGGTGGTGCAGATCGTCGACAACCATGAAGAGGTCTGCGTGATGTTCAGCCGAAACGTTCTCCGGGTCCATCGAAACTGGTGGACCGATGTCCACGACGCCGGGCTGCATTCCGTTCTGGCCTACCATCCGTTGAGTCTGAAGAAGGTGCCATCGCAGATTCTCCGCGGTTTGTCCTCGCGTACTGTCGTCGACGTCTGGCAGGCGTGCGCGTTAAAAAAAGGCTACAAGGGACGCCTTTCGGAGAAACGCGGCTTCCTGGCGCGGACCGCAGAGGGAGAGCTCGCGTTCGCAGCAACGCGGCGGCGGCGGAATTGGATGCGCTCCGCGAAGCCAGACGCGCAATCTCCGAAAGAGCCCGTCAGGCTCGGTCTCGAGCTCAACGCGACGAGGATTATCAAGGCTTGTTGAGCAGACGTTTGACGCTCCGAAAATACGACGGCTCTTTCCGCGTTCCGCTGTCGGACTACGAACGCTGGCTGCCGAAGCAGACTGCCGAAGCCTTGCGGCTCTACGGCGAGGAAGGTGTACCGCTGCTGGTGATCGAAGGAGAGGCGTTCGATCTTGTCCCCTCGTTGAACGACCGGGACTTGGCGGACTTGATCTACCAGTTGGATGGCGACGTCCAACGCGCGCAGACCGAGACGGACGACCGGGCATTGGACCAAATGTTGGAGAGCCTGGCCGAACTCGACGCCGGTCGGGGCTATTAGGCCGCAAGCGACAGCAAGCTGACGATCATCATCACCGGCACGGTCGGCATGCTGGCGCCACGATCATGGTGGCCGGAACTCGGCGATCATCGCCGCGATCATCAGCGGCGGCGCCGATCATCGGCGGCATCATCATGATCAGCATGGTGCCGGTACTCTGATGGACATGTCGATCATCATCGGCCCCAGCATGATGACCGGCAGCATCATCAGCAGCACTAGCAGCACTAGAACAGCAGGATGGATTGACGCGCTGGCGGTTCTCAACATCCAGCAGCTGCTGGTGATCATGGATAGCTTGCGATCAGCACGAAACCTATTATCTTAGCCACGGCGAATCTTCGCGGCGTTAATGTTTGAGCTTGGTCTCCGCCGCCGATTTCCCCTGATCGGGCATCCATTTACGAAATCGAGTCGTTCTTAAAGCCCGGAATCGAGTCGCTCTTATAGCCCGAGCGAGTCGTTCTTAAAGTGGACCAACAACGTATCTGGTGCGGTTTCTGGTGCGGCGATTCAGATAAGGCGAAACAAGGCCTAATAAGTTGCTGATTTCATTGGTGGGCCCGGCAGGACTCGAACCTGCAACCAGACCGTTATGAGCGGCCGGCTCTAACCATTGAGCTACAGGCCCCGCCGCGGGACGGCCCGCGGGAACGCGCGGCTGGCAACGGTGCGCGGTTCGTTTACAGGGATGGAGGCGGGGGTGCAATGCCGAGGCGCGCGAGGTGAGACGTCGGCGCGGCATCGCGAGCGATTTCCAAATTACCGAATTTTGCGATCATGCCCTTATACGCCTGTTTTGCCCGACGGAACAAGCGTTTTTCCCGTGGTCCTGATTTTTGCTGTGGTAACCCGTTGTAATCGGGACACTTTCTACTGTGCATGGGGTTGTTTTGGTGTTTTTGACGTGACCCGCTCAGTCCACCGAGACCCCGGCGAACTCCACCACCTTCCTCCACTTCTCGGTCTCGTCAGCGACCAGCTTGCCGAACTCGGCCGGCGTCATCGGCCTGGGGATGCCGCCATTCTCGGTCAGCCGCGCCACCACCTTCGGGTCCTTCAGCGCCTCGTTGACCGCCTTGTTGAGGAGCTCGACGATCTCTGCCGGCGTGCCCTTCGGCGCGGAGATGCCGTAGAAGCCGACCGATTCGAAGCCAGGCACGGTCTCGGCGATAGCGGGCACGTCGGGCAGCGCGGGCCAGCGCTGCGGCGAGGTGACGCCGAGCGCGCGGACATTGCCGCCGCGCGACTGCTCCAGCGCGGACGGCAGGTTGTCGAAGATCAGCTGCACCTTGTTGGAGATGATGTCGGGGAAGGCGATCGCAGATCCCCGATAGGGCACATGCACCATGTCGCACTTGGTCATCGCCTTGAACAGCTCCGCCGACATGTGCACCGAGGTGCCGTTGCCTGACGAGGCGAACGAGATCTTGCCGGGATTGGCCTTGCAATAGTCGATGAACTCCTGGACCGTCTTCACCGGCATCGCGTTGGAGACGACCAGCATGTTGGTGAGCTGCATGATGCTGGCAACCGGCGTGGTGTCGCGCAAGAAGTCGAACGGCAGCTTCTTGTAGAGCGAGGTCGAGATCGCATTGTTGGGCGCGACGAACAGCAGCGTGTAGCCGTCGGGCGGCGAATTGATCGCGGCCGCAGCCGCGATGTTGCCGCCCGAGCCGGTTCGGTTCTCGACGATGAACTGCTGGCCGAGATGGTCCGACAACCACTGCGCCATGATGCGTGCGACGATGTCGACCGGTCCGCCGGCGGCAAAGCCGATCAGCCAGTGCACGGGGCGGTCCGGGTAGGCGGCGGAGGCGGGAGGGGCCGCGTTGAGAAGACCTGACAGCAAGACCAGCCCGAAAACAGCGCACCGCAAGATTCGCAACATGTCGCCTCCCATTGCCTTATTGTTTGGCGGCATGCTTTCACAAAAACCGCCCGCTGCCTACATGGCCTCAAGTCGATGTTGACGCAGGCGCAGCCGGACCGATGATGACATTCGTAAGTCGTATCCTTCTCAGTGTCGCGAGATCGGCGTGGTGAAGTGACGATCGCTCTAAGCGATCGTTATTTCTTCAGCATCGCACACGCCGGGTCCGGCGGGCCGAAGGCCTTGTCGCCGGGAATCGTCGTGAGGATCTTGTAATAGTCCCACGGATATTTGCTCTCCTCCGGCGTCTTCACCTGCACCAGCCAGAGGTCGTGCACCATCAGATTGTCATCGCGAAGCTTGCCGTGGCGGGCGAAGAAATCCTCGACCGGCGTCTCGCGCATTTTCGCCGCGACCTTGAGCGGATCGTCGGTGCCGGTCTCCTTGATGGCGTTGAGATAGTGGATCACGCTGGAATAGACGCCGGCCTGCCACATCGACGGCATCTTGTTCATCTTGGCGAAATAGCGCTTCGACCATTCGCGGGTCTTGTCATCCATGTCCCAGTAGAACGAGGTCGTCAGGAGCAGGCCCTGCGCGGCCTGCAGGCCGAGGCCGTGGATGTCGGTGATCAGCGCCAGCAGCGCCGCCATCTGCTGGCCGCCCTTGAACACGCCGAACTCCGAGCCGGTCTTGATCTCGTTCATGTTGTTGGGGGGACCTGCCGCAATGCCGATGATCTTGGCTTTGGAGGCCTGCGCCTGCAGCACAAAGGAGGAGAGGTCAGGCGTCGCCAGCGGCGGCTTCACCGAGCCCAGCACCTTGCCACCATTGGCGGTGATGACGCTGGAGGCGTCGCGCTCCAGCGAGTGACCGAAGGCGTAATCGTCGGTGATGAAGAACCAGCTGTCGCCGCCGCGCTTGACCACCGCATCCGCAGTGCCGACCGCGAGCGCGCGGGTGTCGAACACCCACTGCATCGCATAGGGCGAGCAGAACTTGCCGTGGAAGTCAGCGGTGCCGGTGGAGTGGGTGATGAACAGCCGCTTCTTCTCGTTGGCGATGTTCTGCACCGCAAGGCCGACGGCCGAGACCGGCACGTCGACGATCAGGTCGACCTGGTCGACATCGTACCAGCGCCGCGCGATCGCAGCGCCAATGTCCGCCTTGAGCTGGTGGTCGCCGATCACGATGCGGATCGGCTTGCCGAGCACAGTGCCGCCGAAATCGTCGATCGCCATCTGCGCCGCCGTCACCGAGCCCTGGCCGGTCGGCGCGGAGGCGGGGCCATTCATGTCGGTGAGCACGCCGATCTTGACGACGTCGTCGGACACCTGCGCCATCGCGGCACCCGACAGCAGCGCCGCCGCCAAGGCGGCCGCAACCGGCAGTCCAAATTTCATTGGATTCACGCTCGTCCTCCCCTGATCCGGCGCGTTGACCGAAACTTGCCGGGTACGGCCCGGCTGAATTGGTTTCTTTTGCAACTATTTGGGGGTGGGCGTCAATCTCAGGCCGCGAAACGGATTTGGCCTGCGGGCGAGGGATCGTACCCGGTCAGCTCCTCGGCGCGTTGGCACAGCCGCCGTTCGTCCAGGAACCGGATCAGAGCCTGCATGGCGGGGCGGAAATAGCTGCGCTGCCGCATTGCGAGGTCAAAATTCTCCCAGACCAGCGGCACGAAATCGAGCCCGGCCGAGCGCGCTGCCGCGCGCGTCGCGACGCCGCAATCGGCTTGTCCGGCGCGGACCATCTCGGCGAGGTCGGGCCCGGTGAGGGCCGGCGTCTCCACCCGTCGCAGATCGCGCGTCGAGGCGCCGGCGCGCTTCAGCAGCACGTCGAGCAGCATCTGCGCGCCGGTGCCTTGCTGTCGCATCGCCATCCGCGCGCCGAGCGCGAGCACGTCGGAGAGCCCCTGCAACTGCTTTGGATTGCCGGACGGCAGCACGAGCCCTTGTTCGCGGCGCACGAAGGCGACCAGCAGCGCATCATGTAAGTCAGGCGCGTCCCGCAGCGCCGTCACGCTGGCGTCGGAGGCAAGGTTGCCTTCCGCGTCGAGGCTGTGGAAGTGCACGGCGACCGCCATCACCTCGTTGCGTTGCAGCCGCTCGAGCCCGCGCGCGCTGCCTTCTGTCATCGATCCGAGGCCTGAACCGGACTCGCGGAGGCTCCAGTCCAGCAGCTCGTCCTGGCTGCCGCCCACCACCGGCGGCGGCTCTGCCGTCAGCATGCCGGCAGGGCGCGCCAGGCCCGACAGCACCCAGAGGTCGAGCTCGTGTCGCGGGAAGAGCCATTTGCCTGTTACCTTGGTGCAGGGGATCGCGCCGTTGGTTACGAGTTCGTAGAGCTTGCGTTCGCCGAGGCGGAGATAGTCCGCGGCTTCGCTGGTCGTCAGGAATTCCATCCTGCATTCCTATGCAAATTCTTGCTTCTTTTTGACGTTCAACGCAGGGGAAATTCTGCATTTCAGTTCGGGTCCGCGGGAACCATGCCTGATCATCTCGCTGCTTTGCAACACGTCCGCACGCCGGTTTTCACTGCTTTAGTGAACGATCTTAAAGCGTGCGCGTGCTTGCCGAGATTTCCCGAAAGACCTTCCCAATGGGTATCGCGTCACGAGTGCGGCGCAATCGATCATCATCATGATCGCGTCATAGCAATGGGAACCTGATATGGGCCGCCTGTCCGTCGCTTTCGCGCTTTCCTGCGGCCTCACGGCGGCCGTTGCGGCCGCGTCCGCGCAGGACCGCAGTATCGTCCTCGCGACAACGACGGCGACGCAAGAATCCGGCCTCATGGATTATCTGCTGCCGATTTTCCGCGACAAGACCGGCATCGAGGTGACGGTGATTGCGCGCCGAAGCGACGAGGTGCTCGATGTTGCCCGAAGAGGCGAGGTCGAGGTGGTGTTGATGCACGCCCGGCCGCAGGAGGAGAAATTCGTCGCTGACGGTTTCGCCAGCAAGCGCTACGACGTGATGTACAATGATTTCGTGCTGATCGGGCCGAAGAGCGATCCCGCCGGCGTGAAGGGCAAGGACATCGCCACTGCGCTGAAGGCAATCGAAGCCAAGGGTGCGCCGTTCGTGACGCGGGGCGATCGTTCCGGCACCCATGCGGCGGAGCTCGCACTCTGGATCGTTGCCGGCATCGACATCGCCAGTGCCAAGGGCGCCTGGTATCGCGAAAGCGGGCAGGGCATGACCGCGGCGCTCGATGCCGCGCGCAAGGCGAATGCCTATATGCTTGCAGATCGCGCCAGCTGGATCTCGTTTAGGGAACGCGGCGATCTCGACATCATCGTCGAGGGCGACAAGCGGTTGCTCAACCAATATGGCGTGATGCTCGTGAACCCGGAAAAATTTCCGGACGTGAAGAGAGAGCTGGGCCAGACCTTCATCGAGTGGCTGATCTCTCCGGAGGGGCAAGCGGCGATCGCCGGTTACAAGGTCGACGGGCAGCAGGTGTTCTTTCCGAACGCGGACAAATCGGGCGGCTGACGGCCGAGGTAGGAGCGGTTGCCAAACCGCGCGATGCGTGGTCCATCATGAGACATGATCCAGCGCCTGCCGCCTTCATTGACCCCGCTCGAGACCGGGCTTGCCGCACTGCTGCGCGGCGTCGATCCGGTCGTGCCGGTCGAATTGTCGCTGATTGAAGCGGCCGGCTGTATTTCCGCGGGCATGCCATTGCTGCCGGCCTCTCCGCCGCGCGACATCGCTGCAGTGGATGGCTGGGCGCTTTGCGCCCGCGATCTCGTCGGCGCGTCCTCCTATTCGCCGCTGCCTCTGGCCGGCCTTCCGGTGTGGGTCGAGGCCGGCGGCGCGATGCCGGCGGGCTGTGATTGCGTGCTCGATGTTGACGCAGTCGAGGTGTCGGGCCCGCTCGCCCAGGCGCTGATGGAGGGCGTTCCGGGACAAGGCGTCGCGCGTGCGGGCAGCGATATCGCCGAGAACGCGCCCGCGGCCGCAACGGGATGTCCCGTCGATGCAGCAGCTCTGTTGCTCGCGCGCGTTGCGGGTGCGGACAGGCTGAGCGTCAGGCGGCCGCGTCTGCGCATCGTCAACGTGCCGGGCGGAAGTGCGACGCTGCAGATGATCGCCGAGCTTTCAAGCGCGGCAGGGTTGGATGTGAGCATGCATGAAGCCGGTTCGCGCGATGCGGCGTCGATCGCAGCGGCGCTCGATGTGTCCGCCTGCGATCTTCTGCTGACGATCGGCGGCAGCGGCGTCGGTCGCGCGGATGCCGCGGTGACGGCGCTGGCTGAGCGCGGGGCGGAGCTCGCCCACGGTCTTGCGCTCCAGCCTGGACGGACCGCAGCCGCTGGTCGGCTCGGAAAGGTTCCGGTCGTCGCCTTGCCCGGTTCGCCGGCTCAAGCGCTTGCGGTCTGGGTTGCGCTGGTGCTTCCGCTGATCGATCGATTGTCGGCACGGCAACCACGTCGCACGGTGACCTTGCCGCTCGCGCGAAAAATTGCTTCCAGCGTCGGCATTGCCGAGATCGCGCTACTGGCGGAGGAACATAAAACGTGGATGCCGCTTGCCATGGGCGAATGGCCGCTGCACACGATCGGCCGATCCGATGCATGGTTGCTTATTCCCGCGAGCCGCGAGGGATTTGCTGCGGGCGAACCGGTCGATGCTTATTTGATGCGGGAATGATATGGGTTCCGGCATGACGATGATCCCAAGGCCGCCAGATCGCAGCACGCTCGAGCAGGAGCAGTTTCTCAAAATCCTTTCGCGTGAGGAGGCGTTGGCGCGCTTCGATGCTGCGCTGTTTCCGCGTCCGGTCCCGAATGAGGCGCGCAAGCTCGCCGATGCGCTCGGTGCGGCCCTTGCTGAAGACATCACCGCGCCGATCGACGTGCCGCCGTTCGATCGCTCCAATGTCGACGGCTTTGCCGTGCGCTCGGCAGATCTTTCAGTCGCCGGCGAAGGCGCGCCCGTGCGGCTGGCGCTGAACGGCGAGACCATTCACTGCGGCACCGCACCTGTGCTGCAAGTGACGACAGGAACCGCAACGCCAATCGCGACCGGCGGCCCGCTGCCGCGCGGCGCCGATGCCGTCGTCATGGTCGAGCACACCCAGCCGTCCGGCCTCGCTGCGATCGATGTCCGTCGCGCAGTCTCGCCGGGGCAGTTCGTCTCGTACGCCGGCTCCGACATCGCGCGCAGCGAAGCGCTGCTGCGCGCCGGCACAATCATCGGCTCGCGCGAGATCGGCATGCTGGCGGCCTGCGGCATAGCCGAGGTCAGAGTCGCACGGAAGCCGCGGGTTGCGGTGATCTCCACTGGCGACGAGCTCGTGCAGCCCGGCGAGGCGCTTGCGCCGGCGGCGATCTACGACACCAATGGTGCGATCGTCGCAGCCGCGATCAACGAGAACGGCGGCGAGGCGATCTTCCTCGGTGCGATTCCCGACGACGAAGTCAGGCTGGAAGTGGCGATGCGTCAGGCGCTGGCGGATTCCGACATGCTGGTGCTGTCGGGCGGCACATCGAAGGGCGCGGGCGACCTGTCCCATCGCATTATCGATCGGCTCGGCCTGCCCGGCGTCATCGCGCATGGCGTGGCGCTCAAGCCCGGCAAGCCGCTGTGCCTTGCCGTGTGCGACGGCAAGCCGGTGGTGATCCTGCCGGGCTTTCCGACCTCGGCGATGTTCACCTTCCACGACATGATCGTGCCGGCGCTGCGCAAGATGGCCGGATTGCCGCCGCGCTCCGATGCCAAGGTGAGTGCGACGGTGCCGGTACGCATTGCCTCCGAGCTTGGCCGTACCGAGTTCGTCATGGTCTCGCTGGTCGAGGGCAAGGACGGGCTGATCGCCTACCCTTCCGGCAAGGGCTCAGGTGCGATCACATCCTTCGCGCAGGCCGATGGCTTTTTGCGCATCGATGCGCTCGCCGACCAGATGCCCGCGGGGACGAAGGCCGAGGTGACGCTGTTCACGCCGCATGTGCGGGTGCCTGATCTCGTCATCGTCGGCAGCCATTGCACCGGCCTCGATCTCGTCACCGCGCCGCTCGCCCATGCGGGCCTCACTGTGCGCTCGATTGCCGTTGGCAGTCTCGGGGGCCTGGCGGCGGCCAAGCGCGGCGAATGCGATCTCGCGCCGATCCATCTGTTCGACGACAAGACGGAGACCTACAACGCGCCATATCTCGTCGAGGGGCTCGAGCTCGCGCCGGGGTGGCGGCGAATGCAAGGCATTGTCTTCCGCAAGGGCGACAAGCGCTTCGAGGAGCGCGGCGCAAAAGAGGCCGTCGCTGCCGCGGTCGCCGACCCCGCCTGCATCATGGTCAACCGCAACCAGGGCGCCGGCACGCGTATCTTGATCGACCGCCTGCTCGGCGGAGCGCGCCCGGAAGGCTATTGGAACCAGCCGCGCTCGCACAACGCGGTTGCAGCCGCCGTCGCGCAGCACCGTGCGGACTGGGGCATGACCATTGCGCCGGTCGCCCATGCGGCCAATCTCGCTTTCATTCCGTTCGCGGAAGAGCATTATGATTTTGCCTTGGTGACCTCGCGCAAGCAGCGTCCGGCCGTGCAGGCTTTTCTCGATGCGCTCGGCTCGGAGGAGGCGCGTGCGGCGCTGCAGCGAGCCGGATTCCGGCCTGCCTAAAGCGCGTTGAGATTGGGTTCAATCGTCATCGCGCCTAAGCTCTTTGTTTGAGGATGATCTCCGCGCAAACGCGTTCCGCTGACGTCGCCAGGGAAAACCGCTTCACACTTTTCCGGATCATGCTCTAGACGACCGAGCCGATGCCGCTGGCCTGAGCGGCGCGCTCTCTCGCGCATTCCCGCTCCTCGGCTTCCGCATGGCTGATCCGGAGTGCGTCCCGATCAGTAGTCGCAGCTCGTCTCCATCCGGTTCGATGTTCCGTTAAATGCTAGGATGCCGCATCCAGTGCCGCGAGACGCTCGGCTGCAGTGATGTCCTCCACCGTGTTCGCATTGAAGAACGGATCGAGCGGCTCGGCCGGCCATGTTACTGTCGCAAGCGGATAGCGCGCGGTCCAGCGGTCGATCTTGCGGAGATCCTCGACGACCAGGGCGTGGCGCAGCTCGTCGCGCAAGGCGACGCGCCACAGGCCAATCACCGGATGCGACTGGTCGCCCGAGGCGGCGACCGCGAGCTGCGCGTTCTCCCGCGCCCGCGCCGCGTGGAGCCGTGCGACGAGGTCACGTGGCAGGAACGGGCAGTCCCCGGCGGCGCTGAGCACCCATTCGATCTCCGGCCGGTTTGCTGCGGTCCAGTCCAGTGCGGCCAAAATGCCGGCGAGCGGACCGGGGAAGCCGGGCACGTCGTCGGCAACAACCTGCAAGCCGAATGTAGCGAAACGCGCCGGATCGCCATTCGCGTTGAGGATCAATCCGTCGCACTGGGGCGACAGGCGCGCGATCACGCGCTCCAGTATGGTGCGGCCGCCGATGGTGCGCATCGGCTTGTCACCACCGCCCATGCGACGTGCCAGGCCGCCGGCGAGCAGCACGCCAAGAGTCGGCGGAAGGCTCGTTGGCGGAATGTTAGTCGTCACCACTTTCGCCCTTGCGCTTGTGCCTCGCTGATTCCTCTTCGACGTAAGCGAGATTCTGGTCGTAGACGATCCGCTCCTCGCCGGCGAGTGCGATGAAGCGTTTTCCGCGGGTGCGTCCGACCAGCGTCAGGCCGACTTGCCGCGCGAGATCGACGCCCCAGGCGGTGAAGCCGGATCGCGACACCAGGATCGGAATGCCCATGCGTACGGTCTTGATCACCATCTCCGAGGTGAGGCGGCCCGTGGTGTAGAGGATCTTGTCGCCGGGATCGACGCCGTGGCGGTACATCCAGCCTGCGATCTTGTCGACCGCATTATGGCGGCCGACGTCCTCGGTGTAGCAGAGCGGCTCGCCTTCCTTGCACAGCACGCAGCCATGGATCGCGCCGGCCTCGAGATAGAGCGATGGCATGGTGTTGATGGTTTGCGTCATCCGGTAGAGCCAGGAGGTGCGCAGCTCCGCCCTTGGCAGCGCGACGCTCTCGACCGCTTCCAACAGATCGCCGAAGGCGGTGCCCTGCGCACAGCCGGAAGTCTGCGTGCGCTTCTTGAGCCTGGCTTCGAAATTGGTGTGGTGTGAGGTGCGCACGACAACGACCTGAAGGTCGTCGTCATATTCGACCTCGGTGACCGCGTCGTTATATTTCAGCATGTTCTGGTTCAGCAAATAGCCGAGCGCCAGATATTCCGGATAGTCGCCGATCGTCATCATGGTGACGATCTCCTGGGAATTCAGGTAGAGCGTCAGCGGCCGCTCCATCGGCACCTTGATTTCGACCCTGGCGCCGGTCTGGTCAGTCCCGGTCACGCTCTGGGTCAGGCGCGGGTCGCCGGGGTCAGGGATAATCAGAGGCACCGGGGCCTTGTCGATCTTCATCATGGCCGCGACGTTAGCATGACATTCGCCCCAAGCCGATATAAGCATGCCGGGGAGTGGGCAAAATGCCTGCGTTCGTCAGTGCGAGCGAAGCGATCCGGCATCTTTCCTCGGAAGCACCCTGGATTGCTTCGCTGCGTTCGCAATGACGGGGAGAGGCCGGAGGTTCCATCTGCTCGCGAGCCGGTGGCGGAGATCGAATGGTTATGAAAGTCATCGGCCTTGCAGGCTGGAGCGGAGCGGGCAAGACCACGCTGTTGACGCGGCTGATCCCGCATTTCAACGCGCAGGGCCTGCGCGTCTCCGTCATCAAGCATGCCCACCATCGGTTTGACGTCGATGTGCCCGGCAAGGATTCGTGGCGCCACCGCGAGGCCGGGGCGGCCGAGGTGCTGGTGGCGTCGTCGAACCGCTGGGCCTTGATGCACGAGTTGCGCGGCGCAGCCGAGCCGCGGTTGCCGGAACTTCTCAGCAAGCTGTCCGCGGTCGATCTCGTCGTGGTCGAAGGCTTCAAGCGCGAGCCGCATCGCAAGATCGAGGTGCATCGGGCCGCCAATGCCAAGCCGCTGCTGTTCCCCGATGATCCCGGCATTGTCGGGATTGCCACCGACGCTGCGGTTGAAACCCGGCTGCCGACCGTCCATCTCGATGACATTGAGGCTGTAGCGGCTCTCATGCTGCGTGCCGCCATACAGGTCGAGGATGCGATGGCAAGAAGCGCGGCGACGCGCTGACGAGGCACCATGGCGCAACTGTCGGACGATTGCTTTGCTTTCGGCGGACCGATGATGTCGGTCGACGAGGCTGTTGGCCTGATCACGACCCGCGTCCACGCGATTGCCGACCTTGAGACGGTGGCGCTCGTGGATGCCGACGGGCGCGTGCTGGCGCGCGATATCGCGGCGCCGCTGCCGTTGCCGCCTTTCACCAACTCTGCCGTCGACGGCTATGCCGTCGGCGACGCGGATCTTCCGCGGGACGGGGAACAGGCCTTCCCGCTCGATGGCCGTATCCAGGCCGGCGGCCTTGCGCAGGCGCCGATCAAGCCCGGCCACACTGCACGCATCTTCACGGGCGCGCCGATGCCGCCGGGGGCCGGGACCGTCTTCATGCAGGAGGATGTCCGCATCGATGTATCAGGAAAGATCGTGCTGCCATCAGGACTGAAGTCGGGTGCAAACGTTCGGCCGGCAGGCGAGGATATCCCCGTTGGCCACATCGCGCTGCGAGCAGGCCTGCGACTGCGGCCGCAGCATGTTGCCCTTGCCGCCGCCTTTGGCCTGACCCGACTTGACGTCGTCAGCCGTATTCGCGTCGCCGTGTTCTCGACCGGCAACGAGCTGGCCTCGCCGGGCGAGCCGCGTGCGGCCTCGCAGCTGTTCGATTCCAATCGTTTCATGCTGATGGCGATGCTGCGCCGGCTCGGCTGCGAAGTCTCCGATCTCGGCATTCTCCGCGACGAGCGCGCCTCGCTCGCCAACGGATTGAAACAGGTGGCGGGCCACCATGATCTGATCCTCACCACCGGTGGCGTCTCGACCGGCGAGGAGGACCACGTCAAGGCGGCGGTCGAGAGCGTCGGCTCGCTCGTGCTGTGGCGGATGGCGATCAAGCCCGGCCGGCCTGTGGCGATGGGCATCATCGGCGGCACGCCGCTGATCGGGCTGCCCGGTAATCCCGTCGCAAGTTTCGTCACATTCGTTCACGTGGTGCGGCCAACCGTGCTCGCGCTCGCCGGCAGCCTGCCGGAGCCGCTAGCGCCGATCCCGCTGCGTGCGGCGTTCACCTATAGGAAGAAGCTGGGTCGCCGCGAATATGTTCGCGCCTCGTTGCGCCGCGCACAGGATGGCGCGCTGGAGGCAATCAAGTTCCCGCGCGAAGGAGCAGGCCTGCTGTCGTCATTGGTGGAGACCGATGGCCTCATTGAACTCGGCGAAGATATCACGCGCGTCGAACCCGGCGACAGCGTAGGTTTCCTGTCCTACGCCAACCTGCTCTGAGGCCCTCGCGTTGACGCAATCGATCCCTCCCGCCATGTTGCCCTGATGACCAGAACGACGCTTGATCTCACCGGGCTCAAATGCCCGTTGCCGGCCCTCAAGACGCGCAAGGCGCTGAAACCATTGCAGCCGGGCGATCAGCTCGAAGTCCTCTGCACCGATCCCTTGTCGATCATTGACATTCCGAACCTGATCCGCGAGACGGGCGACACGGTGGAGATCACCGAGCGCAACGAGGCGCGCATCGTGTTCTTGATAGAAAAAGCGAATGGCTCGATAAAAAGTGCCAATGGTGCGCTGCGTTCTTAGGCGCGTTACTGCGCTGATACCGACCTTTTGTCTATCGACATCGATCCCGGCTTCTGCCCCAATTGACTTTGTCCGCGCCGGCGCGGAGGTTGAATCGTGTCCGCGATACGCGGATCAGCGGGCCACGCACGAAGCCGTCACATCGTATCGGGCATAGAGTCCTGTTCGAGGGGTTAACTTTTCAGACATGCGTGACGGTCCTGGCGCGTGTTGGATGATTTTGCGGAGCAGCGGGGACCAGAGCTGCGCCGCAATGGGCTGAGGAACTGGATCGTAGCGGCAGTCTCGCTCAGAAGGGCGACTGCAGGGGAGGAGTGCATGACGACAATCGAGAGCGCGGGAAGGATTTCAGGCGCTGGCGCAGGAATTTTCGATCGCGAACATACGGTCGCAAAGGCAGGCTTCAACCGCTGGCTGGTGCCGCCGGCGGCGCTCTGCATCCATCTCTGCATCGGCATGGCCTACGGCTTCTCCGTGTTCTGGCTGCCGCTGTCGCGCGCGATCGGCATCACGCAGAGCAAGGCCTGCCCGGACATCTCGCTGTTTCAGGAGCTGTTCACCACCACCTGCGATTGGAAGGTCGCGAGCCTGGGGTGGATGTACACGCTGTTCTTCGTGCTGCTCGGCGTCTCCGCCGCGATCTGGGGCGGCTGGCTCGAGCGCGCGGGCCCGCGCAAGGCGGGTGCCGTCGCGGCCTGCTGCTGGGGCGGTGGTCTTCTGATCGGCGCCTTCGGCGTCTATGTCCACCAACTCTGGATCATGTGGCTCGGTTGCGGCGTGATCGGCGGCGTCGGTCTCGGTTTGGGCTACATCTCGCCGGTGTCGACGCTGGTGAAATGGTTCCCCGACCGTCGCGGCATGGCGACCGGCATGGCCATCATGGGATTTGGCGGCGGCGCCATGATCGGCGCGCCCCTCGCCAACCTCCTGATCAACTATTTCAAGACGCCGACCTCGGTCGGTGTCTGGGAGACGTTCGTTGCGATGGGCGTCATCTATTTCGTGTTCATGATGATCGGCGCGTTTGCCTATCGCGTGATCCCGGTCGGCTGGCAGCCCGAGGGCTGGACGCCGCCGAGCGAAAAGAAGTCGATGATCACCGAGCATCACGTGCATCTCGACAATGCGCACAAGACGCCGCAGTTCTGGCTGATCTGGTGGGTGCTCTGCCTGAACGTGTCGGCAGGCATCGGCGTGATCGGCATGGCCTCGCCGATGTTGCAGGAGATCTTCGCCGGCAAGCTGATCGGTCTGCCCGATGTAACTTTCAGCCAGCTCTCGACTGAGCAGAAGACCGTCATCGCCGGCATCGCGGCGGGCTTTGCCGGTCTGTTGTCGCTGTTCAACATCGCCGGCAGGTTCTTCTGGGCCTCGCTGTCCGACTATCTCGGCCGCAAGAACACCTATTACACGTTCTTCCTGCTCGGCATCGCGCTCTACGCGCTGGCGCCGACCTTTGCGGCAATGGGCTCGAAGCTGCTGTTCGTGGTCGGCTTCGGCATTATCCTGTCGATGTATGGCGGTGGCTTCGCGACCGTGCCTGCCTATCTCGCCGACATGTTCGGCACACAGTTTGTCGGTGCCATTCATGGCCGTCTGCTGACGGCATGGTCGACCGCGGGCATCATCGGCCCGGTCGTGGTGAACTACATCCGCGAGTTCCAACTCGCCGCCGGTGTGCCGCGCGATCAGCTCTACAACACGACGATGTACATCCTCTGCGCCATGCTGATCGCCGGCTTGATCTGCAACTATCTGATCAAGCCCGTCGATCCCAAGTGGAACATGAGCCAGGAGGAGGTCGCCCGCTTGCAGGCGGCCAGCGCGAAGAACGAAGCGGCGATCCAGCACGGCTCGTTTGGCATCGGCAGGGGCGGTCTGGATGCCAAGGCGGCGCTGTTCTGGGCTTTCGTCGGAGTTCCCTTGGCCTGGGGCGTCTGGAAGACGCTGGAGAGCGCGGTCAAGATCTTCTGATCGTAGATCCATGCCGCCGCGGAAGGTCACATGGCCTTCCGCGCGCATCTGTCGAATTGCTCAAGAACAGAATCTAGGGGGATTTCATGCTTCGCACCCGTATCTGCCTTGCCGCCATGATGCTGGCAGCAAGCCTTCACACCGCGTCCGCGCAGACCGCGACGGCGCCTGCACCTGCCGCAACGACCGACGCCAAGCCATCGGGCAAGATCAAGCTCACCATGCAGAAGCTGAAAGACATGAAGGCGAAGTGGGCCGCCAACAAGCCGAAGCTGAAGGCGTGTCGCGCCGAGGTGAAGGCCAAGGGGCTGATCGGCGATGACCGCTGGTTCTATATCCAGGACTGCATGGAGAGGACCTAAGCCAGGGTTCCACTTTGCGGTTGCGCGGAGGGTACGCAGAGCGGTGGCCTTCCCCGTAAAGCATTATAGAGTCTTTCTAAATTCTCTCTTGCATCTGGCATACCAGAGACTAGAGTCGGTTCGATCGGGTTCGATCCACTGTGCCGCGGAGACGCGGTTCCCGGATGATCGTGCCTAGAAAATCAGGGCGGATCGCGATGGTCATCCCGCCCGGAGATCATCGCGCTTTTGAGGAGAACGCGACGTTTCCATGAGCAGCAACGACGACGTTCACAAGGTCAGGGAATTCGAGCACCCGGGCGAGGGGCGCCGGCGCGCCAAGGCGACGCCCAAGGGGCGTCAGGTCGATCCGACCGCCGCGCATGAGATCGAGCAATTGCTCGGAGATCGCCCGCGGCGGCGCGATCTCCTGATCGAATATCTGCACCTGATCCAGGACACATATCACCAGATCTCGGCTGCGCATCTCGCCGCGCTTGCCGACGAGATGAAGCTCGCCTTCGCCGAAGTGTTCGAGACCGCGACCTTCTACGCGCATTTCGACGTGGTGAAGGAGGGCGAGCCTGATATTGCCCCGCTGACGGTCCGCGTCTGCGATTCGCTGACCTGCGCGATGCTCGGGGGAGAGAAGCTGCTTGCGGATTTGCAAGACGCCTCTGGGCCCGGCATCCGCGTGGTGCGCGCGCCCTGCGTCGGCCGCTGCGATACCGCGCCTGCCGCGGAAGTCGGACACAACTTCGTCGATCACGCGACCGTTGCCAATGTGATGGCTGCGGCGAAGGTCGGTGATACTCACGCGCATCTGCCTGATTATATCGATTACGACGCTTATGTTGCCGGCGGCGGCTACAAGCTGCTCGGCCGCTTGCGCTCGGGCGAGATGTCGACGGACGATCTCTTGAAGTCGCTCGACGATGCGTCGCTGCGCGGCCTCGGCGGCGCGGGCTTCCCGACGGGACGCAAATGGCGTGCTGTGCTGGGCGAGCCCGGTCCGCGGCTGATGGCGATCAATGGCGACGAGGGCGAGCCCGGCACGTTCAAGGACCGCTATTATCTCGAAACCGATCCGCATCGCTTCATCGAGGGCATGCTGATCGGCGCGCATGTGGTGCAGGCCTCCGACGTCTACATCTATCTGCGCGACGAATATCCGGCCTCGCGCGACATCCTCACGCGCGAGATCGCAAAGTTGCCTGCGGGCGGCCCGACATTGCACATGCGCCGCGGCGCCGGCGCTTACATCTGCGGCGAAGAGTCTTCGCTGCTCGAAAGCATCGAGGGCAAGCGCGGGCTGCCCCGCCACAAGCCGCCTTATCCGTTCCAGGTCGGCCTGTTCGGCCTGCCGACGTTGATCAACAACATCGAGACGCTGTGGTGGGTGCGCGACATCGTCGAGAAGGGCGCTGACTGGTGGAAGGGCCATGGCCGCCATGAGCGTCATGGCTTGCGCAGCTTCTCGGTCTCGGGGCGCGTCAAGAATCCGGGCATGAAGCTTGCGCCTGCGGGCATCACCGTGCGCGAGCTGATCGACGAATATTGCGGCGGCATGGCCGATGGCCACCAGTTCTACGCCTACCTTCCGGGCGGCGCGTCCGGCGGCATCCTGCCGGCGTCGATGGACGACATCCCGCTCGATTTCGGCACGCTCGAAAAATACGGCTGCTTCATCGGTTCCGCCGCGATCGTGATCCTGTCGCAAAAGGACAGCGTGCGCGCAGCCGCACTGAACCTGATGAAATTTTTCGAGGACGAGAGCTGCGGCCAGTGCACGCCGTGCCGCGTCGGAACCCAGAAGGCGGCGCTGCTGATGCAGAAGCCGGTCTGGAACCGCGCATTGCTGGAAGAATTGAGCCAGGCGATGCGCGATGCCTCGATCTGCGGGCTTGGCCAGGCGGCATCGAATCCGCTGTCCTCCGTGATCAAATATTTCCCTGACGAGTTCAAGGAAGCGGCCGAATGACCAAGATTACGTTCGAGCTCGACGGCAAGCAGGTCGAGGCCAGGCCCGGCGAGACGATCTGGCAGGTCGCCAAACGCCAGGGCCGCGACATCCCGCATTTGTGCTATTCGCCCGCACCAGACTATCGGCCCGACGGCAATTGCCGCGCCTGCATGGTCGAGATCGAGGGCGAGCGGGTGCTGGCGGCTTCGTGCAAGCGCACGCCGTCGGTCGGCATGAAGGTGAAGACCGAATCCGCGCGCGCGACCGCCGCGCAGAAAATGGTGATGGAGCTGCTTGTCGCCGATCAGCCGGCGCGCGAGACCAGCCACGATCCGGATTCGAAGTTCTGGCACTGGGCCGAGACCACGGGCGTCACCGAGAGCCGCTTCCCGGCTGCCGAGCGTTGGGAGACCGACGCCAGCCATCCGGCGATGCGGGTCAATCTCGATGCCTGCATCCAGTGCGGCCTCTGCGTGCGCGCTTGCCGCGAGGTCCAGGTCAATGACGTCATCGGCATGGCCTATCGCAACCATAGTTCCAAGATCGTGTTCGACTTCGACGATCCCATGGGTGAGTCGACCTGCGTTGCTTGCGGCGAATGCGTGCAGGCCTGTCCGACCGGCGCGCTGATGCCGGCCGTCATGCTCGACGACAAGCAGACCCGCGTGACTTACGCCGACAGGAAGGTGGATTCGCTCTGCCCGTTCTGCGGCGTCGGCTGCCAAGTCACCTACGAGGTCAAGGACGAGAAGGTGATTTATGCCGAGGGCCGCGATGGCCCCGCCAATCATAACCGTCTCTGCGTCAAGGGTCGCTTCGGCTTCGACTACATCCACCATCCGCATCGTCTGACCAAGCCGCTGGTGCGGCTGCCGAATGCGAAGAAGGATGCCAACGACCAGGTCGATCCGGCCAATCCCTTTACCCATTTCCGCGAGGCAAGCTGGGACGAGGCGCTCGACATCGCCGCCAAGGGCCTCGTCAAGATCCGCGACGAGAAGGGCGTGAAGGCGCTCGCCGGCTTCGGCTCGGCCAAGGGCTCCAATGAGGAGGCCTATCTGTTCCAGAAGCTGGTCCGCACCGGCTTCGGCTCGAACAACGTCGATCACTGCACCCGGCTATGCCACGCCTCGTCGGTCGCGGCGCTGTTCGAAGGCCTGAGCTCCGGCGCGGTGTCGGCGCCGTTCTCGGCGGCGATGGACGCGGAAGTGATCTGGGTGATCGGCGCCAATCCGACCGTCAACCATCCGGTGGCCGCGACCTTCATCAAGAACGCGGTCAAGCAGAACGGCGCAAAACTGTTCGTGATGGATCCGCGCCGGCAGTCGCTGTCGCGTCACGCCACCAAGCATCTGCAGTTCAAGCCCGGCTCCGACGTCGCCATGCTGAACGCGATGATCAACACGATCATCACCGAAGGCCTGACCGACGATCAGTACATCGCGGGCTACACCGAGGGCTTCGAGGACCTCAAGGAGAAGATCAAGGAGTTCACGCCGGAGAAGATGGAGCCGATCTGCGGCATCCCGGCGCAGACGCTGCGCGAAGTCGCGCGTACCTATGCACGCGCCAAATCGTCGATCATCTTCTGGGGCATGGGCATCAGCCAGCACGTCCATGGCACCGACAATGCGCGCTGCCTGATCGCGCTGGCGCTGATCACCGGCCAGGTCGGCCGGCCCGGCACCGGCCTGCATCCGCTGCGCGGCCAGAACAACGTGCAGGGCGCCTCCGACGCCGGCCTGATCCCGATGTTCCTGCCGGACTACCAGCCGGTCGGTCGCGACGATCTGCGCGGCGCTTTCGAAAAGCTGTGGCAGCAGGATCTCGATCCCGTCCGCGGCCTGACCGTGGTCGAGATCATGAACGCGATCCATGCGGGCGAGATCAAGGGCATGTATATCGAGGGTGAGAATCCCGCGATGTCCGACCCCGACTTGCAGCATGCGCGCCAGGCGCTCGCGATGCTCGATCATCTCGTGGTGCAGGATCTCTTCGTCACCGAGACCGCGTTCCACGCCGACGTCATCCTGCCGGCCTCGGCGTTTGCCGAGAAGGACGGCTCCTTCACCAACACCGATCGCCGCGTCCAGCTCGCGCGTCAGGTGATCAAGCCGCCGGGCGATGCGCGGCAGGATCTCTGGATCATCCAGGAGATCGGCAAGCGCATGGGCCTGCCGTGGAATTATGCCGGCCCGGGCGATGTCTACACCGAGATGGCGGAGCTGATGCCGTCGCTGAAGAACATCAGCTGGGAGCGGCTGGTGCGCGAAGGCGCCGTCACCTATCCGGCCGATGCTCCCGACAAGCCCGGCAACGAGATCATCTTCACCACGGGCTTCCCGACCGCGAGCGGTCGCGGCAAGATCGTGGCGGCCAAGGTCATCCCGCCGGATGAGCTTCCGGACGATGAATATCCGATGGTGCTGTCGACCGGCCGCGTGCTGGAGCACTGGCACACCGGCTCGATGACCCGCCGCGCCCAGGTGCTAGACCAGATCGAGCCCGAGGCGGTGGCGTTCATGTCGCCGAAGGACATGCGCAAGAAGAAGCTCGTGCCTGGCGATTTCATTCGGCTCGAGACCCGCCGCGGCGCGGTCGAGGTCAAGGTGCGGTCGGATCGCGACGTGCCTGAGAACATGGTGTTCATGCCGTTCTGTTACGCGGAAGCGGCGGCGAACCTGCTCACCAATCCGGCGCTCGATCCGTTCGGCAAGATCCCGGAGTTCAAGTTCTGCGCGGCGAGGGCCGAACGGGCGGAGATGCGCGACGCGGCGGAGTAGCATCAGGCGAAAAACAACCCCATGCACAGTAGGACGGGGTTGAAAGGCTTGAGGAATTTTCGGTCTTACCGAAAAATGCTTGCGGCGTCGGGCAAAACACCTGTATAAAGGCATGATCACCAACAGCGCCGGGCATCGCCGTTCGGCAAACGTACCTCATGTCCAAAGTCACCCCGGCCACCCGCGCGCTCGCAGCCGCCGGTGCCGCCTTCACTGTCCACGCCTACGACTATGATCCCGATGCCGAAAGCATCGGCCTGCAGGCCGCCGCCGCGCTCGGCGAAGATCCGGCGCGCGTCTTGAAGACGCTGATGGCGCTGGTGGACGGCAAGCCGGTTTGCGTCATCGTGCCGTCCGACCAGGAAGTTTCGATGAAGAAGCTCGCAGCAGCCGTGGGCGGCAAGTCGGCGCAGATGATGAAGCCGCCGGAGGCCGAGCGCGTCACCGGCTACAAGGTCGGCGGCATCAGCCCGTTCGGGCAGCGCAAGCAGGTCGCCACCGTGATCGAGAGAAGCGCGCTCGTGCATGATCTCGTTTATCTCAATGGCGGCCAGCGAGGCCTGCAGGTGCGGATGAAGCCGGCCGATGTACGGGACGTCGTGAAGGCCGTCGTGGCCGAGGTGATTGCCTGACGATCCTAGACAAAGCGACAGATCGGCCTGCGGCGTTTCCCCAGGGAAGCCGCCCGCATGTCTGAGTTGGATTTTTCGACGCTTCTGTTGAAACGGTTTGAGGTCTGTTCTGGACCAAGAATCCGATGGCACCGCGCGATCTAACCAACGCGATGTCACTCTCCTCAAGGCGATCTACCAGACGCTGCGAGCAAAGCGTTAGTTTGGGACTTGCGGCTGCTGTAGCGGATCGCCGAACTTTCGCCGCATCGACCTATCACCTCAATCCGGCGCCCACTCATTTCCACTTGAAATAGAGACCTTCATGCCGGCTGTTAAGAGAGTTCTTGCCTCAGGCGTTTGGTGGAATGCCTGGACAACGTGGTGGTGCGGGTTCGTTCCGCCAACTCCAAACTCGCCAAATTCGATCTTTACGCCCTGCTGCTGTAGGTACGCAACCAAGCGACCGACGTTCGTGCTGGGATCACCCCACTGATCTTTTCTCCCATCCAGTTCCCAGGCCGCCGCGAAATCCGGCATTGAGAGCGTCAGCCGCTTCGGAAGAAGGCTCCTATCGACGACCATCGCCGGAACCAGCTGGCATTTCGTGATGTCGTTTACGCAATTGCTCGCTGCGCTAGTTATGTCATTGAGCGACTTGGCCACCTTGGCGACGTAAACCGTCAATGCCGAAGCGTCGTACGGTTCGAATTGATCGGAATGGGTCTCAACATAGTCGACGTCCGAAAGAAACTGCTGCAGAATCGCTCGGTCTTGCATAAACTTGGCCAGGCTATCTTTGGCTGCTTGTATTTGCACGAAGTTGGGAGGCTTAGGAAGGTCAAGCGCAAGGTAATCTTGCAATGATACGGTATACCTCACGGGACTTGCTTTGACTGTAGAAGGAAACGCTGTAATTTTGGCAACCAGTTCAGGCAGCGAAATTGACATCTTCGCCGTGTCTCCAGCACCACCTCTTTGAAACACATTTACAGATATTTGCATATTCTGGGTTATTCTCTGAATAGAGTCCGCGAAACCAACGCTTGCGTCGACACCCCCGACTCCAAACTGGAGCCCCGCGCTCAATCGATTTGTTATATCGACCTTGTCGCTATCTGTGCGCGTTGTAAATTCTAACACTGCCCATAACTCGCCGCCCGAAGTCATTTCCTTCACGTACAAATCGCCAAACTCCTCGCGGAAACGCTTATTGTCTCCGTTCGCTAGCAACGTGCTTGCAGACGTCGTAAGCGCCTCATTTTCAATAATCGTCGGTGGGTTGGAAACCGTGATCCCCGCGACCAAAAAAATAGAATAAGCATGAAAATTAGATTGTTCAGTGAATGAAAATTTCTCCGAGCCCGAGAACAGGTCGTAAGAACCTGACACACTTACGTCAATGCCCATGGACTTCTTCAGATCATCAACAGTCTCAATCATCTTGAGGTGGAAGCGTACGGTTTGCCCGCTAAATGATCCATCAGAGCTAGGGGCGGAGTAAGTCACCCCCTTTCCCCGTACGTTTCCGTTTAGGTCGTCAACTCCATTGCCGAAATCCATCATTGGGTTGAATTCCCGCGTAGCGTTCATGGACGATCTCCCTATCCGGCAACGGCGCGCTATAATTCAAGTAATCGCGAAATTCTGTGCGACGTCAGTATCGTTGACGAGCGTTACGGTGATTTGAGAATCATAATCTCCATCCCAAGAGAAACATCGGGACGGCATTGAGCATCGCGGTTCGCAATACGCGTCTTTCCTCCGATGCAAACCGGGACTTACTGTACGGAGCACCGCCGTTCTACGTTGTGAAGCAGTTCACAACTTCTACGTTCATTTTCAAACGCCTCCGTGGCGCAAGGCGGTTATTAGCCCCGGCAGGCCACCACTGGAGCAAGGGTGAATGTCGATCAGCCGCGTCGCGATCTGGAAGCTTCCGGGATCAACCGCCGTGGGAGTGCGGACCTTTGTATTTGATTGGAACGCGTCTACTGCGATAGCGAGCTTCGCGCTTTCGACTGGCCAGACCTGGAGCGTGGACGAACCGGCTCAACTCAAGCCATCTCCCACACTCACGATGCGCAGTGTCTCGCGCGCGTTCCGAACTTCCAGTCCTCGACAATTTGACTCTCGCTGGCGCCTCGCTTCGATGCCGACATGACTGTCCGCCTCATTAAGCACGGAGCGTGCCCGGTACTGGTAGCTTCGAGGTGCGCTTCTCTGATGGACGCCGGCGTCGATGTTTCGACAACCGCCATCGCCAACGGATCAGGTCCGATCGTAGTAGTTTGATCTACCACACGAGGCGACTTCCGCTTGACCCGCGGAAGTGACGTTCACGAGTGCACGTCCTACTGCTTCTGCAACAGCTTCAGCCGGCAGCGCAGCGCCTCGCGGATGTGGGCGCGGGCGAGCTGCTCGGCCTTGTCACCGTCGCGCGCGGCGATGGCATCGATGATGGCCAGGTGCTCGCCGTGGCTGGTCGAAGGGCGCCCCGACACGGTGAAGGTGGTCGGGCCGAGCAGAGCGATCCAGTCCTGCAATTCGCGCGAGGCGTTGTCGAGATAGCGGTTGCGCGCGGCGCGGCAGATCGCTTCGTGGAAGGCGCGGTTGAGCCTTGCCATTTCCCTTGCCATCTCGGCGGCGTCGGTCTCGGATGCTTCCGCCAAAGCCTGCTCGATGTCCCTGAGCGCGTCGACCTCCGGCGCCGAGGCGTGTTCGGCGGCGAGGCGCGCAGCGGCGCCCTCCATGATCTCGCGCATGGCGTAGAGCTCGAGCACCTCCGAGATGTCGAGATTGCGCACGATCAGGCCGCGGCCGCCGGCGGGCTCGACAAAGCCGCGCGCCGCGAGGCGGCCCAATGCTTCGCGCACCGGGGTGCGGCTGACCTTCAGCCGCTGCGCGACCTCTTCCTCGCGCAAGCGGTCCCCGGCGCGGTAGCTGCCGGCCTGGAGCGCCTCACAGAGCGAACGGAATACGGCCTCGCCCAGCGCGACGCCGCCGTCGCGCGCGATTGCTCCGCCTGACTTTACCGGGCGCCTGGCCATGGTCCCTCGAAGCACCACGCGCATCCTGCCCATGCAGAGATGCCGCTTGCGTTTCGTCCGTATATCTTCGTATACAAAAGTACGCAAGAGCCGCGAGGGTTGACCAAGCGCTTTCGCGGGCAGAATGTCTCCAACCTCGTCGCATCGGACACACGGAATGGGCAGCAAATACGATGTGCTGGTGATCGGCGGCGGCAATGCGGCGCTGTGCGCGGCGATTTCGGCGCGCCGCGGCGGCGCCTCGGTGCTGGTGCTGGAAGGCGCGCCAAAATTCTATCGCGGCGGCAACACCCGCCACACCCGCAACATGCGCTGCGCCCATGACGCCGCCACCGAAATTCTCACGGGCCCCTACACCGAGGAGGAGTTCTGGGAGGATCTGCTGCGCGTCACCGGCGGGCAGACCGACGAGCTGCTCGCTCGTCACATGATCCGCGAGTCCAAGGACATCCTGAACTGGATCGTGGAGCAGGGCGTGCGCTGGCAGCCTTCGCTCGGCGGCACGCTCAGCCTCGGCCGCACCAACTCCTTCTTTCTCGGCGGCGGCCGCGCGATGCTGAACGCGCTTTACCTCACTGCCGAACAGCTTGGCGTCGAGGTCGAATACGATGCCGAGGTCACCGACCTTGTGATCGAGGACGGCATGTTTCTCGCCGCCCGCCTCAAGCGGCCGATCAAGGGCGAGACCGAGATGCGCGCGACCGCGCTGGTCGCGGCGGCCGGCGGGTTCGAGGCCAACATCGAATGGCTGAAGCAATATTGGGGCGAGGCGGCCGACAATTTCCTGATCCGCGGCACGCCGTACAATCGCGGCTCGATCCTGAAGATGCTGCTCGACAAGGGTGTCCAGGAGGTCGGCGATCCCACCCAGTGCCACGCGGTCGCGATCGATGCCCGCGCGCCAAAGTTCGACGGCGGCATCATCACGCGGCATGACTCGGTCGTGTTCGGCATCGTCGTCAACAAGCACGCCCAGCGCTTCTATGACGAGGGCGAGGACATCTGGCCGAAGCGCTATGCGATCTGGGGGCGGCTGGTCGCGGCGCAGCCCGACCAGATTGCCTACATCATCTTCGATTCGACCGTGGTCAGCAGCTTCATGCCCACGCTGTTCCCGCCGATTGCCGGTCAAACCGTGGCTGAGCTCGCCGGCAAGCTGGGGCTCGATCCGGCGGCGCTGGAAAAGACCATCACCGAATTCAACGCGGCGGTGCGGCCGGGTACCTTCGATCATACCATTCTCGACGACTGCCGCACCGAAGGCGTCACGCCGCCCAAGACGCATTGGGCGCGCAAGATCGAGACGCCGCCCTATCTCGCCTATCCCGTGCGGCCGGGCATCACCTTTACCTATCTCGGCACGCGCGTGAACAAGGAGGCGCGGATGTTGATGGCGGACGGCAAGCCGTCGGCGAACATGTTTGCAGCCGGCGAGATCATGGCCGGCAACGTGTTGGGTAAAGGCTATGCCGCCGGCATGGGCATGACCATCGGCAGCGTGTTCGGGCGGATCGCAGGACGGGAAGCGGCGAAACATGCACGGAACTAGAATTCTTGATGAGGCCGACCGTCTGATGACGGTCTGCAATTCCTGCCGCTATTGCGAGGGCCTGTGCGCGGTGTTTCCCGCCATGGAGATGCGGCGCGCCTTCTCGGACGGCGACCTCAACTATCTCGCCAACCTCTGCCATTCCTGCGGCGCCTGCTATGTCGACTGCCAGTTCTCGCCGCCGCACGAGTTCAACGTCAACGTTCCCAAGACGCTGGCGGTCGCGCGCGCCGAATCCTATGCGGCCTATGCCTGGCCGCGGGCGCTGTCCGGCGCCTTCGCCCGCAACGGCCTCGTCATCAGCATCGTTGCCGCGCTTAGCATGGCGGCCTTTATCCTCGGTTTCGCCGCGCTCAACGACCGCGGCGTGCTGTTCGGTGTGCACACCGGGCCCAGTGCGTTCTACAAGCTGATGCCACACAGCGTGATGGCCGTGCTGTTCAGCGCCGCGTTTCTTTATGCCGTTCTCGCTCTGGTGATGAGCGTGCGTGCGTTCTGGCACGACATCGGCGCGCCGATCGGCGGGCACGCCGACGGCGGCTCGATCTTTCAAGCGATCCGTGATGCCGGCGAGCTGCGCTATCTCCATGGCGGCGGCGTCGGCTGCTACAACGAGGACGACAAGCCGACCGACCGGCGCAAGCTCTTCCATCACCTGACGTTCTACGGCTTCCTGCTGTGCTTTGCCGCGACTTCGGTGGCGACGCTCTATCACTATCTGCTCGGCCGGGAGGCACCGTATCCTTGGTGGGATCTGCCGGTCGTGCTCGGCACGCTCGGCGGCGTCGGCCTCATCGTCGGCCCAATCGGGCTTCTCGTCGCGAAATCTCGGCGCGCGCCCGAACTGCTCGACGAGAACAGTTACGGCATGGATGTCGGCTTCATCGCCATGCTGTTCCTGACGGGTCTCACCGGCATGCTGCTTCTGATTTTGCGCGAGACAGCCGCCATGGGCCCACTGCTGGCGCTGCATCTCGGCGCGGTGTTCGCATTGTTCATCACCATGCCCTATGGCAAATTCGTGCACGGCATCTATCGCTTCGCTGCGCTGGTGCGCTACGCGCAGGAACGGCGCAGCGAAGCCGGCTCTTGAGGGACGCGCGGCTCTAACGTATCTCTTGAGCCATTCGCGCTGTGCGCGAATCGCTTGGGGAGCCCGCGCTCATGTACATGTTTGTGCCATTTCTGTTGGCGCTCGCCGGCTGCGCGAGCGTCTGGCGTTCCCACGCGCGGCTGGGCTACGGACTGTGGGGCGCAACGATCGTCGTCACCATCGCGTGGTTCTTCCATCACGCGACCGATCCGCTGAAATTCTCTTTCTGACGGTGTCGCGATGAGCATCGTTGATACGAGCAAGAAACCGCCGGTCGGCGCGATCCTGAATGCGGCGGGATTGCTCGGGATCTCGCTAATCCTGACGGTCGCCTTCTCCTACCAACTTGGGCTGGGCGAATTGCCTTGTCCGCTTTGCCTGCTGCAACGAGCCGGGTTCATCGCAATCGGCATGGGGTTCCTGTTCAACCTGCGTCTCGGTGAGCGGCCGTCGCACTATGCGATGATCCTCATGGCCAGCCTCGTCACCGGCTTTATTGCGATGCGGCAGGTGTCGCTGCATCTGGCGCCCGGCGATCCCGGCTACGGTTCGGCGTTGTGGGGCTTGCACTTCTACACTTGGGCGCTCATCGCGGCCGTAGCTGTGGTGTGCTATGTCGCGTTGGTCTTTGTCCTGAAGGATGCGACCGGCAAGCAGGAAGGGGATGCGCCGGTGACCGGGTTCGCGTCCAATGCGGTCTTCGCGATCTTCGCGTTGCTGGTTGCCGCAAATCTCCTGTCCACCGTGCTGGAGTGCGGCGCAGGTCAGTGTGACGACAACCCGGTCCGCTATCTCCTGCTCAAGTGACAGAGGCGGCGCGGAAGCGGCTGTCCTGCAGGAAGGCGATCGTCTGTTCGATCGCGACGGGGTGCCGGAGCAGCCCGGTGTGGGACGCCTTCACGACGACATGGTCGGCCATGCCTGAAAGCATCGTGCTCTGCACCGATACGCGGCCGTCATTCGGCTTCGGCAGAACGAAGAGGCCGGCGACGGGATCGATGAAGCGGTTTCCGGCGATGACGCCAACCGGATAGTCGATGGCGGGGAAGGCATTCGGCACGGCCGCAGGCGTGGTGGTGAGCTCGAGGCCGGCCGGCCCGTAGAAGGCGCGGTAAGGCGGGAATCCCTGCAGGAGATCGGCGACCTCGCTGCCGCGGTTCGGTGTACCGAGCATCACGACGCGGCCAAGCCGGGCCGGGCGGTGTCTTGCGATATAAGCGCGCGCGACGAGGCCGCCCATCGAATGCGCGACAAAATGCAGCGGCGCGTCGCGCTCGGCGAAATGGACGATCGCCGGATGAATGTCGTCCACGATGGCCGATATCGGCTTGCTGCGGCTGGAATAGTCGATTTTGAGCGTCGTGAACCCGCTCGCCTGGAGCGCCCGCTCCAGCTTCTTCAGGGATGCCGAGGTCCGCGCGATGCCGTGAAGCAGAATAACTCCGGGGCATCGCGCGTCGCCTGATTGAGGCGCCTCGGGCATCTCGTTTACGCGACCTCGCGCTCCGGCGCCGAGGCCTGTTCGCGGGCCATCGCCGTCGCGGTGACGTAGTCGGTCTTGCCGGTGCCGAGCAGCGGCACCTTGTCGACCACCATGATCGTCGCGGGCACGGTCAGCTCGGAGGCGCCGATCGCCTTGGCCTGGGCCTGCATTGCGCTGCGCTCGGCATTCTTCTCCGTCGTCAGCAGCACGATACGCTCGCCCTTGCGCTGGTCGGGGATCGACACCGCGACCGAAGCCGCCTGCGGCCACAGCGTGGTCGCGATGCTCTCGACCGCCGACAGCGAGACCATCTCGCCGGCGATCTTGGCAAAGCGCTTGGCGCGGCCCTTGATGGTGATGAAGCCGGCCGTGTCGATCGCGACGATGTCGCCGGTGTCGTGCCAGCCCTCGGGCAGCACTTCGAGCACACCAGGGTTTTCGGCCCTGAGGTAACCGAGCATGACGTTCGGTCCGCGCACCGACAGGCGTCCGCCTTCCTCGATGCCGGGGACCGGATCGAGGCGGCTTTCCATCAGCGGCGACAGGCGGCCGACGGTGCCGGGGCGGTTGGCCATCGGCGTGTTCATCGCCAGCACCGGCGCCGTCTCGGTGACGCCATAGCCTTCGAGAATGCGGATGCCGTAGCGCTCCATGAACACCTGGCGTGTGCGATCCTTCACTGCCTCGGCGCCGGCGATCACCAGGCGCAGGGTGCGGAAGTCGTAAGGGTGCGCCGAGCGGGCATAGCCGGTGAGGAACGTATCGGTGCCGAACAGGATGGTGGCGCCGGTCTGGTAGATCAGCTCGGGCACGATGCGGTAGTGCAGCGGCGAGGGATACATGTAGATCGGAATGCCCGCCAGCATTGGCATCATCATTCCGCCTGTGAGCCCAAACGAGTGGAACACCGGCAGCACGTTGAACACCTTGTCATTGGCGTTGGCATCGACCCGCGCCAGCGCCTGCGCCGCGTTGGCGAGGATGTTGCGGTGGGACAGCACCACGCCCTTGGGCGTGCCTTCCGAGCCCGAGGTGAACAGCACGACGGCCGGATCGTTGGCCTGGCGGGCAACGCGCGGCGCGGTGCCTGCAAGTAGTCCCTTGATCTTGTCGACCGTGCCGATCGAGGCTCTGATGTCCTCGAGATAGACGATGCGCGCCTCCGCGGAGATCGCGGCCATCAGCTTGTCGAGCTTGCCCTTCTCGATGAAGGCCTTCGACGTCAGCACGGTGTTGACCTGCGCGGCCTTCATGGCGGCGGTCACGTTGACCGGGCCGGCCGAGAAGTTGAGCATGGCCGGAACGCGGCCGATGCTCTGCAGCGCCATGAAGACGGCGGCGACGCCGGCGGAGTTCGGCAGCAGCACGCCGACATTCTCGCCGGCCGAGGTACCGGCCTGCAACTTGCGGCTCAAAACCTGCGCACCGAGGATCAGCTTGCGATAGGTCAGCTTGGTGCCGAGCGCATCCTCGATGATGACCTTGCCGGTATCGCGGTCGCGATAGGCATGGCCCAGCGCTTCGAACAGCGTGTGATCGAGCATGGCGTTCTTGACCATCGCGTCGATCATGACGTCCTGCAGCGCGGCACCCGCGGCATTGCGGCGCGCCTTGCCTTTCAGCTCCGAGGCGACCGGCAGCTTGACCGGCGGCAGGATCGTCACTGTCACCCGCGGGAACCACGAGCGCTTGATCTGGCTGCTATTGAGATAGCTGAGGTGGGAGCGCTGCGCGCCTTCGATGCGAACCGGCACGACCACGGCGTCGGCCTTATCAGCGATCATCGCGGTGCCGTCATAGACCTTCATCAGCGAGCCGGAGACGGTGATGCGTCCCTCCGGGAAGATCACGACGGGCTCGCCGGCCGCGACGAGCTTGATCAGGTCGCGCGCGGCCAGCGGCTTGCTCGGGTCCATGGTGTAGTGCTTGACCACGCGCAGAAACGGTTTGGCCCACCAGGCCTTGGAGATGCCGGTGTCGACCGCGAAGCTCGCGTCGATCGGCAGCACGGCGTGCAGCAGCGGACCGTCGATCAGGCTGACATGGTTGGGCGCGATCAGCATGCGCGTGCCCGGCGGCGGCAGGTTCTCGAGCCCGCGCACTTCGGTGCGGAACAGGGCGCGGAACAGCAGCGCGCCAAAGTCGCGCACGCCTTCCTTGCCCCACTTCGTCAGCACGAACCAGACCGCACCGAAGCTGGCGACGCCGAGCCCGAAGAAGATCCAGCCGACATGCAATCCGCCCGCCTGCAGCAGAGCAACGAACAGCGAGCCCACCACCATGAAGGCGGCCTGCAACACGTTGCCGGCGGCGATGATGCGGGCGCGTTCGTTTGGCGCGGACCAGGCCTGCACGGCGGCGAATGACGGCACCACGAACAGGCCGCCGCCGAAGGCGAAGGCGACGAAGTCTGCCAACATGCGCAGGCCGGCGAAGGAGGTCGCGAAATCGACCGCTGCGATGTCCTGGCCCTTGGTGGTCACCGCGATGGCCAAGGCGAGGTCAAGGCCGGCGCAGCCCATGATGATGGCGCCAATCGGCACCAGCGCGAGGTTCGGGCGAACATGGCTCAGGCTGGCCGCGAACAGCGAGCCGATGGCGATGCCGATCGCGAAGATTGCCAGGCACAGCGTCACCACGCCTTCGTTGCCGCCGACGACGTCCTTGACCAGCGCCGGCAAGAGCGACAGCACGATGGCGCCGACCAGCCAGAACCAGGAGACGATCACGGTGCCGTCCCACAGCCGGTGGTCAGCGTGCAGCGTCCTGAGCAGACCGAGTGTCGAGGTCCAAGGATTGGCATCGACGGGCAGATCGGGCGCGGACGGCGTTGTCTGCGGAATGCGGGAGGCAAAGGCCCAGGACAGCAGGGCCAGCACGACCACGGCCGATGCGACCCAGCCCATATGGGCGGAGCCTGCGACGAACTGGCCGCCGGCAACAGTGCCGAGCAGGATGGCCATGAAGGTCGCGCCCTCGACCAGCGCGTTGCCGGTGGCGAGCTCGCCGAGCTCGAGCTGGTCCGGCAGCATGGCGTATTTCACGGGACCGAACAGCGCGGCGATGATGCCGAACAGTGCGAGCGCGGTGAACAGCAGCGGCACCGAGTGCATGAAGAAGCCGGCGGCAGCGAAGGCGGCCGCGAAGATCTCGGCAAACTTCAATCGCCGTGCCACGACCGATTTGACGTATTTGTCGGCGAGCTGGCCGCCGAGCCCGGACAGGATGAAATAGGGGAAGATGAAGACGGCGCCGGCCACTGTCACAAGCGCATCGCCGTGGCCTGTCGCGGCGCTGTAAAGCAGGATGATGACGAGTGCGTTCTTGAGCACGTTGTCATTGAGCGCCGAGAAAAATTGCGCCCAGAACAGCGGCGCAAAGCGGCGAGACGACATCAATTCCCTGATCATGACGAGTCCTGTTGTGGAAAGGCAGCCTGAGATTGTTACGTTGCGGGTCGAACGTCACGACCGGAAGGGGGGTGGGGAGCGATTGCAGGCGACGATGGTTGCCGGCCTGTCATGTCCCCTGCCATCCCTCCGATCCTGTTGGTCTCCAGCTTGTCTCGTTAGGTTCGCAAAATATCCGGTCGCGGGCCGCAGCTTCGGGCGCAAATGCCGCGATTATGCGGATATCGCCGGGGCCGATAGCAAAAGCTGAACGGCATGCCTGACTTTCGCCGGGCGGCCGGCAATATCGCGACATGGTGAGTCCTTTGTTGCGACCGGCGTTCGCATTCGAGTGGACCTGCATGCGCATCGGCTTGTCCTCTAGGTGAGGTGAGCGAGATGGCGAAACGGGTTGAGGCGGCCAAGCAGGCCGACGCGGCGACCCTCGTGGCGGGGGCGGCTGGTCCGCCACATCCGAAAATTGGCGCGGCGCTCGGCGAGCACGCCGGCAATGTCGCAGGCATTGGCAATCCGATCGATCGGCGCCATCGCGAGCCGCAGGACAGCGCGGCCAAAGCCGCTGACGAGAGCCGTGGCGTCATCGATGAAGGTGGAGGCGATATCAACAGCGAGGGTTTGCATTTTGCAGGTCTCCGGGTTAATTTGAACAATGTTCACGTGAGTAGCTTGAAAATGAACAATGTTCAAGAAGAATCGGTCCGAGATCAAAAAAAATTGCGCAGGCGGCTCCAGATCATCGAGATCGCCCGCGGTATTATCGCAACTAAGGGATTGAGATCGTTGAAGGTTCGGGACGTCGCGGACGCCGCCGGCTGCTCCGTCGGCAGTGTCTATAACGAGTTCGGCGACTTCGACGGGGTGATCCTGACCGTCAACAGGGAGACGGTTCAGGCGCTCACAGCGCGGCTTGGTGCGGTCCCGGCTGAGGATCCGGTTCGCCAGCTCTATGGCCTGGCCGAGACCTATCTCGATTTCTTCGCCGAGAACGCCAATCTGCTGCGCTCGCTGTTCGAGCATCGGATGGAGGACGACCGCCCGTATCCCGACGACATCCTCCAGATGGTGATGGACGCCTTCGCGCTGATGCATCCACCCCTGGTGCGGGTGCTGCCTGACGCGGATGACGTGAAGATCGCGCTGTTGTCACGCACGCTGTTTTCCGCGGTTCACGGCATCATTTCGCTCGGCCTCGAAGAGCGCATGGTCGCGGTGCCGCCGCAGATGCTGCGCCAGCAGGTCACGCAGTTCCTCGATGCGCATCTCGTGGGGCTCGGAGTCTTGCCGTCGCGCTAGACTAGACCAGCACCGGCTGACGCACGCGCCCGGCATCGCCGAACACGCGCAAATAGCGCTCGATCTCGGAGGGCATTCCGGTCGCCTTCTCCGGATTGTCGGAGAGCTTGACGGCCGGACGTCCGTCGACCGACGACACCTTGCAGACCAGCGAGATCGGATCGAGATTGAACGAGCCGTCCGGCGCACAGCCGACAAAGTCGTTGGTCAGGTTGGTTCCCCAGCCGAAGGAGAGCCGCACGCGACCGGCGAAGTGATGATAGGTCTCCTCGATCGAGCCGACGTCCATCGCATCCGAGAACACCAGCAGCTTGTCCTTGGGGTTGCGGCCCTTCTTCTGCCACCAGGCGATGATCTCTTCACCGGCCTGGATCGGCGGCGCGCTGTCGGGGCGGAAGCCGGTCCAGTCGGCCACCCATTCCGGCGCATCGCGCAGGAACGCCTTGGTGCCGAAAGCGTCCGGCAGGGCGATCAAGAGATTGCCGCCATAGGTCTGGCGCCACTGATCGAGGATGCGATAGGGCGCCCAGCGCAATTCCTCGTCGTCCTTGGCGAGCGCGGCCGCGACCATCGGCAGCTCGTGCGCGTTGGTGCCGATCGCTTCGAGATCGTTGTCCATCGCCAGCAGCACGTTGGACGTCCCGATGAAGGACGGGCCCAGCCCTTCCTTCACCGCCTCCACGCACCAGCGCTGCCAGAGAAAGCCGTGGCGGCGGCGGGTGCCGAAATCGGACAGCCGCAAATTCTCCAGCTTGCGCAGCCGCTCGACCTTGGTCCACAGCTTGGCCTTGGCGCGGGCATAGAGCACATCGAGCTCGAACCGGCCGCGGCCCTTGCATGCCGCGCGGGAGCGCAATTCGTTGAGGATGGCGAGCGCCGGAATCTCCCACATCGAGCTGTGGGTCCACGGGCCGTGGAAGTGCAGCTCGTACTGGCCGTCGACCTTGCGCAGCTCGTAGTCGGGAAGGCGGAATTCGGCGAGCCAGCGGATGAAGTCCGCCGAGAACATGTGGGTCTTGCCGTAGAAGGTGTTACCGGCAAGCCAGATCAGCTCCTTCTTGGTGAAGCGGATGGTGCGGGCATGGTCGAGCTGGGCGCGCAGCTCGGCCTCGTCGATGATTTCGGCCAGGCGCACATGGCGCGAACGGTTGATGACTGAGAAGGTGACTTGCTGATCCGGGTAATCCTCCCGAATCATTTGCAACATCAACAGTTTATAAAAGTCGGTATCCAGCAGGCTGCGGATGATGGGGTCCAGCCGCCAGCTGTGATTGTAGGTTCGGCTCGCAATGTCGGTCACTGTCATGGCCGAATTCTAGCGTGGCCGCTCGCGCGCAACCAGTGGGTTTGGCGAGGGGCAGGCCCCGGCCGGCATCAACAGCCGGCGGGCAACGACCGATTCAGGCGGCTGCCGTCGCCGCTACATGTTCCAGTTGTGTCCTGATCCAGCGGTGGGCCGGGTCCTTCTGGTAGCGCTGGTGCCAGACCATGAACATCGGCAGCTCGGCCAGCGTGCGCGTGCGTGAGGCCAGCGGAATCTGCACGTGCGCGAAGCCGCGCATGACGCCGGACGCCAGCAGGCTCGGCATGCTCGCGAGCATTTGCGAGCCACGCAGGAACGAGGGCACGCCGGAAAAGCTCGGCACCGAAATCGCGATGTCGCGGTGGAAGCCGTTGGCCGCGAGCCGGCGGTCGAAGTCGAGCCGCTCATTGTCGGTATAGACCACGGTGACGTGGCGCGCCGCGAGATAGGCCCCTCGTCCCGATGGGGCGGCGCGCGTCTTGGGATCGTAGTAGCAGACGTAATGATCGCTCAGCAGGCGCTTCTGCACGATGTCGACGCCGACGGGCGGCAGTGGCGTGATCATGAGGTCGCAGCGATTTTCGCGCAGCATCGCAGGCGAGGGCGATTGCGACGGGATCACGCGCAGGTTCAGGCTCTTCACCTGCGCGACAACATGGCCGAAGAAGTGTGGCAGCAGCAGGTCGCGCTGGAAATCATTGGCGGCGATCGTCAGCGACAGCTGCGCGCTTCCCGGCTCAAAGGTGACGCCGCCGGCGAAGCTGCGCATCTCGTCGATCAGCGCGCGGGCCTTGGCCGCCAGTGCCTGGGCATGGGCGGTCGCGACGATGCCGCGGCCGGATTTCGCGAACAGCGGATCGCCGACGATCCGTCGCAGCTTGTTGAGGTTGTGGCTGACGGCGGATTGCGTCAGGCCGAGTCGCGTCGCGGCCGCCGTGACCGAGCCTTCCTCCAGCACCGCGAGAAACAATTCGAGGGCGTGGCCGTCAAGCGCCAAATGATCGATTTTGTTCATGGGATTCATTATAATCGATCTATTTATCTTGAGAATAGGGAGCGGCATTATCGTTCAACAAGCCGCGCACCCGGACCCGGGGCGCCCAAGGGAGAGACAACGCCGATGAATGCCCAGGCGACAGCCTTGCAGGATCCCCGCCTCAACCGCCCCGAGCCGTTTACGCCGCCACTCGGCGATGGCGGCTTCTTCCAGCGCGACCGCTCGATTCATCCGCCGGCCTATGCGCCCGGCTACAAATCCTCGGTGCTGCGCTCACCGCGCCAGTCGCTGCTGTCGCTCGAGAACTCGGTCTCGGAGATCACGGGGCCGGTGTTCGGTCACAACGATCTCGGGCCGCTCGATAACGATCTGATCCGCAACTACGCCAAGGACGGCGACCCGGTCGGCGAGCGCATCATCGTCCATGGCCGCGTGCTCGACGAGACCGGCCGCGGCGTGCCGAACACGCTGGTGGAGTTCTGGCAGGCCAATGCCGGTGGCCGCTATCGGCACAAGAAGGACACGTATCTCGCACCGATCGATCCGAACTTCGGCGGCTGCGGCCGCGCGCTGACGGACGACACCGGCTACTATTATTTCCGCACCGTGAAGCCTGGCCCCTATCCGTGGCGCAACTTCGTCAACAGCTGGCGCCCCGCCCATATCCACTTCTCGGTGTTCGGCTCCGGCTTTGCGCAGCGGCTGATCACGCAGATGTACTTCGAGGGCGATCCGCTGATCCCGGTCTGCCCGATCCTGACGACGATCCCGGACAAGGACGCGCTCGACCGCCTGGTCGCGCCGCTCGACCTCAACGCCTCGACGCCGTTCGACTCGCTCGCCTACCGCTTCGACATCGTGCTGCGCGGCCAGCGCTCCACCTATTTCGAAAATCGTCCCGAAGGGAACTGAGCACATGCCGCAGCCGCTCAACTATCTCAAGGAAACCGCCTCGCAGACCGCTGGGCCCTACGTCCATATCGGCCTGATCCCGGCCATGGCCGGCTTCGACATCTTCGAGAAGAACTTTTCCAACGTGCTGGTAACGCCGAACACCAAAGGCGAACGCATCACGCTGGAAGGCAAGGTGCTCGACGGCAGCGGCACGCCGCTGCGCGACGTGCTGCTTGAAATCTGGCAGGCCAATGCGGCCGGCCGCTACAACCATCCGGCCGATCGCTCGGCCGGCGCGCTAGACCAGGATTTCCGCGGCTGGGGCCGCGCCGGCTCGGATTTCGAGAGCGGCCTCGTGACGTTCGAGACCATCAAGCCGGGCGCCATCACCGACAAGGCAGGGCGCAAATGCGCGCCGCACATCAATGTCTGGATCGTCGCGCGCGGCATCAATATCGGCCTCAACACGCGGCTCTATTTCTCCGACGAGGAGGCCGCCAACGCCGCAGATCCCGTCCTGAACCTGATCGAGCAGCCGGTGCGCCGCGGGACCTTGATCGCCAAGCGCGGCGAGCGCGCAGGAAAGGTCGTCTATTCCTTCACGATCAATTTGCAGGGCCCGGACGAGACGGTGTTCTTCGACGTTTGAGGCCTCAGCCCTCATCGCCATGGAGCTGCGCGCGAAAGGCGCGCGGCGACAGGCCGGTGGCCGCGGCATAGACCCGGCTGAAATAGGCGGGGTCCTCGAAGCCGAGGGCATAGGCGATCGTCGAGACCGGCAGGTTGGTATAGACGAGGTTGCGCCGCGCCTCGCGGATCAGGCGGTTCAGGATCAGGTGCGAGGCGGTGTCGCCGGTCGCCGCGCGCGTGACGCGGTTGAGATGGGTCGGCGTGATCGCCAGCGACTTCGCGTAGTCCGCCACGGTCCAGCGTTCCAGGTGATGCTGTTCGAGCAAGGCCTCGAAGCGGCGGAACAGATTTGTCTCGGCATTGCCGCCAGCGCCGCTCGCGCCGGCGAGCGCACGTGCGACGAGGCCGATCATGGCCGCCGACAATGCCCGCAGCACATGCGCGCGGCCGAAATCGCGCGCGGCATGCTCGGCAAAGATCTGCTTCATGATGGCGCGAATCTGCGGCGTGCCGCGCACCACTGATGATCGTGACAGCACGCCGCGCAGGCCTTCGGCAGCGAGCAGCGCCTCGTCGAGCATTTCCGCGGCGATGGTCAGCACCCAGCCTTCGGTTCCTGGCACGAAGCGGAAGCCATGGACATGGCCGACCGGCACGTTGACGATCTGCATCGGCTTCAAGGGCACGACGCGTCCGTCGAGCGTCGCTTCGCCGCCGCCGCGCTCGATCAGCAGCACCTGGTGCAGACGGGCATGCCGGTGCACGGCGAGCTTCCAGTCGTGCAGCACCGAGCGCGACGCAATCGTCTCGCAGTGGACGACGTCAGGCAGATCGCCGGCTTCGCCGAACAGATTGTAGACCCGGATCGCCGGGGCGGGGGCTGCGTTCCTCATGTTCGAATAGTACAAGACAATGGCGAAACCCTCCATCGGTCTTCCGCATTGAATCTGCAAAAAACGCCGTCGGGAGGACGCAAAAATGAAAGTTCAGGTCTGCATCATCGGTGGTGGGCCGTCCGGGCTGCTGTTGTCCCAGCTTCTGCACCTGAAGGGCATCGACACCATCGTGCTGGAGAAATACAGCCGCGACCACGTGCTGGCGCGCATCCGTGCCGGCGTGCTCGAGCACGGTTTCGCCAGGTTGATGCACGAGGCGCAATGCGGCGAGCGGATGGACCGCGAAGGCGAGATCCACAACGGTTTCGAGATCGCCCATGACGGCGTGCTCTCCCATATCGATCTGCACAAGCATTCCGGCGGCAACTCGGTGTTGGTCTACGGCCAGACCGAGCTGACGCGCGACCTCTACGAGGCGCGCGACCGGCTCGGCGGCAAGGTCGTCCACAACGCCGAGGACGTGACGCCGCATGATCTGACCTCGGATCGGCCTTATGTGACGTATCGCTCGAACGGGGAGACTGTTCGCGTCGATTGCGACTACATCGTCGGCGCCGACGGCTTTCACGGCGTCAGCCGCAAGTCGATCCCGAAGGACGTGCTGCGCGAATATGAGAAGGTCTATCCGTTCGGCTGGCTGGGCGTGCTGTCGCGCACCAAGCCGGTGTCGCCGGAGCTGATCTATGTCAAGCATGAACGCGGCTTTGCGCTATGCTCGCTGCGCTCACAGGTGCTCAGCCGCTATTACGTCCAGGTGCCGCTGACCGACAAGGTCGAGGACTGGAGCGACGATGCGTTCTGGGCCGAACTGAAGCGCCGCCTGCCTGATGACGTCGCCGCACGATTGATCACCGGTCCCTCGATCGAGAAGAGCATCGCACCGCTCCGCAGCTTCGTTGCGGAGCCAATGAGCTACGGGCGCCTGTTCCTCGCCGGCGACGCCGCCCACATCGTGCCGCCGACCGGCGCGCGCGGGCTGAACAGCGCCGCCTCCGACATCTACTATCTCTATCACGGCATGCTCGCGCACTATCAGAATGGCGACGATTCCGGGTTGAAGGGCTATTCCGCCAAGGCCCTGGCGCGGATCTGGAAGGCGCAGCGCTTCTCGTGGTGGATGACGATGATGCTGCATCGTTTCCCCGATCGCTCCGAGTATGAGGACCGGCTCCAGCAGACCGAGCTCGAGTACCTCTTCTCGTCCGAGACGGCGCAGCGGCTGCTTGCGGAGAATTATGTGGGGCTGCCGTTCTAGGGGCCGTTACTTCCCTTCCAGCGTGTTCACCGGCGTCCAATCGGCCGGCGGTGGATTGGCTGCCAGAGCCCGCGCACGCTTGGCAAAATATCGGGACGGCGGATCATCGCCAGCGGCGCTTTCGAACAGTTCGGCGGCCTTCGCAAAGTCGCGCGCCCGCCAGCATCCAAGTGCCCTGGCGTAAGTGGCCGCGCGCATGTCCTCCTCCTCCGTCTCCTGGTTCGTCTCGGCCAGGGGCTCGTACACCCTGATCGGCTCGTCGCGTCCCTGCACCTTCACCGTGTCCAGCTCGCGCCAGGTATAGGCGCTGCGGCTCTGGTTCACCGTCGCCTCGGAGGCCAGGATCACGGTGCCATAATATTTGTTGGCGCCCTCGAGGCGCGATGCGAGGTTCACGGTGTCGCTCATGACGGTGTAGTTGAAGCGCCGGCGCGAGCCGATGTTGCCGACGACGGCCTTGCCGCTGTTCAGTCCGATGCGGTGGGCAAGGCCACGACCCTGAAAGGCGGGGTGGCTGTCGTTGAGCTCCTTCAGCCGGTCGCGGCATTGCAGCGCGGCGGCGACCGCGTGCCGCGCGTGATCGGGATCGTCGGCCGGCGCACCGAACATGGCGACAACGGAATCCCCGATATATTTGTCGACATAACCGCCATGGCTTTCGATGATGTCGGTCATGGCCGACAGATAGTCGTTCATCAATGCGACCAGCTCGGCCGGTGTCATCTTCTCGGCGATCGAGGAGAAGCCGGCGAGGTCCGAGAAGAACATGGTGATGTCACGCATCTCGCCGCCGAGCGCAGGCATCTTGCCGGAGGCAACCATGCTGTCGATCACTTCGGGCGCGAGGTAGAACGCAAAGCTCTTGCGCAGAAAGCGCTCCTCGCGGTCGGCGATCACGAAGCGATAGCCGATCATCAAGGCGATGGCGGTCAGGCCTGCCAGCACCGGCTCGGTCAGGGGAAGTGCAAGCGCATGAACGAATGCGCTGACAGCGACGGTGGTGTAGGCGGCAGTGAGCGCGAGCCAGCTGAGTATCGCACCGGTCGGGGCGAGCATGCAGGCCGCGAAGGCGATGACCATTGCGAACCCAATCGCCAGGGCCGCGCGCTGCGGGACGCCGAACTCGGTGACCGCGTCACGCTCGATCAGGTTGCGGACCGCCGTGGCATGCACGAAGACACCGGCGATGTCACTACGGGCTTTTTGTTCCGTACGGGCGGGCGTTGGCAGGGCGCATCGCGCGCCCGGGCTGCCGTCATAGCCGCCGGAGAGGTGCATCGAGGTGAGCTTGCGGTCCTCGAAATTGAGGATGGTGCCGAGCAAGACGACCTTGCCGTCAAAGGCGCGACGGAAGAAGTCCGTGTCGCCTTTCTCGATGCAAGCGCGCAGGTCTGCGAAGGAATAGGCCGGGACGTCGCGGCCCATACCGCGGAAGTTGAGCGTCAGTGTGTTGGGCTCAGCGCTCGGAATAGCGTAGCCGGACAACGACATGGTGCCGGACGGCCCGGTCTCCGGCGGTAGGGCGAGTGCGCGCGAAGCGAGCTCGACAGCCATGGCCGGGATCGGCTTGCCGCCGATGGAAAAGCTGAGCGGCATCCGCCGGATCACGTCGTCGTCATCGGTGTAGACGTTGAGGGCGCGGACATTGTTCTTCACTGAAAGTCGCTGCGCGGCGAAAGGACTGTCCGGATGGTCATTGCTGAGAATCTCGCCGAGCACCAGCTTGCCGCTGTCGGACAGCTTGCGCAACGCGATCAGATAGTCGCGGTCAAATCCTTTCATGCGCGCGCCGACCGGCGCGTCGCCGAAAGGAATGTCCGACTGCTCGATCGAATTCTTGAAGATGACGTCGAATCCGATGACCTTGGCGCCGCCCTCGGTAATGCTGCCGAGCACCCGGCCGACCTCGCGCGTCCAGGTCTGCGTCGGCGATCCCTTGAAAGGCGGCGTCTCGTAGGTCTCCCCGTCGATCGCGACGACGACGACCGGCGATGTCGCGGGATCGCGCCGGTCGCCGATCAGCGTCCAGCGCAAGGCCGTGAGAATATCGAGCGAGAGACCTTGCAGTCTCTGGAGCGGCGGGGACGTGAAAGCAGCGCCGGTCACGAGCGCAATCACGATCGCTGCAACGATGTCCCGCCTGCCGATCCGCCGCATCGTTGCTGTCGCGGACCCTATTCGAACCGCAGCAGACGCCCGATGATCGGCGTCGGCGACGCGGTGGCGCTGGCATCGACCTGGAACGTGTAGCGCTTGTTGCCGAGTTTTGCGAGATAGCTGCCGCCCGGCGTCAGCGACTTTCCGGCCTTCGAGAGGTCGAAGAATTTGCCGGCGACCATGATGTCGCTCTTGAGCGGCAGGCTGATCGCGGGCTCCTTGCCGTCGGTGCGTTCGATCACCAGCGTGCTGCCGCTCTTGGCCTGGATCAGCGGCGCGGTGCCGTAGATCGTCGGCAGCTTCGCCGGCGCGCTGCCAGCATCGGATCGCATGGTGCGAAACGTGGTCGCCGCGCTTTGGTTCGCCTCGCGTTCGGAGAGCTGCGCGGCGTTGGCATCGCACGATACCTTGACGCGCTGGACGTTGCCGAGTTGCACGGTGCTCTGCTCGGTGCCGACAAGCACCACGCCTTCGGTGATGGTCTCGCGCAGGCAGGATTTCAGGTAGCTGAGCGTGACGCCGGCCTTGGGGCCGAGCTTGATGATCTTGCCCGGCGCCACGTAATCCATGAAGTCGATACCGTCGACCTTGCCCTGCACGTCCTCGACGATCGCGGCCGGTGTCTCCGCGACGGCGGGGGCGGCGAGGCAAATCGCGCCGACGATGGCGCCGATCAGGGTTCTCATGACTGTCTCTTCCAGTTCGAACGGTGTGTGACTGACCCAGGTCCCGACGCGAGCCTAACAGGGGATGACCGAGCCAAGTGTGATCAGAATCACTCTTGGTGTTGATGCAGCCTAGCAGGAACAGGTTCAAGCCTGTGATGACAGAAATGGGCGGTGCCGCAAATCCCGGCCGTGGGCCTGATGTCAGACCGCCGTTGCGGCGGCGCGGTCCTGGGCCGGGCGGCTCCCGGTCACCCCTGGCATATAGGGTGAAAGGGCGGCCTCGGATTTCTGCAGCGGCAACGTCGTCTGCCCGGTGGCAATCCCGACCCGGCGCTCGTGATGGCCTGCGGCAATCTGCGCACCGAGCCGGATCAACTCGCAGCCGGAGTCGGCCAGGATCCTCTCGCCGATCGTGGCATGGGTGCGGATGACAGCCATCTCCTGGTCGGTCAGCTTGCCGGGCTTGAGCAGGATCTTGTCGGGAATGGCGACCTTGCCGACGTCGTGCAGGGGAGCCGCGAGATAGATGTCCCGGCAGAGGCGGGCCGGGAGGCCGAGCTGCTCGGCGCTGATGCGGCTGTAGCGAGCGACCCTCAGCGTGTGCTCGCCGGTGTCGTTGCCGCGACCGCGCTGCAGGAGATCGCGGCGCGGCTGAGCGAGCTGGCGCGGGCGCTGCCGGCCGAGAGCGCGCTGCTCGCGATGATCGGCAAGAGCACGACCGAGGCGTCCGCTCTGCTGAAGCCGTTCTTCAAGCATATCCAGATGATCACCATCATCGCACGCAGCGCGCGGATCGAGGCGGCGTCGCTCGATGGCGATCGCGAGGGTTTTCTGGCTTTCACGCAGGAGGCCTACGATCTGGGCAAAGCCGTGCAGGGCTCGATCGAGGGCTGCGCGCGGGACCAGCAGCGCCTGTCGGAGGCCGTCGTCACCGCATCTATCAGGCAGAAGGAGTTCGACAAAAGCTATGGTGACCAGCTGGTGGCGGAGAGCGCCGGGCTCGGCGCTGCCTATTCCGGCCTGCGTGATCAGCGCAGCAAGAGCAGCCATCTCGCCGATCTGGCCAGCGGCAGCACGCGGAAGATCGCCGAAGCCGTCGGCAGCGCGATCATATCCTTGCAAGCCGGCGACAGCAGGCGCCAGCGCCTAGCCGCAGATTCTCCAGGCGCTGCGCGAGGTCGAGGCCGGCAACGAACGGCTCGGCAAGCTGATGACCCGCCTCGTCGACGAAGGTGCCGAGTTCGAGGGCCTGATGAATTCGGCGCAAGGCCTGATGAGCTCGCTCGGCGAGTCCTCCGCAACGTTGCCCGCGGTCGCTGCGCGCCTCGAGACGGCAAGCGCGGGCACGCATCGGCCGCAGCTCCCGGACGAGGCGCTGCTCGACGATCTGTTCGCGCGCTACACGATGGAGCGCGAGCGCGACGTTCACAGGAACTTCTTGCAAGCCTTTGGGCTGTCGTCGAGCGCCGCCACGCGCCGCGTCGACGCAGTCGAGCCTGCGGATGACGGCATAGAATTGTTTTGAGCTTGCCGCCGTCGCGGCGCAGCCCTGCGCCGCAATTTTAGGAACCGGCTTTGCAGGGCGTTAACCGTGGCGGAACACGCGCCATATCGGTCATTGTCGCGCCCCACGGATCATTGCAAGTACGTCTGAATTTCACGACGGATGTCTTCATGCTGAGAGACGGCAAATACGCTGCCTGGTTCAGAACTCCGCGTGGCCAGGGCACTGGCCTTGTCGATTTGACCGAGGGACGAATCTCCGGCAGCGACAGCTTCTTCACCTATGGTGGTTCCTATCAGGTCGATCAGCAGCGCTTCACGGCTGTCCTGACCGTGAAGCGTCATACCGAGGGCAATCCGAGCGTGTTTGGCCCAGACGAAGTCGAGGCCAATCTTTCTGGTGATTGCAGCGGCGCGGTTGCGACGTGCTGGGGCACGGCAAAGGAGGCGCCTGACGTCAGGTTCGAGTGCACCTTGATCTACAGCCAGGAAGACGTCGTGGCGGCCGACGCCAAATGCGCGGTCGTGAAGCTCAATTCCGACAAATTGCCCAAGGGGCTCGACAGCTGGTCCCGGCCGCGCCGTCCGCTTGCGCCCGGGCCATTCGGATCGCCGCGCGATTAGCGCTCAGGCGGCTGCAGCCTCTTGAGCGCAAGCTCCATCAAGAATCCGTCGCGCTTATTTGGGCGGATGCGCCTTCTGGTGCCAGGCCCAGGCGGTGCGGATCACGGTCGGCAGGTCGGAATGGCGCGGCACGAAGTCCAGCACTTTTCGCGCAGCAGAAGGATCCGCGACGAGATAGGTCGGATCGCCAGCGCGGCGCGGCTTGACGGTGTGAGGCACCTCGCGTCCGGTCTCTTGCTTGATGGCGTTCAGGATCTCGCGCACCGAGAAGCCTGAACCGGTGCCGAGATTGAAGCTGCCGCCGCCATGTCCTGTCTCCAGCAGCTTCAGCGCTGCGACGTGGGCTGCAGCGAGGTCGGTGACGTGGATGTAGTCGCGGATCGCAGTGCCGTCGGGCGTGTCGTAATCGTCGCCGAATACGGCAAACTCGACATGGCCCTGCAAGGCCATCATGGCGCGCGGAATGAGATGGGTCTCGTTGTCGCGCAACTCGCCGATGCCGCCGGCGGGATCGGCGCCGCTGGCATTGAAATAGCGCAGGCAGAACGCACCGAAACCGTAAGCCGCGCGATAGTCCGCCAGCATGCGCTCGATCATCCATTTCGAGGCGCCGTAAGGATTGATCGGTACGCAGGGGAAATCCTCGGACAGCGCCTTGGAATCGGCATTGCCATAGACCGCGCCGGTCGAGGAGAAGACGATGCGGTGGCAGCCCGCATTGCGCATCGCCTGCAGCAGCGACAGCGTACCCTGGACGTTGTTGACGTAGTATTTCTGCGGGTCGGTCATGGACTCGCCGACGAGGCTTGCCGCCGCAAAATGCATCACCGCCGTCACCTTGTGGTCGGCAAAGGCGCGCGCCAGCGTCGCGCCGTCGAGCAGATCGCCCGTCACCAGTTCCCCGGCGACGAAGCTGCGATGTCCCGTCGTGAGATTGTCATAGACGACGGGCCGATAGCCGGCAGCGGCGAGGGCGCGGCAAGCATGCGCGCCAATATAACCAGCGCCTCCCGTGACGAGGATAGTCGGTCGGTCTGTCATGTCCTTTTACCCCAACGCAAATGCAACGACCCATCCGGACCTGAGGCCGCCAGCAGCAAGTCCACGCAAAGCCCAAGTGGCGCAATCGTCGACCGGTTTCGTTATATCGTGTTTGATCATCCTGGATAGCTGCAAGCCTTGGTCCGTCAAGGCCACGAAAGAACCTGGCTAGTCTCGCTTCGGCGCAGGCCCGGAGGCTGATATCCCGGATCGTTCGAGGTTCCGCCATCGCACCCTTTGGCTTCGCATGCAAACCGCTCCTGATTCAGCTTCAATTGACCATCGTGCGACGAAAATGTCGACGGATTGCGCTCGCAGCAACAATACTTTTAGAGCCGAAAAATTAGGCTGAGGTCCATAACAAGGGACGGACGGACATGGCTCAGATCTGGATGACATATGACGAACTCGCCACGCTTTGTGAATGCAGCAGCAGCGAGGCGAGATTGCGGGCCATCCACCTGTCGCTTGACCGTCGCAAAAGCCGCGACGGGGCAACCCGCGTGAAACTGGATCTGGCGTTGACGGCCAAGTTTTTTGCCTCTGTCCGCGAGTCGGATTTTGACCTCGACAGCGCCATCGAAGCGCTCCAGGCCACACACCGGCAAATGGCGGAACTGCTGGCGCCGAACGAGGTCCATAGGCGCGGGGTGGCTTAATCGCCGGGCACTCCCGGGGATGGGACCAGCCGGCTTGGCCGTACGCCGTGATTCCCGCGGTGGTTGTCGTCCCGAATCAGGCATAAATCCGCATCCGGAATTTCCGGCTGCGGTCGGTGTTTCAACCGAGTTGGGCCGAAGAGCCTGCAGGAGGATGCCATGAGGCAAGCCAATCATTGGGTCTGCGTGAGAGTTTTGGGAGTGGCGACCCTGGGAGGGCTGCTCATCACCACAGTTGCTCCCGCAAGAGCAGAGGTCGTGAAGCTGCAGGCCGATCTGAAAGGCAGCAACGAGGTGCCTCCGAACAATTCGGCCGGCTCGGGTAAGGCAGAGGCCACCTACGACACCGAGACCAAGACGCTGACCTATACGATCACCTTTACCGGCCTGTCGGGCCCCGCGATGGGCGCCCATTTCCACGGGCCCAGTGAAGCCGGCAAGAACGCCGGCATCGCACTGCCGTTCAAAACGGCGCAAAGTCCCATTCAGGGCACCGCGACACTCACTGGCACCCAGGCGACGGATTTGCTGGCCGGAAAGTGGTACGCGAACATTCACACGGCTGCGAATCCCGGTGGTGAGTTGCGCGGTCAGATGGTGAAGTAGAGGGCCGATGTCCTGGCGCGTTGACGCTTCGCCCGTGCCAGGTTTTCCCCACGTCAGGACGGCGGACGGGGAAGGAAAGCCAGGATCGTCTGGGCAAGGATGACCCCTACGGTGCCTCCCGCTGCCTTTTGCAGAACGTCCAGCAGACCCGGATCGCGATCAGGTGTCAGAGCCTGCAGCACTTCCAGCCCCATTGCGACGGCCACGACGAGCGAGCACGCCAAAACGAAGCGGCCCGGCAGCAAGAAGGAGAGAAGAAATCCCAGCAGGCCATAAGCACTGAAGCGCTCGATGACGACGACCCAATATGCCTCGTGGTGACCCATGAGCGCGGGCCGCCCCGCCAGCCGCGCCAAAGTGGCGTAGGCGATGAGGGCAAGGCAGATTGCTGAGGCTGCGATGAGGTGATTTCGGCGCATGGCGGCATCATAGCCGGCCAATCGGCGTACCGCTCTCAAAAGCGGAAAGTATCGTTAAAGCTCGAAGATTTCCGATGCAAGGTTCATGACTGGTGGTTCGCACCGGGACGCCATCCATGCAGGGTGCTAGAGCATGATCCGGAAAAGTGTGAAGCGGTTCCGAAAAGATCATGCTCAAACAAGGAGCTAAAGCGCGATGACGATTCAACCCAATCTCATCGCGCTTTAGGGCGCCTGTCCGAATTCGAACCAGCCGCCTCGGTCAAGCCACCAGCGCTGCGTCGTTTGCCTGCGCTGCCGCGGCATGACGCGGCGCCATCAATTCGCTGAACTTCGCAAAGGGCAGCGGCGCGGCGACAAGATATCCCTGCCCGGTCTCGACACCGGAGGCGACCAGGGCGCGGAGCTGTTCTTCCGTCTCGATTCCTTCCGCAACGACCGTCATTCGGAAGTCCTTGGCGAGTGCGACCAGCATCTCGACGATCGTCGTGGTCGATGCATCCACGGTGATCGTGTCGACGAAGAATTTGTCGATCTTGATCGTGTTGGCGCCCAGACCCTTCAGTCGCGACAGTCCGCTGTGGCCGACCCCGACGTCGTCGATGGCCACGTGGAAGCCATATTCGCGCAGCTCGGCCACGACGGCGGCCGCGCGCGCGAGATCGTCGAGCTCGTCGCGTTCGGTCACCTCGATCACGATTTGCCGGGTCGCAACTTTTGCCGTCACGACGGTACGCCGAAGCGTTTCGACGAAGCCGGCGCTCAGGAGATGCTTGGGGACGACGTTGAAGGAGAGCTTGAAATCCTTGTCTGCTTTCAACAACGGCCGGAGGTCGGACAATGCTGATTTCAGGATCTGCCAGGTCATGGCCTGGATGCGGCCGCTGGACTCGGCAAGCGGAATGAAATTCATCGGCGGGACGACCGAGCCGTCTTCGCGTACCCAGCGCGCCAGGATCTCGCAGCCCTTGATCTCTCTCGTCCTGAGATCGAAGACGGGCTGATAGTACGGCTTGAACTCGCCTGCGGTCAGGGCGCGATCGAGATCTGCGACCGGTCCCTCCGTGCGGCGGCTTCGTCCCAGCAGGATCCCGAACAGCGCGCCAAGCCCGGCGGCGACGGCTAGTGCCGGCCAATAGGCTTCGCTCTTCCAGGCCGAGAGGACGGCACCGTCGACCTCGATGGTCGTGTGAAGGGGATAACGGTCCGAAGACCTGTCGAAGCGCTTCGAATTTCGCCGTGGCTGGTCGGCATCGAGCTGGAACTCACCAAGCTTCTCTCCATTGCTCAAGGAGAGGGTCACCTCACTGTGCCCGCGCAGCTCGGACGGCATGATGTCAAACAGGCTCGCATTGATGCCGACAATGGCGACCAGTGCAGCGCTGCTGTTGATATCCCTGAGAACACCAAGCGCGTCGCCACCGAACTGCTGAACGCGGAACAGTGAGAGTTTCCCGTCGCGCGAGGCGAGCATGTCCCGGCGGTCGACCCATCCCTCGTCGAATTCCAGCGTTTCGGAATAGGCCGAGCAGATCACCGAGCCGTTCGGATTGACAAGGCGGACGTCCTTGATTGCCGAGCGCTGGTAGACATGGAGGCGGATGGCCTGGAGCGTCGCAGGCTCGCAGTTCACAGCGTCACGCTTGCCGAGTTCGGTCAGACTTGCGGCCGCGAACTCGACCGCAAATTCGGAGCGACGCAGGACGACCTCGGTCAACTCGTCGAGCTGACGGGCCTGCTGGTGGCGGATGAAGCTCTTCGCCGCAAGGTGTCCAGCCAGGCCGAACACGACCGTGCTCGCAAGCACGAGCGCTGCAAACGCGAAGGTCGGTCGCTGTAGTCCCATCCTGCCCGAGCGGAAGTTGAGGAGGCTTCCGGGAGATCCTAGCCCGGACGCGCTAAGATAGGGTTTAATGAAGCCAGCGGAGCGGACGGATGGGAACGGGTTTTGCCTATTTGGCAGGCTGTGTGGGGCGTTACTCATAGTTGTGGGCGCCGGAGATGCCGGGGCTCTGGCACAGGGAACCAAGGATCGGGCCCCCGGCACCCAGACCGGCTCTCTAATCCGAAGCGGTCAGCGCGAACTCGCGCTCCGACAGCATGGGGGCGCCTTCAAAGGCAGGGGATGCCCAGCAATGGAAGCAGTCCGGGAATGGGATCGCCCAACAAGCCGCGGCCCTAGGCCCCTGAGATCGCTGGCAAATCCATGAACTTAGAGGCCGTGACCCTTCGCAGCTTCAAAGCTTTATCGCCGCATGTGGCGGTGCAGGGAAACGATCTCGGGGCGATAAGCGGCGATCGAACTGTTCAGGTTCTTTCCGCTGTGCGGGGATCGCGTCGCTCTCATTCTCAGCGCGACGTAGGCGATGTTGATCGCCAACCAGACCAGCATGACGGAAATGGCAAGATGCAGCACGGTCTGACCTCGCTAAAAGCCTAGGGCAAACGCCGAGTCTCTGCCTATGTTCCCCGCCGAATGCGCCGGATGCCGCGCATCTCTATAACCCTGTCTGACACGTCAAAGGAGACATGCCCGGATGGTCCCCGATCTGCCAAAGATTCTGAAGGTCGAGCGCACGAGGATCTCACCATGGCTTGAGGTTGTCGCTCGTGACGTGAGTTTCTCGCGCGACGGTCCGGAGGAAACCTACTACGCAATTGCGCAGCCTGACTACGTGGCCGTCCTGGCCGTCACGCCCGACTCGCGTGTCCTCCTGGTGCGTCAATATCGCCCCGCGATCGAGCGCTTCTCACTGGAGTTGCCGGCTGGAATTGTCGACCCGGATGAAGATCCGCTGGAGAACGCCAGGCGCGAGCTTCTGGAAGAGACCGGCTATCACACTGTTAGCATCGAGCGTATCGGTCAATGCGCAACATGCTCGAGCCGGATCAGCAATACGACCCACTCGTTCTTCGTCAGGACCGGGGACCGCGTCGTCGATTTTGTCGAGGAGCAGGGCGTTCGGGTCAGCCTTGTTTCGCCAGGCGAGCTTCGCCGGCTGGTTCTCGCGGGCGAGTTCGGCGAGCTGACGCACCTGGGCGTGCTGGCGCAGGCATTCGCAAGAGGGCTTCTGGCCCTTTAGTACGAACAGACTGCTTCGTAAGGCTAGCTCTTCTTGCCTGCCTTCGACTTCAACGTCAGACCAAGCCGCATCGCCATGCGCCTGATCGCGTCAGGCGATCGCCCGAGTTGCTTCGCTGCTTCTTCCACCGACGTGGAAGACTTGGCCAGCTCCATGAGCCGGCGATCCTCTTTGAACGACCAGGGCTTCCGCGCCATAACCGAAACGTTCCTCTTCGCATAGACACAACGACAAAGCCGCCAAGCGGACCCATGTTCGCTCGACGGCTTTGCTTGGGTGGGGCCGGGCTTGGGGAGCCCGGTGCGAGAAGTGGATAGGGTACTGACAAAACTTCGCAACAAACACCGCGGATTAAGCTAACTGCTCAACCTTACCAGGAGGAAGTTGACGCATCTCGCCCCGTACAATCACGGAGGTTTCGTCAGCCGAGACCTATTCATGCAGGTCGTAGCCAAGGCGGTCGGACACGAAAGCTGATGAGATCGCCGTGCGGAGTGCCTCGGGCGGCTGAGCAGACCGCAGTTGCGCTCCACAACCCCGCCCGCAGGGCGCGCCGATGCTGTCGGTATCGCAGACCCTGCTGCGCTCAAAGTATCAAGGTCAGCGCGTTGCGTGCTCGGCGACATAGAGGCAGTCGCAGATATTGCCGCCATCGCCGTAGGCCAGCAGCGATTCGCCCGACAATCCGCGAACGATCATGTGAGGAATGAGCTTTCCGGAAAGTGACAGGGCCCGTAATCGTTGAAGCAGTTCGTCACCATGATGGGAAGACCGGGAGGTCCTATGCGGGCGCCGGTTGTTCGCCAAAGATGCCGGATCACGGCCGGGCCGATGAAGCCTGCACGCTCGTGCAGAATCTCTCGCTCGTGATTTTCGATCGATCTACACGCGAGCGTTGACTTTGGTCCCATCCCGTAGATCCGCGCCGAGGTGCGTGGGCTCGCTACCGGGGGGCAGACCTGTGGGGTGATCTCGTCTTATTTGCCGGAGGTGCAGGCGGTGTCCGATCGCATCCTGTTAGCGCCCCAGGGCGCGTCGTGGGCGAACCCGAGGCCGCGGAACCAACGGAGAAGATTTTTCTCGCCGGATTAAGGAAATTCGAGAATCTTCAAAGCGCTGCCGACGGTGAATAAAACAGAAACAATTTGTGACCGAAATTTATTCGTGGAGTTCCGCGAGTTAATTGAGGTAAGATTTTAATATTAATTCGATCCGGCGGAGGAAGAAAATGTCCGAAAATTGGGAGCTGGCGCCCTCTTCGATTCACAATGATATGGCTGAAATGCAGCGGAAGCTGAGGAGCATCGGCGAGATGGAGCGCGTTTTGACCGAACGGAGTGCCGGCCGCGAAGCCTATCGATATCTGCTGGATGCCCACCGAATTTTATCACAAGAGGCATTTGAGGCCACTCGGTTGGTGGATCTCCACCAGCTCACGGCGCTCCGAGTCAGTCAAAATGGCAGCCTAGTAGCGGCGGCGTGAGTGCTGTGCTTTAGGAGTGGCCCAAGGATCTTTATCAGGATCTTTATCGCTCGACGCAAACTCGATTTTGGATTGAGCGCCGCGCGCGGCTGCGCCGTTAACCAACGCGAGTGACGCCCGGGGCAACTAAGCGCGCCCTTCACGAATGCTCCTGCTCGTTCGTGCTTGTATCAGTAGCCTCTGTTTTTTCCGGAATTTTGAATTCCTCGAGCGCATGTCCCGATTGCAGCGCCGCAACCAGCCATCGCGGTTGTTTTCCGCGCCCGGACCAAGTCTCGGAAGGTCTAAGCGGGTTGTAGTATTTAGGTATGACCTTTGGATATTTGCGTCGAACTGGTGTACTCGGGTCGAGAGTTCGCTCGTCCGGAGTTGCTTGGTCTAGACGATAGAGCTGCGAAAGGCGCTTTTCGAGTTCCTGTTTCTCCGCTGTAATCTTTTCGGCAAGGACCTTCGTTAGCTCCTCGTGAAGGAGCCAGAGTTCCTCGAAGTCCATTGCCTCAAGATCTTCCTTGCGCATCCTGCCCTTATCGATGTTCTGCTGCCTCCAACTTCATCGTGCTGATGTCGACATGAAGTCGTGCTCCGATGGAAAGTAGGCAAGCTAGGAAATCCCATTTCAAATTGACGTCTTGAATAGATTTAAATATAATTGATTTAAGAGAATATGCGATAATTATTTTTTAGATAATGGCCGTGCGAGGGTTTGCCGTGTTGCACAGCGCAAAAATCAGAGTGGTCGATCTGCCCCTTTCGCAATTGAAGGCCTGCATGGCGGAGTTGATCATGCCTCCGGCGCATTGCAGGGACATCGAGTTACTGGAGGCGCAAATCCAATTGCGGCTCCGGGCCCTGAGGGATATGGCGGTCATTCGATCACGGCTGCGGTCCTGTAGAGGCTGCGCGCCCCAACACGCGCCACGGACAATGGCCCGGCGCCGCAGTCGAGTAGGGCGAAGGCATTCGGCTGGCCGGCCTCCGCAACTCGCCGGCCCGCGGATCTAGGCGTTCCGTTCGATGCACGTGACATGTGTGCCTTGCGCTGTTAATGTGCGGGCCTCGGCATTTTTTTGCCCTTGATTAATGGTCGGGCCGCCGGTATTTCACTTGGGCATTTCTTTTGGTTCCATATTTCGCTTTGGATAATGCCGGTCTGTCGCTTGATTAATGTCCTCTCTGGGGATATAAACGAGGTACAACTATAGGGTGGTGACATGTCCCCGAAGAAGCTTGAATTAGAGATCATGTCCCTTGATGATCTTTGGGTGCTCCACGAAGAGATCAGTGGCATTTTGTCAGCCCGGATCAAGGCCGAAAAGCAGGAGCTGGAAAAGCGTTTGGCCGTGCTTAATGGAGAAGCCCGAGGGCCGCGCGACCCGAGTTCTTTTGAAAGAGTTCCGGACGACAAGCCGCGACGCAGGTATCCTCGGGTACTTCCAAAATATCGGAATCCTCAAACGTCGGAAACTTGGTCCGGTCGTGGCAAGCGGCCGCGCTGGTTGGTGGCTGCAATGAAATCCGGACGCAAGATCGAAGAGTTCCAGATCAGCGACGCCGGTGGGAAGGCTCGCCAGCGCGCTTAGGGTAAAAGGCCGTAGTTGCTTCAGGCCCGCTCCAAGCGCCGGAGAGGGCAGTATTGATTGTTAGACCGCATTGCGCCCTCTCAGTACCTCAAACGGGGTCCGTAGCAAGATCGCAAGATCAAGGTGTAGGCTCCAGTTGTTGATATACCAAAGGTCATATTCAACGCGTCGTTCGATTGCAGCCGGATCAGGTGTGGGACCACGGCATCCATGGATTTGTGCCCAGCCTGTCAAACCTGGCTTGACGCGGCGACGGAAGGCGTAGTTCCGCAAGAGGCTGTTGAATTGCCCGTCGTGAGCTAAGGCATGAGGCCGGGGGCCCACGAGCGACATGCTTCCGTCGAGCACGTTGAGCAACTGCGGTAGTTCGTCGAGGCTGGTGCGGCGCAGCCATTTCCCAACCCGAGTGACACGGTGGTCTGCGGGCCGGGCTTGGACCACAATAGGTCCGTCCTCCATTACATGCATGGTGCGAAACTTGCGAATCGTAAAATTGCGACCGTTGAAGCCGCAGCGCTGCTGCTTAAAGAGGACGGGGCCGCGAGAATCCAATTTAATTGCGATTGCGAGCAGTCCAATAAATGGAGCCAGCACGATCAAGGCTAGCCCCGCTCCGATGAGGTCTATTGTGCGTTTTTTCGCGTTTGCGATCGCCGACAAGGGGCCGTGCTGCAGCTCTATGCAGACCACACCTCCTATCCGCCGCGTAGGATGACGGAGCAGGTCCGAAGCCGCACCCACTGGCACCAGAATGATCGGGAACGGCAAAACCCCCAAATCCGCGACAAACGCACGCAAGTCAGGCCATCGGTCAGGGTTTGCCTCCACCACAACTTGATCGATATTCGAGTTGCGAATGTGCTCGATCACTCGCGCACTAAGTCGCTTTCGCCAAGCAAGCCCAGAGCCGGTCGACGGCAGGCTGAATCGGCCTGTAACGCTAAAGCCGAGGATTGCGAGGCTCTGCGACAGTCCGGCATATTCCGATAAGGGCTGATCAGTGATGAGGACAATATTTGTCCCGGCAAACTTTCTGCCACTCAAGCATCTGACGAGGAGGGCCCTCACTCCCCATCGCTCGGCGATCAGGAGCCCTAACCCGAACACGGCAAAGAGCAGACCCACTTCTTGAGACGGCCCTGGACGAACTGCAAAACCGTGTAAGGCCCAGATCAAAAGTAACGATGATGTCCACGCTATGCAGACGCCGCGAATCTGATTTCGCAGGACGAGGAGCTCAAAGGGTTGGTAGAGGCCATGGGCCTTTAGCAGCCAAACGAGGCCAATAGCGCTGCCCAGCGCCAAGCCAAATGCGCTGGCCCAATCACCTTCGGCTCTGCCATTGTGAAGTTCGGACGCCAAAGTGGAAATGGCGCTCGCAAAGACAAGGGTCGCAACATCCGCACAGACCGCCACGTACTCGATGGAGTCGTAACGGAGGGGCCATTTCTGGGAGGCGGCCGGGTCGGGACCGACAGAAGCCGTGTCGTTCAGATCGGCGAAATGACGGCTCACGAAATTCATCGTGCGGTGCCCGAAAAAATGTTTAATTAATTTATTATTAATTCACCGCATATATCAAGTAGAAAATCATTTTAATTTTAAATTCCGCCTGGGTTTGCCCGGGCGGCCTGGCCGGTCGTCGAGCGTCTGCTCACGAAATGAATGGCCTGGGAGCCGCGCGCTCCTACCTGACTCCGCTCGACGGCAATTCCGCTCCGGACGACGGAAATCGAACGGCGGCGTGCATGCTTTCAAGATAGCCCGGATCGAGCTCCGAAATCAGGCTGTCCGCAAACGCCCTCCCATCGGCGGTCGCCGACCGATAGGCAATACCAAAGCCCGATCTGAGAGCAGGCTGATTTTCAACGGCGATCTTGACATCCCGCCTTATCAAGTCACGCAGTTCGGGCTCATTTACAGCCGAGTTGGTGCCAAGACCGACGGCCAAGCGCAGTGGAACGAGCGCCAGATCGTTTGGCGCGGTGTAGTATGACAGCTTCAGCAGAGCTGTAAGATCGTATCTGTTCGACCCGTGCTCCCTCGAGGTCGCGGCAAGCATGAGCCAAAGGTCGCCTCGCAACGGCGAGACACGCAACGTGGCTGCGAGCGCATCTCCAGCACCCAGGTCGCCGTCAGGCTCCAGTGAGTTCGACGGCAGCCTTGACACCGTTTGGATCGACGGATCGCCGGCGGCAAGCTGTCCGACCAGCGAGCCGCCCAGATGCGAGCGTTCGCTGAGCAGCCAGGCTGATTGCGCCATCAGCACGACCGCAATGGAGCCTAAAGCAAGACGGACCGGTGCACTGCCGGACGTGCTCAAGCGTGCTGGCTGGCTCATTGCTGCTTGATCGTTGGCGCCATTTGCGGGCTGGCCCGATCGTGCGTACGGGATCTCGCTGGAGGATTGGCTTTGAGCAAAAGCCACCCCGAACAGTACTGCGGCCAATAGCGATTCGCCGAGATCGAGAATTCCACCATCGATCAGGGCGAGCATAGCCAATGAAACCGCAGCGCCCGAACCGATGGCCGCGTAGGCGTAGTCTTGACTGCGCAGCAAAGAGCGCCTGAATAGAATGCACGCGCCAAGCACAGTAACGATCAAGAGGCCGCAAAGAAAAGTCCGGCCCATCTCGACCGCGATGACAGCAGCAGTCGTGGGGCGCTCTGGCGATGCCGTCGTGCCGATGTCTCGATAAACCGGTAACAATACTGCATAAGCCCCTGCCCCGGATCCTGCCAGGCCGACGTCCTGCAGCATCCGTTCAGCCGCAATGTGGCTGCTCCTGGAAAGAGCGACTGTCAGATCAGCATTCTGCCTTATCGGCACGAGAGTGAAGCTCGCCAGAAACAGAATTGCAGCCGCGGCAAGCACGCCTGCTGTGCCCCAAATCCCATAGAACCATTTGCGTGTAGCGAAGACGGCGAAGACGGTTCCGGTTCCAAGTAATGAAGAAACGGCAATGCTTGTTTCGCTCTGAACGAGAATCGCCGTCAGACAGATGACCATCGCGAGGAGGCCAAGCAATAATGTCGTCGTCGGACCGAGCGCGGAAATGGAACGTTTCCTAGCACGCCGGATTTGCTCGTACGCGTGGAGTATCATCACGGCGGACAGCAGGAGGCCCAGCGCAGCTGGGACCGCAGCATTGGTGATAGCGAGCGGGGGGGCGCCACCAGAAGAACCTTCCAAGCCGTTGACATGCCGCCATATCGAGCACGCGCTGACGATTGTCGCAACCGCAGCGAGCATGTAGAGGAGTTGCGCGGCGCGCTGTCGGTCCAAGGCGACGACGGCTGTGACGAGCGCGAGGGCTACAACCGCGTTGTACTGCATAATCGCCTGCAGGCTCGCGCGAATGTCAACCGTGAGCCGTTCGGCCAGGGGCTCATTCAAGGCAGTCGAAGCGGTTTCCCATATCGGATTGCCGAGTCCGTGGATAGGGATCGGAACGAGCTGGAGAGCCATGCAGACTGCCGGCGCAGCGAGAGCAAGGATCAGAATGGGGTGCAGCAGTCGCACAACGCGGGCGAGGGTAGAAGCCGAAGCAAAAATTGCCACTGCCGCCAACGCCATTGCAAGAACAGTGACAAATCCTGCGCGAAATTGCGGAATCTCAGGCATCGCGAATGCCCAAACGACAGCCAAAATGGGTCCCAACATCAGCGCTCTGACAACCATCGACTTCGCCTCTCTATCTGCTGGTCGGCAGTTACTCAGATCGGCAGGGGGCTCGGATCTGCTCCACAAATCCAGACGAGGCGCATCACAAGGGCCACTTTAGGAGCCTGAGAGGCCATATCGGATATAGTGGCTGTCATCATAGTAGTCGCTGCGATGAGAATCGTATCGAGCCATCGCCTTCATATCAGTCTTGTTCAGTATTGCGCCGATCAGTGAGTCGGAAATCGTCGGGGCGGTGTGCAGAGCATGCTGGACGACATCGATCTTCGTGCGTCCCCATTCGACAACGAGGACGTAGCAGTCGATCAAAGGACCCGTGACGCGCACGTCGACAAGAGGGCTCAGCGGCGGAAGATCTACGATAATGTAGTCGTAGGTTTGTCGGAGGCTCTCGAAGAGCTTGCATATCGAACCGTCGGACAGAAGTTCGCTCGTGTGAAGCAGCGGACCGCGCCGCACGGCCGGAAGAAACGAGAGGCTGGTCCTCGGATCACGCCAGATCGCCTCCTCAAGCGAGCGACCACCGTTGGCGACTTCAATAATGCCGTCCGTCGCATGGGGGGCCATGGCGGCCGTTAGCGAGGGATTTCGGAGATCGCAATCGACAATGATCGCTTTCTTCCCGCTGTGACTGATGAGTTGGGCGAGAGAGGCAGCAATCGTGGTCTTACCCTCATTTGGAAGAGCTGACGTGATGCCGATCACCTGGCTGCGGGTCTTTGCCGGGCTATGATCGATTGCCAACTTGATCGAACGGATCGCTTCGGTGTATCGCGAGAGAGGCATGCCGACCACGGCGCGATGAATGTCTGGAACGGTAGAAAGTAGTCGTTGAGTCGATTCGTCTTGAGTCGGTTGAGGTCGAGGCAGAGGTCTCTTCTGTTTTGGAAGAGTCAGGGCTGGAACGAGAGACAGGCACGGCAGGTCCAGTGCCGCTTCGAGTTGAGAGGAGGTGCGAAATACGCGGTCCATTGCGTCCCTGATGAAACCTAGGAGCACGCCCAGCGCGAGCCCGCCCAAAAGACCGAGCGCAAGGACCACCTGGAGTTTCGGCTTGCTTTTAGTTTGGGCTGCGGAGGCCGGAAAGATGACTCGCGCCTCGGAGATGGGGAAGGTCTCTTGTTGTGTCGCACCCATGTACTGCTGAAGAAACGTTTCGTGGAGCGCGCGCAGGCTCTTCGCCCGGCTCTCCAAATCTCTTATCGTCAGTTCCGCCGAGTTCGTCAGACGCGATTGCGCAATAGCCACCGACAGCTGCTTTTCAATTTCCTGCTGCCGCTGTTTTGCGAGCTCGAACTCGCTCCGGCTGATTTCGGCGAGTCGTCTGACTTCTTCGAAGATTGAAGTGCGAAACTCACGCATCCTATTCCGGATGTTAACGACAGCCAGGTGATCGCGTCCGACGCGGGCTGACAGCTCGGCTTCTCGTCTGGAAAGTTCGAGATACTGCTGGCGCAGAGAAGTGAGAATGGAACTCGTCATCGCGTCGGAGCCAATAGCGTCCAGACTGCCAAGCGAAGATGGGTTTGCCGGATCGGAGCTCAGGAGGGCCTCATAGCGGGATAGTTTGGCCGCGGCCTCGGAGCGCTGCGCGCGGGCGGCGGCCAATCGGGCGTTGAGGTCTGTGATCTGCTGCTCGCCAATCGGCTTTCCGTCCGAAGAAACGATGTTGTTCTGGGATTTGTAGGCGTTGACAGCGCGTTCGGCGGCCAGCGCCTCGTCGCCAAGCTTTTGCAAACGTTCCTGCAGCCAGCTCGTTGCAGTCCGCGTGGCGTCAAATTTCGCGCTGAGCTGATCGTCGATATAGGCCTTGGCAATTGCATTCGCGATCTCCGCCGCCAGCGCGGCATTGCTTGAACTGAAGGTAACCTCGATGACGTGGCTATAGCCAACCCCGGCTACGGAGAGACGAGCCAGAAAGTTGGCAATGATGACCTCTGATGGCTGATCTGGCGTAGCAGATTGGGCACTTTCGGACGGATGGGATGCCCAGATCGGAAACCGGTGCAGCAACGAAGACAACAGCGGTCGGGATGCTTTAAAATCCGGATTATCCGCCAGCTTCAGTTGGTTGATTACAGCCACGGCGATCGCGCGTGACTTGATGATCTGCAACTGGGTCTCGATTTGAGCCGCATCGAGGAGGGGGTCAGACAGAAGGGACTGCTTTTGGAGAAATTGTGCCCTTGGAGGTTCGAACAGAATCTGAACCTGGGCCGTATAGGTTGGAGGGACCAGCCGGAGGTAGATGAGGCTTGCTGCGCTTACGAGGGCGGCGGCCACAAGGATCACGAGATATTGGCGGCGTAATAAAACGAGAGCCCATTTGATGAGCTCGCCGATGCCAGCACCGTCCGGCTGCTGCGTTGGCATGGCGAATGGCAGGCGCGTTCTGTCGGTCTGGAGCGGATTTGCTTGCAACATCAGATAATTCTCTTGGCTATCGAATATGATCGCGAGGGGAGGAGGGGCGCCCCGGGTCAAGGCCAGACGAACGGCCAGATTTAAAATAAAACATAACAGCGAAATTTTGGATTGCCAATTAAATTAATGTGCGCCATTAATATTGAGCGTTCAATTAAACAAGTTTACGGCGAAAGGCCCGCGCTGCGGTGCAATTTTATTCGATGATTTTGCGCCTCGAGAACGGGCGGGAGCGATCTGATGGACGTTGAGCAGATTAGGCCGACCCGCCTTGGGAGATCGAGGCGGGCGTACCAGAGAGTGCTGTGATGGTGGAAGCGCGCAGTTTGGCGATCCCGGATGTTAAGCTCATCCGAACCAATCAATTTACTGACGCCCGCGGATATTTTTGCGAGACGTTTCAGCGCTCTGCTTTTGCCGAAAAGGGGCTTCCCCACGATTTTGTGCAGGATAACCAGTCCTGCTCGGAGCGGGTCGGGACAGTTCGAGGCTTGCACTTCCAGCGGCCTCCGTTCGCCCAGGCCAAACTGGTCCGGGTGGTGAGGGGCGCCATTCTTGACGTCGTGGTCGATCTTCGTCCCTTATCATCTACGTTTGGCAAGCATCTCTGGGTCAAGCTGGACAGCGAGAGCGATGAGCAGTTGCTCGTTCCGAAAGGCTTCGCTCATGGCTTCTGCACGCTGCAGCCGCAAACCATGGTCTGTTACAAGGTCGATGAGGTCTATTCTCCCGACCATGATGGCGGGCTCTATTGGGCCGATCCTGATTTGGCGATCGAGTGGCCGGTGACGACCTCGGAGGCTCAGCTTTCACCAAAGGACCGAGAGCTTCCCGCCTTCGACCAGCTTGCCTCGGTCTTTGAATAGAGGGCGGGTCATGCGCGTATTGGTGACGGGCGGAGCGGGATTTATCGGTTCTGCGGTCTGTCGACAATTGGTGTTGGAAGCCGGGGTACCAGTTCTCAACGTCGACAAGCTCACATATGCGGCCAATTTGGCGTCGCTGACATCCGTCGAGCGCAGAAGTTGTTATCGCTTTGAGCAGCACGACATCTGTGATCCGGAGGCGTTTGAGTTCAAGCCATTGCCTCTCTATGGCGACGGCAGCAACGTGCGTGACTGGCTTTACGTCGCGGATCACGCAGCAGGTTTGATAAGGCTGTTGTCCGACGGCCGGCCTGGAGAGAAGTACAATTTCGGCGGCGACAGCGAACGATCCAACCTGGAGGTTGTCACCCAGATTTGTGATGTGCTGGATCGAGTTTGCCCGGGGGCGGCAGCGAGGCGGTCGCTGATTACTTTCGTGCCGGATCGTCCGGGACACGACGGGCGTTACGCAATCGATGCCTCGAAAGCTCACCGGGAGCTGGGATGGCAGCCGACGCGGAGCTTCGAGCAAGGTCTCGCCGAGACGGTGGAATGGTATCTCGCTAGCAGCGCCTGGTGGCAGGCGGCTCGCAACAGCGTCTATGACGGTTCGCGTCTCGGACTTCCAGTCACCCAACACTGAGGTCGCACATGATGGAACGATCGATTCTGATCGCCGGTCGAAATGGCCAATTGGCCAGGTGCCTTCGCGATCTCGCTGTCGTTCGCGACCTGCCTATGGTGACGCTGGGACGTCAGGAACTCGACCTCGAGGTCCGGGAAGGGGTCGACAGGATGGTCAGCTCGATCGATCCATGCATGATCATCAACGTCGCGGCCTACACCGCGGTGGACCAGGCCGAATCCGAAGTCGGGAAGGCCTTCAGAATCAACCGCGATGGCGCGGCGGCGTTGGCGAATATCGCATGGCAAAGAAACATCCCGTTTGTGCAGGTGTCGACGGACTACGTCTTTGACGGCAGGAAGCAGGACGCTTACGACGAAGCGGATGTCCCCGCACCGTTAAACGCTTACGGCGCCTCGAAGCTGGCGGGCGAGGCGGCGGTCTTGGCGGCGCATCCGCTTGCAACCATCGTCAGATCCTCCTGGATCTACAGCCCGTTTGGCAGCAATTTCGTCAAGACGATGTTGCGGCTCGCCGAAACGCGCCCGCTGGTAAGGGTTGTTTGCGACCAACAGGGAAGCCCGACGTCGGCAGCGGATCTGGCGACGGCGCTCCTGCAGATTGCGGAGCGGTCGCTCACCGACGACCGCCGCACTGCGGCCGGCATCTTCCATCTCACCGGCCAAGGAACGACGACGTGGCACGGCTTTGCGGAGGCAATCTTCGAGGGGCTGTCCCGTCGCGGGGGGCAGACCCCGAGGCTCGAAGCGATTACGAGCGATCAATACCCATGTGCTGCACGCAGGCCGCCGAACTCCCGATTGGACTCATCCAAGGCGGAGCGCGTGCTGGGAATTCGCTTGCCGGCCTGGCGCCTGTCTCTCGAAACCTGTCTCGACCACCTCGTCGGAGAAGGAGATACCGATGCTGAAGGGAATCGTGCTGGCTGGCGGCAGCGGAACACGACTTTATCCGATCACGCACGTGGTCAGCAAGCAGTTGCTTCCCGTTTATGACAAACCGATGATCTATTATTCGTTGTCGACGCTGATGCTGGCGGGCATCCGCGAGATCCTCGTCATCACCACGCCTGGGGATCGGTATCAGTTCGAGCAGTTGCTAGGAGACGGCCGCCAATGGGGCCTACGCCTTAGCTACGCGGAACAGCCCCGTCCTGCCGGTCTTGCGGACGCGTTCATCGTTGGCGCCGATTTCATCGGGAACGATCGCGTGGCGATGGTGCTTGGGGACAACATCTTCTATGGCGACGGACTGAGAGAACTGCTTGCCAGAGCGGCAGGACGCGAGGAAGGCGCCACCGTCTTCGCCTACCATGTGCGTGATCCGGAGAGGTATGGCGTCGTTACCTTTGACGACGCCGACCGCCCCGTCCAGATCGAGGAGAAGCCGAAGCAGCCGAATTCGAACTGGGCGATCACGGGTCTCTATTTCTTCGACAATCACGTGGTGCGATATGCGCGCCGCGTCGAACCATCGGCGCGCGGCGAGCTGGAGATTACCGATCTGCAGATGCGATATCTTTCGGCCAAGGCACTCCACGTTGAGCGAATGGGCCGTGGGTTCGCCTGGCTGGACACCGGCACAGTGGAATCGCTGCTTGATGCGACGATGTTCGTGCAGACCATCGAGAAAAGGCAAGGGATGAAGGTTGCCTGTCTCGAGGAGGTCGCCCTGAGACAGGGTTTCATCGATCGTGATCAGGTCGCTGCGCTGGCGAGATCATTGGAGAAAAGCGGATATGGGAAGTATTTGAATGAGGTCCTGCATATCTACCGCGGATAGTTCAGGAGGCGAGGTCGGCGACGCGACGGACAATCCTGCGATGGGCCAGCATGGCCTGGGACAGTTCAAGCCAGCGGGGTACGCCACGTTGGACGGCGCGGTTCGGCCGCTGCAAGGAACGAAAAACTTCCTGACCGTGCAGTAAATCTGACTTTACTATTATGGTTGGCGAATTAATATTTGCATTATTTAAATCAGATAATGTATTAAATAAGCTGACACTTAGAGCATCGAGGCGCGGTGACGGAATTGATCCCCTTCCTGGACCTGAAAGCACAAGCTCGCTCGATCGGGCCGGAAATCGAGGCTGCGATAGCACGCGCCATCGCGGGTTGGGGTTCATTGCGCTATCCCGGTCCATCTGCAGGAGAGATATGTCGAACTTGGATATCGAATTGGCGATCTCCCGGTCACCGAGAGGCTTGGGCGCGAATTTCTCTCGCTTCCGATCTATCCGGAATTGTTGCCCGATCGTGTCGCTTCCATCGCGGCCGAACTAAAGAAGATCGCGAGTCCCCAAGCTCGGGTGTCTCGCGGTGACGGCGTATTCCACAAGAAGCAGTTGCGGCACAGGCTGATGGCCTAGCACAGGAGACCGGTCTTGACCGACCTGAAGGGCAAACGCATTCTCGTTACCGGAGGTGCCGGGTTTATCGGTTCGCATGTCATCGATCTATTGTGTGACGAGGGTTGCATCGAAATTGTCGCGTTCGACAATATGTTGACCGGACGACGGGAGAATCTTCGGAAGGCCCTCACACGAGGACCGGTGCGACTGGTCCATGGCGACATATGTGACACAAAGTTGCTGGAAGCGCTGGTCAAAGCGGCCGACATCGTCTTTCATCACGCCGCACTCCATGACACGCATTGTGCGACCGAACCGCGTCGCGCCATGGACGTCATGGTGAATGGGACCTTTGAGTTGCTCGAACTTTGCGTGAAGCACGACATTGAGAAGATCATCGCAGCGTCGTCGGCTTCGGTGTACGGCATGGCGGAGGAGTTTCCGACAACCGAACGTCAAAACCCGTATGGCAATCGAACCGTGGATGGCGCCGCGAAGGCGTGCAATGAGGGGTTGCTGCGTGCGTACAATGATATGTATGGCCTCGACTACGTCGCTTTCAGATATTTCAACGTGTATGGCAGCCGGATGGACGTGCACGATCGATACAGCGAGATGTTGATCGGCTGGATGGAGCAGCTCGAAGTTGGAATGCCTCCCGTGATAGTTGAATCTGGCCAGCACACGCTTGACCTGGTGCATGTCCGTGACGTCGCTCGGGCGAACATCCTTGCGGCGAGCGCAAAGGTCAGCGACGAGGTGTTCAACATCGGGAGCGGCATAGAAACGAACCTCGTGCAGCTTGCTTCAGCCCTGGCGACCGCGATGGGCAATAGCGGCGTGCTCCCGCAATTCGCACCCGAGCGATCGATCAATCCTGTCCCGCGTCGGCTGGCTTCGATGGGGAAAGCGGAGCGTCTGCTGGGGTTCCGCGCCACGGTGTCGCTCGAGCAGGGGCTCGCGGAGTTTGTGAAGTGGTGGCGCGCCGAACGCGGCCTCTCGGCCGTGCGGGAACGACAAGCGGTGGCGTCGTGAGGTTGGCGGTGCTCATCAGCCCGCGTGGAAGCCAATCCCATCCGCGTGCCGGTCCTCCTCCGCCTCGCGCGAGGGTGTGGCAGGCGACGTTTCGTTCATGAGCAGAGTGATGTGGAGAAAGCAATGCGAGTTCTTGTAACCGGTCATCTTGGATACATCGGTACTGTCTTGACGCCAATGCTGGTCAGCGCCGGTCATGATGTGACGGGATTGGACAGCGATATCTATTCCCGGTGCACTTTCTCGGCGGGCGGCACCATTCTCGAAGTCCCGACAATTCGCAAGGACGTCAGGGACGTCGAGGCGGCTGACCTCGCTGGCTTTGATGCCGTGCTGCATCTTGCTGCGCTCTCCAACGATCCGCTCGGAAATCTGAGACCTGAGCTGACGGACGAGATCAACCATCGCGCAAGCGTTCGGATCGCCAAAATAGCGAAATCCTGCGGCGTGCAACGTTTCGTGTATGCCTCGTCCTGCAGCAACTACGGGAAAGCCGGCGAGGATATGATTGACGAGACTGCGGATCTCAATCCGGTGACGGCCTACGGGGAGTCCAAAGTTGCGTCCGAACGAGACATCTCCGCGTTGGCCGACGCGAAGTTCTGCCCGGTCTATCTGCGCCCGGCAACGGCTTACGGCGTCTCACCCCGGCTACGCTTCGACATTGTTCTGAACAATCTCGTTGCGTGGGCGTTCACGACGGGAAAGATTCATCTCAAATCGGACGGTACGCCCTGGCGTCCGATCGTCCACATTGAAGACATTTCGAGGGCGTTCATCGCCGCGCTGGAGGCGCCCGCCGAGTCTGTGTTTAACGAGGCATTCAATGTCGGCCAGACGGCCCACAACTATCGAATTCGAGATCTCGCTGAAATCGTCGCCAATGTGGTGCCAAATTCCAGAGTGGAGTTTGCGGAGGATGCGGGTCCGGATACGCGCTCCTATCGCGTGAGCTTCGAAAAAATCCGCCGCAAGTTGCCGGGATTCCAACCGGTTTGGGACGCCCAAATGGGGGCTCAACAGCTCTACAAGGTCTATCGCTCCTCGGGCTTGACCTTGGAGGAATTCGAAGGGCCCCGATATCAGCGGATCGGCCATATTCGGAAGCTTCTTGCCGAGCGAGTTGTTGATGGCGACTTACGCCACATCAAACTGCAGCTTCAAGCGGCATCATGAATGGTGAGCTGACGGTTGGCGAAAGGCTGGTCCGGGGCAGTCTCGGCGCGGAGATATTTGCTTTTGCCGCCAAGATATATCCGATCTGCCGCAGTATCACCGGCGATGGGGTGCGGAAAACCTTACGGGCTATTCGCTCTCACATCGATCTTGACATCCGGGAGGTGCCGACCGGAACGGAGGTGTTCGACTGGGTTGTCCCGCCGGAATGGAACGTCCGTGCGGCCTATATCCGCGACCAGCGAGGCCGCAAGATCGTGGATTTTGCCGAGTCAAACCTCCACGTCATGAGCTACAGCGTTCCGATTCATCGATGGATTTCATTGGCGGAGCTCAAGCAGCACGTCTACACGCTGCCGGACCAGCCGGATCTCACTCCCTACCGAACCTCCTACTATGCGGAGAATTGGGCATTTTGCATGCCCCATCGCCTGCTTGAGAGCCTCAAGGACGAGCGGTACGAGGTGGTCATCGACTCCGATCTTTCCAAAGGCTCGTTGAGCTATGGCGAATATCTGCATAAGGGCAAAACTGACGAGGAGTTCCTGCTCTCCGCCCACATCTGCCACCCATCACTCGCAAACGACAATTGTTCGGGAGTAGCGCTGCTGACTCATCTTGCAAACCGCATGGTGGGCGTGCGGACCCGATACAGTTATCGATTTCTGTTCGCGCCAGGGACCATCGGCGCAATTACGTGGCTTGCACGCAACGAGGACCACGTGAAGCGCATCACGCATGGGCTCGTGGTCTCTATGGTCGGTGACGGTGGCGGTCCGACTTACAAGAAGAGTAGGCGGGGCGACGCCAAGATCGACAGGATCCTTGCTCATGCTCTTAAGCATTGCGGTCTGAAACCGACCATCCTTGATTTCTCGCCGTATGGCTATGACGAGCGTCAATATTGCTCGCCAGGCTTCAATTTGCCCGTCGGCCTGTTTCAGCGCAGTCAGTTCGGCCAGATCCCACAGTATCACACCTCGGCGGACAATCTTGACTTTATCGCGCCAGATCACCTGGCCGAGTCCTATCGGATCATCGCTGAGACTATCGATATCGTTGAAAACGACATGGTCTATCGCAACACAAACCCAAAATGCGAACCCCAGCTGGGGCGGCGCGGACTTTATGGGTCCATCGGAGGTGACAAAGACTCCGCAGGTGCCAACATGGCGATGCTCTGGATCCTCAGTCTTTCTGATGGAAGGAATTCTCTCCTTGATATTGCCGAACGCGCCAATTTGCCGTTTTCGCTGGTACGAAAAACAGCGGAGTTACTACACCGAAACGGCCTCTTGACGCCGGGCAAAGTTCTCCCCGTCTAGCCTGAATCCGTGTGCCATGAATGCATCATTGCCCCCCGCCGGGGCTCGCCCTCGGGAGTTCAAAGTTTGAGGCACTCGTCCCACGGATTTTAAACTCGAGAGTAATGGGCCTTCATGCGCGTAAAGATCTCCAATGCTGCGATGCGGCGGCTCACAACGATGGAAGTAGTTGTCAACTCTGCGATATTTCCGTAAGTTCCAGTGCGACAACTTAGCGCAGGTGCCTAGCGATGGGGATTCACGAAAAGCCACACTCGCGACAAGCTGACGGGTGTTCGCCTGGATTTGGATATTCCATTGTCGTTGTAGGCGATACGCCCTCCATTGCTTCCGCGGTTATCGACTCGCTGCCCGACGAGTTGCCGTACGTGCTTGTAGGCCCCAAGAGCATCGCGTTCCTCCGGCGCTCGAAAAACTGCCAAGAGTACGTTCCCAATGACCTGGTGCTCGATGAATGCAGCAAGACGGAATTCGTTCTGACGATCGAGCGGCTTCGCAGCACAAATGCGAAAGTATTCGTGATTCCTGTTGATGATTCAGCGAACCGAATTGTGTACTCAATTTCCCACTGTCTGGGAGCGAGCACGTACCCGATTCCGGACAGCGCGTCCTTCGAGATGTTGAACGACAAGCGGCAATTCCATCGGCTTTGCTCGACGCTCGGTGTTCGCGTCCCGAAATCCGTTTACCTGAGAGACAAAGCTGAGATCGACTTCGGTTCATTTCGCGCGATGCTCGGGCTGCCCTTTGTCGTGAAGCCCACGAACAAGAGCAACAGTTTGGGCTTTCAAGTCATCCGTTCGAGGGAGGATCTTCACAAGCACGTTCTGTCGCCCCGCAAGTACGATTTTTCGCCTCTCTTGGCCCAATCGTTCATTCCGGGTGTTGATGTGGACCTCAGTGCCTTGATTGATCGCGGGCGGATCAGAAAATTTGCCATACAGACCAGAAAAAGAGATGCGCTCTGCTTTGTGCGGAACGAAGAGTTGGTCATGTTTACAGAGATCATCGCTCGCAAGCTTTGCTATACGGGCGTGATTCACCTCGATGCCAGGCTACACAGCGCATCTGGAGAAATCTTCATGATCGAGGCCAATCCGAGGTTCTGGGGCTCGCTCGCGGAAGCGACTTCTGCCGGCCTCAATTTTGTCCGGGCTGGAATTTACGCATCCATGGGGTTGGAGGGCCCCGACCCGACTACGATCTCCGACATAAGGGTGCCCTCGATACCACGGATGCTGACGGAAATGCTGACATTCAAGCGGAGCTATTCGCGCCTCAACACGCTTGAGCGCCTCCGACTTCAACGTTGGATGGGGAGTCGCTTCCGGGCCGCGTTGCGTTTCGACTTGTAAATTGAGGGCCACAGAGCCCGCGCATGCAACAGCTTGCCGGCAGGTTAAGTCGACCGTTGCGCTGACGTGAACATCTTCGAATCTGGCGAGGCTTCCGTGAAGAATACTCAAGCCACTGACTTGGACTCTGGAAACGTCATTTTTGCAGAAACGGAGTTTGCCAGCCTTCCTAAGGAGATTGAACGAAACCGCGGCGCGGCATTGAAGTCGCTGCAAGAGTGGGGAGCCTATTCGCTGTCGCTAGATGGTTGCGTTCTGTCGCCCGACAACAGCGAACAAGCTATCATGCGGTATCGAGACGCGAGTCCAGGGCATTCGCGAGTTGCGTAAGCGATGCGCCGTGACTCACGATACCGACATGTGTGCCGGGTATGGTCCGGCACTCAATTTCTGTCGCCATCGTCCGCCAGAGTTGCGTGGGATCGCAGCCATACTCGTCGTGTTCTTCAGCCTCGAACGATGTGATCCTGCCCGCATAGTATCTCGGCCTATAGTTGGCCATCAGGGTCTTGCAGTGCTGCTCGAGAGTACTTTCCGGCGTCATTATCGACATCGAGTGGACGGGAGATGAAGGCATTCGACGTCGAATCAGTCGAAGGAAGAGACGTCGAGAACGATAGAGCAACATCGGAGCCATTTGTTTCAGTGGCAAGGACAGAAGAGCCGCCAGATGTCGTCGGATCAGCCGAGCTTGTGATCGCAGCAGGATGGGTGTCGGCCAGAAACGTTGGTCGAACCGGGTGTCGATCAATCCTAACAGTGCGACCTCCTCTCCCTTTGCGCGAAGCAATCGCGCGACCTCCATGGCGACCAGGCCTCCAAACGAATAGCCAACAAGATAATAGGGGCCGCGAGATTGAAGCGCGCAGATCATGGAATGGCTTCGGTCTGCCATGATCTCGACTGTGGAAGGTAGCCGACCGTGATCGTCCGGTCGGCAGAAATCGACGGCGATCAAGGCTCTGGAGCTATGCATGCGTGACGCCAGCGGGGCGAGAGCGTTGGGATTGCCGTCCCCACCCGAGAAGAGGAAAAGCGGAACGTCAGTTGCACCTTTCTTCAGTTCGACGAAAGGGCCATTGGCCGTCTCACGTTGCCAAATCGCTATCATGAAATACCCGGCAAGCGACCTACGACAATTCCAAAACAGACCATCAACTCCTCTGGCGGAAAGGCCGCAAGTGCGCCCGCGAATAGAAGTGAGCCAGCCCCGGTGCTATTGAGAAAAATCAGGCCATCTCAGATCCTTTTCCGAGATCTCCGTCACGGGTAACGGCCACCTAATTCCGAACGCGGAATCATCATATCGAATACCTTCGGCCAGATCCGGCTGATATGGTGTGGAGATGAGGTAGCTCACCTCCACATCATCGCAAAGCGTCTGGAATCCGTGTGCGAAGCCTTTCGGAATGTACAGCTGGCTATGGCCTGCTCTGGAGAGCTCAAACTCCTGCCAATGTCGATAGGTTGGCGAGTTCGGCCTGATGTCGATGATCACGTCGAGAATGGCGCCTCGGAGGCAACGGACAAGCTTTGCTTCGCTGCCTGGAGCCCTCTGATAGTGCATACCTCGCAAGGTTCCCCTGCGAGCCGAAAACGAAACGCTGTGCTGGGGGTAGTTGGCCTCCAGCCCGTGGGCAGCGAACTCCTTCGCACAGAAGGTTCTGGAAAAATAGCCGCGGCTGTCGCGTGCCGGCTCGAGTTGAATGAGGAAGACGCCGTGAAGCTTTGCGGGTCGAAATTCCATGTCTTGGCCTGCCGCCGGTTTCGGGCCTGTCACAGCCGTCGGTTCGATTGAATTAAGAGTCGGTTCGTTGTTATTAAAGGAGAAATTGATCGATTTATGTTCCATTAGGTTACCATATTAATCTATTTATTGCGTTCTGCAAAAATCATATTTAAAGATATTTAAAGTTGGGTTATTGTTGCGGGTGTCGGCGCGCCCTTGCTGCAGGCCGGCACATATTTCCCAGTAGGGGCACGTCAATACATGGACGCGAAGACCAGCGAAATCTCGGTCGCAGAGGTTGATGTCTCTCGGCGCGGGTATTGCCGCCTATGTGGCGCTCGGCTTGAAAAGAACTTTGTGGACTTGGGTATGTCGCCACTGTGTGAGAGCTTCTTGCGAGGCGACCAGGTCGACCAAATGGAAGCGTACTTTCCGCTACGCGTGCTGGTTTGCGACCGTTGCTTTCTCGTGCAGCTGCAGGAATACGTCAAACCGGCCGAAATCTTTACCGAGTATGCCTATTTTTCTTCTTATTCGAGTTCGTGGATCGAACATGCACGCCAGTATTGCGGAAGTGTAGTTGATCGATTTGGTCTCGGACCGCAAAGCAGAGTGGTCGAGGTCGCGAGCAACGACGGATATCTGCTCCAGCACTTCCTGCCTTTTGGGGTGCCTGTGCTCGGAATCGAGCCAGCTGCCAACGTGGCCGAGGCTGCCCGACGAAAGAACATTCCCACGTTAGTCGAGTTTTTCGGGCTGGCCCTCGCCCGGCAATTGGTCAAGGAAGGTCAGCCTGCCGATCTCATCATCGGCAACAATGTGTTGGCCCAGGTGCCTGAACTTAACGACTTCGTTGCCGGAATGGCCTGCCTCCTGGCGACGAATGGGGTGATCACGCTGGAGTTTCCGCATCTCGAGCGCTTGATCGAGGAAAACCAGTTCGACACCATTTATCACGAGCATTTCTCGTATTTCTCGCTCGTCACCATTGATCGTCTGGTGCGCAGGCATGGGCTCAAAGTATTCGATGTCGAAAAACTCGTGACTCATGGCGGATCGTTGCGCGTGTATCTTTGCCAGCAGAGCGCCGATCACGCGACGTCTCCGCGGGTCAATGCCCTATTGGAGCACGAGCGGGAAATTGGACTTGAAGAGATCGGCACCTACACGAGCTTCGCTGCGAAGGTACACCGCACGAAGCGTCAGCTTCTTTCCTTCTTGATTGAATGCAAGGAACAGGGCGCAACGATTTGCGGCTATGGCGCCCCGGGCAAGGGAAACACGCTGCTGAACTATTGCGGGATCGGCACCGACTTTCTCGATTTTACTGTCGATCGAAATCCCTACAAGCATGGGCGATATACGCCCGGAATGCACATTCCGATCTATCCGGTGGCCGCTATCGATGAGGTGCGGCCGGATTATCTCTTGATCCTGCCTTGGAACTTAAAGAGCGAGATTGCTCAACAGATGCGTCACGTCGGCTCTTGGGGCTGCAAGATGATAGTTCCCATTCCGAACGTAGAGGTGATCGATCCGCGGGACATTGCGCCATGAAAGTTGTTCTGTTCTGTGGGGGACTTGGTACTCGCATCCGTGAGTACTCGGAAAGTATCCCGAAACCGATGATACCCATAGGCCATCAGCCGATCCTATGGCACGTGATGCAGTACTACAGTCAATATGGTCACCGAGATTTCGTTCTGTGCCTCGGCTATAAAGCCAATGTGGTGAAGGACTATTTTCTGAACTATAAGCAGGCGACAAACAGCGACTGCGTCGTCTCGCATTTCGGCAAGAAGGTGGAATTGCTCGGGGACCGTCCGGCGGATTGGCGTGTCTCGCTTGTCGACACGGGAATATGGCGCAACATTGGTCAGCGCCTACTTGCGGTTCGCCATCTTGTGCAGGACGAGGACATATTTCTTGCCAATTATAGCGACGGGCTGACCGACGCTCCGCTACCTGAAATGATCGATCGTTTCAAGAGGAGCGACAACGTCGGCTGTTTCGTGGCCATCCATCCGCCGATCACGTTTCATCTTGCGGATTTCGATCAGGATGGCGTCGTGTGTCAAATGCGCGCGAGCCAGGAATCGGAGATTTGGATCAACGGCGGTTACTTCATCTTCCGCAAAGAGATATTCGACTATATCCAGGAAGGCGACGAACTGGTGGTTCAACCTTTCAAACGTCTCATCGAACGCCGAAAGCTTATGGCGTACAGATATGAAGGGTTTTGGAGAGCGATGGATACCCTCAGGGACAGGCAGGTGCTCGAGGAGATGATCGAGCGCGGTGATATGCCATGGCAAATGAGTAGGCAGTTCGCAGCCGCGGTGGGCTCGTGAAGTCGCTTCGAATCGTCGGACCGGGAGATCGGCTGTCGGTGCTGTGCCTAGGGGCGCACTCAGATGACATCGAGATCGGAGCTGGAGCTACGCTGCTGAGCTGGCTGGAGCAAGGTGTTCGGCTTGATGTGAATTGGTGCGTGCTCAGTGGTGGAGACGAGCGGGAACGGGAGGCAAGGGCTTCCGCCGTCGACTTTCTGGCTTCGGCCGCGAGCGGTGAAATCGAAGTCCTTAATTTTCGCGACGGTTTCTTTCCAGAGCAAGGCGAGCAGATCAAGTTGTGGTTCGAGGCACTGAAACGCCGCGTCGATCCCGACGTGATCCTCACCCACCGAAGAGATGACGCGCATCAGGACCATCGCCAGGTGGCCCGCCTCGCCTGGAATACGTTTCGAAATCATCTCATTCTCGAGTACGAAATACCAAAATGGGATGGCGATATGCCGCAACCAAATCTCTACATGCCTGTTTCGGCGGCCGCAATTCGGCGGAAGGTTGAATTGCTGATGTCGCACTTTGGCAGCCAGCGCTCCAAGCAATGGTTCGATGCCGAAACCTTTCTTGGGCTGGCGCGGCTGAGAGGGATGGAATGCCGGGCGCAAGAGCGCTATGCGGAAGCGTTTCTCGCGCGCAAGCTTTCGCTGGCGCCGGTTGACAAGAGGGACTGATTGCGGCGCGCACTTGTCATCTAGATTGTCAGGCGCACCGGAAGGACTGCCGTTCAACTTTGACGAGTCGCAGACAGGCTGTCCAAGGCTGCAGACGGCATCAGGAGAAGAGAGGAGAATCCCGACGTGATCGACCATAGCGAATTCTGCCAATAGGATGCGGCTATGGAACAGGTATTGGTGACGGGTGCACGAGGTTTTATCGGATCGCAGCTCTGCAAGAAGCTGGTAGGATCCGGGGTCCGGTTGCATGCTGTATCCCGTCGGCCGCCGGTTGATGTCGTGGCCTGGTGGCAATCGATCGGGGGAGATCTGAGCCAAACCTCGCGCGCTGCCGCAGCGATCCGCTGGTGGAGCGTCGATCTGGTCGACTTGCAGGCCACACGAGAGCTAATCCGGACAGTGCGGCCCGACGCGACGTATCATCTCGCAAGTCTGGTGAAGGGCTCGCGCAGCCTCGAAATGGTGCTGCCGATCCTACAAAACAACTTCATGACCGCGTTCAATCTCATGCTGGCGACGGCTGAATGCGGCACTGGCCGGATGGTACATGCGGGCTCACTTGAGGAATCCAACGAATCCGAGGCCGTGCCGTGTTCCCCCTATGCCGCTGCAAAAGGCGCCGCATCGGATTATGCGCGGATGTTTCGCGCGCTTTATCAAACGGAAGCGGTGATAGCCAAGATCGCCATGGCTTATGGTCCGGGGCAGACCGATCTTACGAAGCTCGTCCCCTATGTCGTGTCCGCTCTCCTGCGCGGGGAGCGACCGAAGCTGAGCAGTGGCGTCAGGCTGGTTGACTGGGTTTATGTCGATGACGTGGTCGACAGCCTTATCGCATGCGCCCACGCTCGCGGCGCAGACGGCCAATCGGTGGACGTCGGATCAGGGGAGGCATGTTCGGTCCAGGAGGTCGTACAACAGCTGAGAAGATTGATTCCGGGTGCACCGGAACCGCTTTTCGGAGCCGTTCCTGACCGACCGCTTGAGCGGGTCGTGAAGGCCAATGTTGCCGCATCCGCGAAGCTGATCGACTGGAAGCCGTCGACGAGTCTGCAGACTGGCCTGCTGCGCACGGTCGATTGGTATAGATCTCGCTTCGCTGCCTTGCCCGAGAATGCGGCCGGGCGCGCATAAGCACCCGTCAATCAAACCCTTGCAATTCTCGGGCGGCAGAGCCGGCCGGGCCGATACGCCGGGCGGCCGGGTGGGTGGCAGATGCCGACTCGGTCAATCATTGAGCCCGGTTTTCGGCGCCGACCGCTTTCGGCACGTAGATCAGCTCCCCACAGGTCTCCGTACCGTCATCATAGAGCGCAATGATTTCTTCCGGCATTCGTGACAGGTCCGCGCAACGAAGGTAGTCTCTCATGACGGTTCCGGTGCAGGCGGCATCGATGTTCGGCGCACCTCGCTTTGCGGCGGCATCGTCCAGATCAACCGTTCGGAAATCGATGCTAAAGCGGGTTACGCCCGATGTGTTCGGCACGCTCGAGTGCATTTGCGCCCCAGAGAACAACAGAACGCCACCCACGGGGCAAATCAGCCGAACCTGCGGATCCAGGTCCATTGGTTCGCTCGCGCGCGGCAACGGGCGCGGGTCTTCCTTGATCAGTTTTGCAACGTTGTCGCCACGATACAGCTTGTTCCATACATAATAGTTGTACTCCGAGGAGCTGTTCTTCACAGGTCGGCTCCAGTAGGACGGGTGGAACGCCATGGCATTGTCCGACTCGATCTCATAGATCGGCAGCCACCAGTTGATTTGGCTTGGGGGCGCCGAATACCACGTGTCGCGGTGAGGATGCCAGGCGAACGCAATGCCGGTGGTGAGATAGTTATCACTGGTTGAGCTGCGCATTCTGGGGACATCGAAATAGGTCTTGTCGGAATCGCAACCGAAGTCCTCCAAAATAGCCTTCAGGTGCCGCTTCGATTCGGGGTGATGAATGAATGCCGGCTTCAACTTGCCGAGAATGCTCGCGTAGCGTTCGACCTCCATGTTGTTCTGTGCCGTTCTGGGGTCGAGCCCGCCAAAGGCGTCTTCGATCATCGACTTCGCGAAATTGGCGAGCGCAAGGACGCTCGGCCGCGCTCCGTAGACGAACAGTTGTCCATCGTAGAGTTGCTGTCGGCGGGTTTCATCGGAGACCTTTGAGTCGTAAAATACGGTATTGTTCATAGCTATGCCTCGGCGACGTTATGAATTGCGATCCTATTTATATTTAAATGAAAAAATAGCGTGACGCTAGATTTAAATAGTTTATATAATGAAATTGATCCATGTGTTTTTGGAGGGCTTATGATTCTGACTTATTTTCGGATATTGCCATTGGCGTGGGGTAACCACGGCAACATTATCGACAACAATTGGGTCTGCTCACTATTGGTGGTGCCACAATGACGTCCTTGAACAATCGGCCGCTGCGTCCCGGCGATGTCGTTGAAGTGCGGTCGGCGGCCGAGATCCTCGCGACATTGGATAGCTCTTCGGCTATCGAGCGGATGCCGTTCATGCCGGAGATGGCCCGTTACGCGGGCCGGCGATACACGGTGAGCCGCCGGGTCGACAAGATCTGCGACACGATCTCGGCCACTGGAAGCCGTCGCTTGAACGCGACCGTCTTTCTTGAAGATCTCCGCTGTGATGGGGCAGGTCACGACGGCTGCCAGGCCGGCTGCATGCTCTATTGGAAGGAAGCGTGGCTTCGCCGCGTCGACGATCATTTTATTGAAGGTCGATCGGGTGCGAGCGCGGAGAGCGCCGGTGCAGCCGCGAAGCTCGATCGGCTCGCACAGGCCGGAACGCGCACTATGCGCGAGCTCGAAGGCAAGCAGTGCGAAGTCTGGCGCTGCCAGGCGACGGAAGCGTTCAAAGCCTCCTCACCGCTGAAGACCTCCGATCTTTCACAGTATTACCGAGAACTGAGGAACGGTAATTTCGGCATGCTCCGATTCTTCGGTCTGCTGACGCGCGGATTTGTCATGGAAATCGCGCGTCGTATCGGGCTTCTCAGAGCGCTACCCTTGCGGGGCCAAGGGAACCGGGCCAAGCCGGCAAAACCACTCGATCTGCAGCCTGGCGATCTCGTGCAAGTGCGCTTCCCGGCCGAGATTGCAGCCACCCTCGACGAGCGCGGCCTGAACTTAGGGCTTTCCTTTGACCGTGAGATGCTTCCCTATTGCGGCCGCAAGTTCCGTATCAGAGATAGGGTGCGGCGAATTGTTGATGACAAGACCGGCCGAATGCTGAAGATCCCTAAGGATAGCCTCATCCTCGAGGGAGCGATCTGTTCGGGAGAGCGCACGCCGGGCAACTGGTTCTGTCCGCGTCAGATCTATCCGTTCTGGCGCGAAGCGTGGCTGCGCCGCGTCGAAGAGGCCGCCACCCATGTGAGGACGGACACCAAGCTCAGCCCGGAGACGACTGAGCTTGCACGTTCAGCGCCGGAACATTCGATGTCGCGCGTCCGAGGCACGTGAGCGAGCAGAACTGATCTCCTCTTTGATCCAGAAGCGCCGGAGCGCCGATCGGCATCGGCTCAATTGCTGGTCGGAGAGATCCGCCGAAATCGCGAGAGCATACAACTCGCGATGCAAGCGCCGCGCGGATGTCTTTAGTCGCTCTCCGTGGGCGGGATCGAGACGGCGCCGGAATGCCACCCGGTCAACCCCAGGGATGTATTCGCGTGTTCGGTTCGCAAGTCGTTCGTCCAAATGGATGATCGGGCCACGAAGCGCCAGCTCTGCGCTGATGAGCCAGTCGGTCCGCTCCGACGGACGGGGGAACGGTGTGCGGATCAGGCTGTCTCGCCGATAGGTGCCGTAAATCGGATCATATTTTGCATCGCCGGCATGGAAGAACCACAACATGCGCTCGAATCGCCTGGCCGGGTCCGCCGAATCCGGAAACTCCCCTTCATATTGCTCGTACCGGGTCGATCCCTCGGGAGTATGGATGGTAAACCACGTGGTCACGCCGATCGCGTCAGGGCGGTTTTCAAGTGCGCGCACGCAAGCGGAAAGATATTTTGGCTCCAGCCAATCGTCGGCACTGATCCAGCGAAAGAATGTGCCCCTGGAGAGGTCGAGCACGCGCCGCATGTTTTCATGAGAACCGATGTTGACCGCATTGACGCTTATTCTCACTCGCGGGTCGGCACGCGCATATTCCTCCAACGTATCGATTGTTCCATCGTCGGAGACGTTGTCGCAGATGACGAGCTCGAAATCGGCAAAGTCCTGAGACAGGATCGATTCGATGCACCGCCCCACGATATGCCGGCCGTTTCGCACGGCGAGGCCGACGGAAATTGTTGGACAATCCTTGGTCACCGAAGCCCCCTAGGCGATACGTATGGACGTGCTCGACGGCAGCACAATCGAGTTCACCTTCGATCTCCTCGTAGAATCAGCCGAGTGAATTCGAGTTGCTGGCGAAAGTCGTCGGGCCAGGTGACCTTCAAGGTGACTAGATAGGCTGCAGCGCCGACGGCCGATGCTGCCGCCGCGATCATCAGTTCGCTGGCCATAGACTTGAGCACGGCGTCCGCGAGCTCCCAGACAGTGATAAGCACGACCGAGCAGGCCGAGGCCAGCGCCAATGCCCGGAGATAGGCGCGGGCCGTGATGGGGATGAGCCGCTGGACGACGGCGAGGCCGACGGAAACTGTTGGACGGGGCTTGGTCACCGGAGCCTCCTTAGGTGGTACGTTGATGGATGTGCTCAACGGCAGCATGATTGAGTTCACCTTCGATCTCCTCGTAGAATAAGCCGAGCAAATTCGAGTTGCCGGCGATAGTCGTCGGGCCAGGCGACCCTCAAGGTGATTAGATAGGCTGCAGCGCCGGCGGCCGACGCAGCCGCAGCGATCGTCAGTTCGCCCGCCATAGACTTGAGCAGGGCGTCCGTGAGCTCCCAGACAATAGCAAGCACGACCGAGCAGGCGGAGGCCGGCGCCAAAGCCCGGAGATAGCCGCGGGCTGTGATGGGGATGAGCCGCTGGACGACGGCGAGGCGAATTGCGGTCAACGCGCATAGCATGATCAGGAATGACCCGGCCACACCTATGATTCCCCACAGCAGTCCGATCGGAATGGCCACGAGCATCGCGATCAAGGTGACCACCGACCAGTAAAACTCGCAATCGGCGCGGCCCAAGGCGACCGTGAGTGGGCCCATATAAGAAACCAGCACGCAGGGGATCGTGAGGGCGGCCACAAGCTGAACCGGAACGATCGCCTCTGCCCAGGCGTGGCCCAGGACCGCGGGCACTCCGGCCGGAGCAATGAGAATCGTAAGCGTCATGGTTGGAAATACAGCGAGTGAGACGCTTTCCGTCACCGTGAGGAAGGTGCGGGTCAGCCGCTCCCGATCATTCTGGAGGCGCGAGAACGTAGGCAGGATGACTCGACCAACCTGGCCCATTACGCCGAGAGTTAGCTGAAGAACGCGGAAAGCGAGCGAGTAGAGGCCAAGGGCGGTCGCTCCGAGGAACTTGGCGATGAGGATCTTGTCGAAATTGCCAGACGCGTAGTTGACGAGGTCGGCTCCCACGATTCTCGAGCTGAACGACCACAGCCGGCGCGCCGTGCGGGTCGACCACGTCAGCTCGGGCAAGCCATTCAGGTGCACGATCATCAGCAGGTAGAGGGCCTCGAGGGACACCGCCTGAATCACCAATGCCCAATAGCCGGCACCGATGGCGGCAGCTCCCACGCCGATGAGGCCGCTCGTGAACGTGCTGGTTATTTCAGCGGTAGCGATGCCAGCGAAGCGCATATTCCGGGTCAGGAGGGCGGTCGGCACAATGGCCATCGCCTTGAGCACCAGGGACAACGCGAGCACGCGGAACACCGCTGCTAGCTCGTGGGTCTCGAAGAAACTGGCAAGCAGTGGCGCGGCGAGCACCATCGCAGCGGCGAGAATCAGTCCCATTGCTACATTGAGCCAGAATGCGGTACCTACTTCCTGGTGATCGAGCGTGGGACGCTGGACGATGCTGGCCGCCAGCCCGAAGTGAACGAAAATCTGGGCGATCGCGATGAAGACTGCCGCCTGCCCGACGATCCCGAAGTTGCGCGGTCCGAGCAGACGCATTAGGGCCAACATGAACGCGACGCGTCCCACTTGCGTGAGAATAGATACGACGAGTCCCCAGCGGACGCCGCTGGCGACCTTGGTGCGAAGTGCTGGGCTCGGACCCGCATCTTCATGCACGTTCGCTTGAGTTTGATAGACGCCGTCACTCACCGGGCTCATCCTCAGGTTTGGCTCTGGTCCGGACCCAAAACGCCCGAATTAGGCCGGTCAAGCTAGCGCTGGCGAGCTTCCGGACGTGCCGCTTTATCCGGCCCCACGCGGTCTGAACCGCGTCGTAGAGCCGGGCGGGCCGCGTCCGGGCGAAACAGGTCCGGCTTCGAAACGCATCGTAGAGCGACGCATTGACACTCAAGCTGCTCGCCTTCCATGGCTTCCCGCGGGTGACGAAATGGACGATCGCCGGCTGATCTGCCGAACTCATATCCGCAATGCGGGTCTCGTAGTGATTCTGGAAGTTCCACCTGGTATCGAGCGCCTTCCAGAGGCCGTCGCAGGCGACATTCAGTGCATCCTGATCCGGAAACAGCGAATGGGGATGTCCGGTTAGGTACTCGATAGCCCGCTCGGAGATCTGCTCTTGGCGCCACCGCGCAAGATCGATGAGAAGAACGCCGGAATTGAAGTAGTTGCGGACAGTGGGCAGCTGTTCGAGACCGGGCCCCCCGATCTTGAGCAGCGGATCTAGTGCATCCAGCACGGCCCCCGCGGCGGCTCCCTCCAGGTCCGCATCCCAGAGCGGCCCCAGATCGTCGAGCACGAGCAGGTCGGCGTCGAGGTACAGAACCCGATTAACTGTTTCGGGAAATAGCACCGGTATCAGGAGCCGTGCGAAGATCATCCATGAGATGAACTCTCCCGGCGAGAATTTCCAGAATGGCTCAAGGTCCACGGTGATCCAACGGAGAGACGCAGACCCCTCAGGGATCGAAGCCAGAACTCTCGTCCGTGCGTCATTCGGAAAATCGTCCACCAGCACATGGATGTTCAGGGGCCACCAGCCCTGGTTTGCTTCCGTCACCGACCGTAGCGTCGTGGCGAGTTGCATCGCATAGGCCCCATCGCAGGCGAATACGATGGGCGGGCTGCACTGGGCAGCTGGAGGGGGTGCTATGCTCCCGATCTTTGGGGCGGCCCCATCGAGACTTGCGAACGTCATGGCAGTGGCCACCCGGTCAGATCAAGATGAACGGCACGACGGCGAGAAATCGCGAGACGCCGAGTTGGGCCTTCATTGCCCATAGTCACGACCTGTCGAGGCGGCCCACTGAATCCTTTGCTGTCGGTGAGTTGTTCGACCATCCGCCCTATTCCTGCGCAGATAGGCCGAAGGCGACGTTGAGAATCTGCCGATGGCGTCGAGCCCATGAGTTGGCCTCGATGAATGCGAGCCGTTCGGCCTCGCAAAGGGGCTGTTGGTTCAGTGCCTCGTCCACCGCGTCGGCGAAGCTGTGCCCCTCCGGGACAAGCACAATGCGCTCGTCCACGGCCCGCACCGGGGGGAGATCCGAAGCCACGACCGGACGACCTCCCGCCAGATATTCGTAGAGCTTGACCGGGCTCATCGCCGCCGTGAGGCGACTGAACCGGTGCGGCATGACGCAGACGTCTGCCGCATGAATGACACTCGCAATTTCCTTGCGGCCCACAGGCCGCTGGATCCAGACGTTCGGAAGTCGGCGCAGCGGATCGAGGATCTCCGGATCGTGAACGGGACCGACGAGCACCAGCGAACCATGACAGAAGCGCGTGGCGATCTCCCCAAGCGCCTCGACATCGAGGCGCTCGGCGGTCATGGCCCCGACGTACAGGATCCTCGGTGCTGGAAGCTCAGCGAACCACGCCGGAGGCGCGCCCGGTTGCCGCCATTCTTCGGGCGCTACTCCGTTGGGAACGATGGCGCTCGGTCCGCTCGGCTGAATGCGATCGAGAATGGCCTGCGACACGCCGACCACGGTGCGCCCCGAACTGCGGATGCGCGCAAATGCTTCCTCATACGCCGTCCACCATCGCCTGACCGGAAGCCCTGACGGCCAGTCGTCCCACGCGTAGAACGTAACGTCGCCGGCCCATCGCAACGATGAGAACCCGGCCACAAAGGGATTGGTCGTAACGACCGTTGGCCGCTCGGCACCGAGCTTTGCGGCGGCGGCCTCCAAGGCGCGATCGTAAGCCCGGTAAACACGTTCGAGCGCCGGGATCGAAGCCGGATCACGACGCCGGATGCGCCTCGGTTCGACCAGCGCGCGGCCGAGCTCGGCCGGGAACGGGGGCGCGCTTTGGCCCATCAATCTCCTCGCCCACTGGATCGGTGCTGATCGATACGGATTGGCGACGAGAAGCCGTCGCACCGAAGGCTCGAACATCAGGCTGGCCAACAGGCGGGGACCGGCCATATACATCTCGCGGCCCGCCGCGTTGGCCCAACTCTCCTGGTAAAAGGTGAACACGACATCGCGTGCACCGTTTACTGTCGCGAATGATGTCGCAACCGGTTCAAGCACCATGCTCCTCCCAACCATATGTCTTGTTGGGCGTCACATCCAGCATCCAGACGCCGCTGCCCATGAAGAAGGTAAGCATCACGTAGGCTGCGTCCCAGAAATGCACGGTCCACGCGACCAGGAAAAACCCAGTCATGGTAATCAGGAAGGCAGTTCGACACTCGTCCTCCCTGGCGTCCAGCCCCTTCTTGAAACAGACGGCCAGGTAGACCGAAAAGAAGGCTAATGGCATCAGAATGCCCGCTGGCAATCCATAGCGGACCGCATGGAAGAGCCAGAAGTTGTCGATGCTGGGGGTCATCCACTGCGGACGCTCCCACGGATTCAAGCCAGTTCCGAACAACGGATGGTTCAGGGCCGACTCCGTCCCGTAGGTCCATATCAATTTGCGATACCAATACGAACCAGGGTCAAACAGAAAATAGCCAACGACGATGTCCAGCAGCGATCGATTTGCGGTGAGCTCGATCACCAGGCTGGAGACGGCCAAGATTGCGATCAGGATTTTCCATCGTGATCGGATCGCGCCAAACAAGCCGTTCCAGCACAATAGGAATGCTTGGGCGATCAAAGCGGTGAGCGGTCCGGAAGAGACAGACAACATCGACGTTCCCGCAACGACCCCGGTCATGAGGAGGCGCTGAAAGAGGTCTCGGTTGCAACCTAGAACCAGGTGAACGGGAGCCAGAATGCTGCCCGTAATCACCCCAAACAGAATAGGATGATCAAATACGGACTGCACCCGCGTTAACCCCATCCGCGGCGGCATGGCATCGGTGAACGTTGGCAGGATTGCTGCAAACAATTCCCGCGAGATGTTCACACCGGAAAGGAGCTCAACAACGCCGAACGGAAGCAGGAGCACTACGATCCTGAATAGAAGCGAAAATGCATTGTAGAAATCGTCAGCGTCGCGAATGTAGCATCGCGCCACCAAATAGGGACCTAAGGTCTCTATGAAAATGATTCCTGATGACTGGCTCGTCGCTTCGAATCCGTGGATGATGGCGAGGCTCAGCGCGGCCCAAAACGAATACAACAGGAGTGCAAGGTCGCTGGTCCGGACCCGGCCTGCTTTTCCACCCAGCCACATGGCCATGCACGGCAGGAACATCGCGAGCAAAAAGAAACGGTAGACCGACATTCGCAGAGGTCCGAAATAAATCACCCACGGCACGACGAGTGAGATCAAGAACAACGCCACAGGCAGGTGTATTCTCTTTCTTTCGGTCTGGTGGACGTGAAATATCTGCTGATGCGGCAGGACGACGCCGCTGGTTTTGAAACCGGAACTGACATTAATTGCCTGCATGCGAAAGCCTGTCAGCGATCTTCGAGCCGGGCGAGAATCCGGCAGACGAAAGGAGTGAATCTCCGCCTCGCGTGAAGCGGGTCCCGCACGTCATCAAGGTATTCATAGTTGGGACCGGCAAGCATCACGAAGACCTCAGCCGGCTGGGCTCCGCGACCCTGTAGCCTGCGAAAGCGGCGCGCCGTACTGCCAGAGGGGTGTGGGATTTCGCTGAGATCATCGCTGCGACATCGGTGGGCCGGGCGTCCCGGAGAAAATCGCTCGCGCCGTCCCGGTTCAGCGGGACCGCGCCCCAATATGCGAGGCATAGCGGATCGTCCGCGGCGAACGAGTTGGCAGGCGCGCCGATCGCTTCGTCGACAAAGACGCCGTAGAGAGTCCATTCGGAGAAATGGAGTTGTCGGGCGATCGCGGTTGTCCAGGGCTGCCCGGTCGTAGCCGTCACGCGATCGAGCATTCTCCGCACAAGCGCGGGATCCCAAGGCAGAAGCGAGCTGACATAGTCGGCGTAGGGCGGTTCCGCCGGTCGCAGTCCCAGGAGCGAGCGAGCGACCCGGTGCCAGATCACGTGGCGAGGCAGCCGTTCGTCAATTTCGTTCGGCTTTCTGTAGAAACGCACCACGCCATTGCGGACGAACGTTTTCGCCGTGAACGGCCGAATGAACTCGATATCGGAGTCAACGAGGATGACGACGTCCGCCTCGCTCGCGGCGACTGCCGCCAGCTTGATTACCTGTTGCAGGATCCAGCCACGCACCGGCGGAATCGGACGGCGAAGGTTGATCCTGTACCGTCCGACGGTCACGAATGAGCGCGGCAGGAAGTCGTTTTCGCAGCGGATTTGCGTGCGCGGACCGGCAAGTTGCTCGAACAGCTTGAGATCCGAGGGAGGCACGATGATGTGATGGTGAACGGAGTCAGCTGAATAGGCCAGTACCGATCGATTGAGGTCAGCGCACAGCTCGAAATCGGGCGCGAAGCTGGGCGTGATCACGGCCATTTTCATCACGGCCTCTCTTCCATTCTGTCGCCATCTATTCTGTAAATGTGGATTGCGTTGCCGTCTTCGAAACTGTCCGAGAACCGGCCATGTGCGATGGGAATTGTTCTGTTCTCGCCGATCACCGTAGCGGTGCCGCTGCCGAAACTCGTCAACGATATCGTGGGCGTGCTGGCGCTGTTTTGCTTGCTGCCCGCAAAGATGAAGTACGTGTCCTGATGGAATTTCGTCATGGTGCGGATGGATGCATCTGCGGTGGCGAAGCCGTCAGCGAATGGTGCGTTAAGCACCGGCGCAAGCTGCGTAATCAGCTGGTTCGTGCTCCGGACGATGGTGCGAACGGCGGCATAGGGCGGATCGCGCAGGGCATGTTGCGATGGGTGGGGGCCGCTGAAGCTATGGTTGAAGTAGATGATACCCCGCGCGCCGGCTATGATGCTGTGCCACACTGCAGCTCTGACTTGGGCGGGCGCAATTGCTCGGCCGCCCTGCTTCGCCGTCTCAGTGTACGGCCAGCCCACCTCGATGAAATTCCAGATCGGTCGACGCAGGCCGCCCATCTCATTGAGCGCGCGCATGCGGTCGACCGTATAGCCGTAGTTTGCAGCTCGCCTGACCTGCGTCGCGGTCAGCGACGCAGCGTTGTTCAACCATGGGACAGATTGAGAAGTCGCGAGATGTGGATCGGTGAACCAATAGACGTCGCTAGAAGCGACGTGCTGGAAATTCACAAACCGTGCAGCTTCCGGGTCGGTCTCCCAGAACATGACCCCTTTGCCATAGTTGTTGTAACGCATGCGTCCGTCATTCGGAGTTTGCGCAGCGATGCTGGATAGTGCGCTGTAGCCGCGCTCTGCGCCCTCTCGCATATCGATTTCGTCGGAGAGCTCCCAGCCAACGACAGCAGGACTGTTGATGGCGATTGGGTTCTTGCCCCAGTCCGACTGTTGGAGAATGGCGTGCATGCCGTTTCTCTCAACAAGGGCCAGATTGCTATCGGTACTCAGAACCACGTACAGATTGATGCTTGCGTCTTTGTCCTGATCGATGTCGTTTTGAGAAACGGCGCGTTGAAACCAGACGCCAATAGGGAAATAGGCTGGAACGGAAGGAAGCGAATTTGAGAACTGGCTGTAGTAGTCTGTACCGCCGTCCACCTGGCGAAGGTGGACGGATCCGAAGCATGCGTCCGGGGACAGTAAGAGAGTGGCCACCGGCAGGGCGGTCAGGACGACAGTCAGTGGCCTAATAGCAGATAGGCGTGGCAGGCCAATCACGAGGGATGCCTTGTCTCGGTTGCGGATGCCGAGGTAAGCGCTGCGCGCAGTGCGGCTCGGTGGCCCGGCGGTCCACGGAAGGCGCGCAGTCCTTCGCCCACGATAATGCCCAACCTGAGCAGGGCCGTTGACAGCGGTCCATGATGACGCCGGTGGTAACGGATCCGGTTGACAGCCAGCAAAGCAGACAGACGGGGATTCTCGCCGTACTCTCCTTCGATGTGGACAGCTTGTGCCTGTGGAGCATAGGCGACCGAGAACCCGCATTCGCGTACCCTTCGCAGGTAGTCGACTTCCTCCATGTAGAGAAAGAACGACTCGTCCCAATCGCCGACGACACGGCGTGTCCGTGCGGCGACAGCGACGATTGCGCCCGTTGCCCATTCGATCGGGCCGTCCCGATCGTACATCGCCGGATCACCAATCATCTCACCCTTGCCAATACGGCCAGCCAGCCTTCCGCCCAGAACGGCATCGGCCCATGCTCTCATGACGGATGGCTCCCGTCGAAGCGACCAGCGCGTGCTTCCGTCCTCGGCAAGAATCCTCGGTACAGCGACACCGATGGACGGATCCCTCAGCCGATCCACCAAAACGCGAGCTGCGCCGGGAAGCAGACGGACGTCGGGATTGAGGATCAACAGATCGGCGTCGGGCGCGGCAACGGCCGCTCCCGCATTGATGGCCGCGGCATAGCCAGCGTTCCGGCCCATTCTCAGGACCTTTGCTCGGATTGGGTGAGCGAGCGCCAGATCGACACTGCTATCCGTCGAATCGTTATCCACCACGATGGTTTGGAATTGCCCGATTCCCTCCAGTCCGGCCGGCAACGAATTCAGCAGTCCAGGTAAGACGGCCGCACTGTTGTAGGTGACGATGACGATCGACAAGCCGGACGCCGCGCGCGGCTCCGTCGCTGGGGAGGCGTCCCGAACCTGCATTAAAAAGTTCCTCGCGCGTGATCGTTCCATGGCTGATCTGAACCTGTAGGGTTGAAAAATTCAATTTATTCGATCCGCTGGTTCTCTTGAGCAAAAAGCATGTACCTCTACTACAATTAAATCAATAATTAAACTGTGATTTTATCAGCATACTGTAATAAATATGGCAAGCTACGTTGTCCGCCTTGGTTCCGAAGCCGGACTATGCCTCCTGAGAGGGGCAGGTCATCCTGTGAGAGGGGCAGGTCATCCTGTGAGAGGGGCAGGTCATCCTGACCATGCCCCGGCAAGGCGGTCACTATGCGCGAAAGCAAGCGCCACCCCCACTCGCTCGCGTAGCGCCGTCGATCTTATTTCTGGCATCGATCGGAATCGCCTTGACGCTCGGAGTGCGGGTCAGCGCGTAAAGCGACCAGAAAAAGGGCAGGGATGAGGGTTTGGTGCTCGTGTCCGATGACCGATTTTGCCACCTCATCGCCCCGCCGGTATTCCCCCTGGAAGGTCAGCTTGGCTGGGCGATCGAGCAATCACAGAACAAATATTAAATTAAAAATTAATACGAGATTGATTATTGCGAGCTGTTAAATTATAAAAGGGCTGAAAACCGAATAATGTTGTTAATTTTGCGCAATCCCGAGACAGCTCGAGAGATTGGAATATGGACAGTCTTGTTTACAGTCGGTTCAATTCGCCGCGCGGCAGTTCAAAGACCGCGAAATGCGAGAAAACGCTCGTACGAAAATCGACCAAGTTCAAGATTGGCGTTTTCGGCATTGGTTATGTGGGTACGGTGTCTGCAGCCTGCCTTGCACGGGATGGACATCAGGTGGTGGCGGTTGACGTCAACGAGCAAAAGATTGACGTTATCAACCAGGGACTGTCCCCGATTGTTGAGCCGAAGCTCAACGAAAGCGTCCTTGCCGCTGTCCGCTCCGGCAGATTGAAGGCAACGAGTGACGCCTCCGCCGCGATCTCTTCAACCGACATCTCATTTGTCTGCGTTGGAACACCTTCGCAGGAGAATGGATCTCTGGAAACATCGTTCGTGAGCCGGGTAGCGGAAGAGATCGGAAAAAATATCGGCAAGAGCACGAACTTTCATTCTGTTGTGATGCGCTCGACGATGCTGCCGGGCACGATGGAAGAGAAGATCATACCTTTGCTGGAGCGCGCGTCAGGAAAACGAGCGGGTCGGGATTTTGGGGTCGCCTATTTTCCCGAATTCCTGAGGGAAGGAACGGCGATCGCGGACTATGACAATCCGGGGGCCATCGTGTTCGGTGTCGATGGCGACGCGCGCACGCTCAAACGACTGATGGATATCCACGCGAAATCTTCGATCGCGCCCCAAGTCATGTCAATTCGCGCCGCCGAGGCCGTCAAGTATGCCAACAACGCTTGGCACGCGACCAAGATCAGCTTCGCCAACGAATTGGGTTTGCTTTGCAAGGCGATGGGCGTCGATAGCCATGAAGTGATGAACGCTGTGACCAGCGATACGAAGCTGAACATCTCTCCGGCGTACCTCAAGCCCGGCTTCGCGTTTGGTGGTTCGTGCTTGCCAAAGGATGTCAGTGCTCTCCGCTATGCCGGCAGGATGGTGGACGTTGACACACCCTTGCTGGACGCCGTCCTGCAGGCGAACGAGAACCAGATTCGAAGTGCGTTTCGGCTTGTTTCAGCGACCGAAAAGCGCCGGATTGGTCTCGTGGGCCTGAGCTTCAAACCGGATACCGACGACCTTCGCTACAGCCCCATGCTGGAGATCGCTCAGCGATTGATCGGCCGCGGCTATGAAGTTGCGATCTATGATCCGAACATTCGCTTGTCGCGGCTCGCGGGGGCCAACAAGGAACACTTGACGAAGCGCCTGCCGCACATCGCCTGTCTGCTACGAGAGACAATGAGTGATTTGATTGAGTTTGCGGAGGTTCTTGTCATCGGCAACCGCCAAGAGCTTCAGAACGGTTTATGGCCTTTGATCGACCCGCATAAGATCGTCATTGATCTTGTTCGTGTCAGGCCAGACCAGCAGTCTGGGATCAATTATCATGGCCTTTGCTGGTAGTTGTTCTTGGTCGCGGCGGTCCTGACGATGGCAACGGCTATGGACGTGACGAATAGGCCGCAGCGGCGGATCCTGATAATCGTCGAAAATCTACCGGTTCCATTCGACCGCCGGGTCTGGGCGGAGGCGCAATCGTTGCGCGCTGCCGGCTACGAGGTGTCGGTGATATGTCCCCGGGGTAAGTTCGCCGAGAAGAGCTTCGAGTCGATCGACGGAATCGAAATTCACCGCCATCCATTACCGATCGAAGCCAAGGGCAAGCTCGCCTATCTCGCCGAATACGGCAGCGCGCTGTTTTGGGAATTCGCCTACTCGCTCAAGGTGTTTTGGGGGCGCGGCTTCGATGTGATTCACGCCTGCAATCCTCCGGATCTCATCTTTTTGATCGGAGCCTTCTACAAGTACCTCTTCGGCAAGAAGTTTGTGTTTGACCACCATGATCTGAATCCGGAACTGTTCGAAGCGAAATTCGGACGTCGCGGGTTGATTTGGAGGACTCTCGTTCTTCTCGAGCGAATGACTTTCAAGGTGGCCGACATCTCCATCGCCACCAACCGGTCTTATGCCCGCATCGCCGTCCAGCGCGGTGGGATGAACCCGGATCGGGTCTTTGTCGTCCGCTCTGGACCGAACCTCGCGCGGGTGCAGGAGTTTGCTCCCGACAATACTTGGCGAAACGGTCGGTCGCATCTGGTCGGCTATGTTGGTGTCATCGGTGAACAGGAGGGTGTCGATCTCCTGCTGGAAGCGGTCCGGCACATCACATTCGCACGGCAACGGAAGGACGTTCAGTTTGTGATCGTAGGGGCAGGGCCGAGCCTGGAAGCTCTGAAGCAAGCTTGTGCGCAGATGCACCTATCGGAATTCGTGACATTCACCGGCAGAGTGGATGATGCGACCCTGTTCGCAGCGTTGTCGACGGCGGACGTCTGTGTCAATCCGGATCGTCCGAATGCAATGAACGATATGTCGACGATGAACAAGATCATGGAATATATGGCGCTGGGCAAACCGATCGTGCAGTTCGACCTGTCCGAGGGACGGGTATCGGCGGAATCGGCCTCGCTCTATGCTTGCAACACCGACATCGCCGATTTCGGTGACAAGATTCTTGAACTCATCGACGACCCAAACCGTGGTCGAGAGATGGGCATGTACGGACGCAAACGCGTCCACGACGAGCTGTCGTGGAGCCATGAGGTGCCGAAACTGATCGCGGCCTACGAGACCCTGTTCAAGGGAGCGAGGTAAGCGCGACGATCCGGCCATTATGTATTGGATTTGACTGCCGCAGACCCTGCATGGTGTCGGATGCGAGACATCCAATCGAACCCGTCCGTATGCCCCTAAACGCGGTTCCATTCTCCCGAAAATCTCTTGGCATCGCCTTGCAGAAGGACGCCGATCATGCGCGCGCCGCGATAGAGCCTGATTGCGGTGAGACAGAGAAGTGCGAGGATGCGCTCGCGCGGCCCGGAGACGCGGGGCGAGAGCAGAATCGTCCGCAATTCGAACAACGGAGATCCTGCGACGCCGACGGCCCGCGTCAGCCAGCGTAGCGTCCCGCGCGGTCGGAGACGGATGCGTTGATAGTCATGGGCAATATGCCGGTCCCATTTCCGCGTCAGCTCCGCAAATGTTTTCCGCGCGGGATGAAACACTATCATCTCTGGAACATACCTTATGGTGTAGCCCGCCGCACGGGCGCGCAGCCCCCAATCGCGGTCCTCGGCAACGTCAATTCCGGCAAACGGGCCGATCTCGGCGACAACTGAGGGTAGCGTGGCAAGATTCCCGGTTCCCGAAAAACCCTCGGCAATATGTTCGCTGTTGCGATAAGAATAGATACTTTCATATGGTTCGAGAAATGTAGGCCGTCCCGGGCGCTCATACCCCACCCTCACATCACCACCAATGATCCGTGTCTCTCCGTTGGCGAGGGCGGTCTGGATCGCCGCCAGCCATCCAGGATCAGCGCGGCAATCGGCATCGATAAATGCGAGTATGTCGCCGCGCGCTTCGCGGATTCCACGGTTGCGCGCCGGTCCGGGACCGGGGGTCGGCTCCGAGATGAGCCGGACGCGGGGCCAGCCAGAGCAGACCGCCTTGGGCGGCCGCGCCGATCCGTTGTCGACGACGATGATCTCGACCTCGCTTGAGACGCCGCGCTGGCTGTGCAGTGCTCGCAGCCCGACCTCGAGATAGTGCTCTTGATTGAGATGCGGAATGATAACCGAGATCAGCATACCGGTCTCCGATTAGAAGAACTCGCGCAGAAATGTCTCGAGCGCGAACAGAGACCAGAGTGTCTTCTCGTGGTTCTGCTGGTCCTTCGCATGCTCGTCCAGATATCGCCTGAGCGTCGCACGATCGATATAGCGGCTCGTGATGCTGTCCGAGGCGAGCAGAAGCTCACTTGCCGGATTGCGCAAGGGGCCGCGGAACCATTCCGCTACCGGCATGCGAAAGCCATTCTTTCGGCGGGTCAGAACTGATTGCGGCAGCCGCGGACGCAGAGCTTCGCGCACGATCCGCTTGGTGATGCCGCCCTTGATGCGGTAGTTGTCCGGAAGGGTGCTGGCGAACTCCGCCAGCCGGACGTCCATGAATGGTGCGCGGCCTTCGATCGAGGTCGCCATCGTCATTACGTCCATGCGCTCGAGCAGATTATCAGGCAGCCAGGAGGTCTGATCGAAATGGAGCACGCGGCGCAGAGGCGTGCTTCCGGCAGCGGGACGGAACGGACGTGCGTCGAGCTGGCGGCAAACGGAGGGGCCTATCCAGACCTTCCCGCGCTCGGCCGGGGTAATCGCGCCGAACCACACGATCATTCGCTCGTCAAATCGGCGTGTGCTCATCGCCCTCGACGCAATTCGCAGCCTCCGGGATGCGACGGAAGCGGAGGACGTCGCGATCAGCAGCGCATGTCCTGCGAGCGACAAGAAGCCCGGTCCGGCAAGACGACCAAGATGTCGCTCAACGACATGCTTCGGATAGCCGGCGAACATCTCGTCGGAGCCCTCGCCTGACAGGATGACCTTCACATGCTTCGCCGCCTCCGCCGACAGCATATAGATCGGCAGATCGGCGGGCTCCGCGATCGGGGCGCCGCGATGACGGGTCAGCATCGGCAGCAGCTCGATCAGGTCGTTCGCCGCGAGTTCCAGGGAGGTATGTGCGGTGCCGATCTCGCGGGCAGTTTCGGCGGCGGCGGGCAATTCCGAACCCGGATCATTCTGAAACCCAATGGAGAACGTTCGTACCTTTGCGGCCCCGAGATGGGCCATGGTCGCGACGATCGCTGCTGAATCGAGCCCACTGGACAGAAAAGCTCCAAGCGGCACGTCGGCTCGCATGCGCATCTTCACGGCCTCGTCGAAGACGTCAAGGAAGGCTGCAACAGGGTCCGTAGGCGGTGTCCGATGCTGTGCCGTCTCCTCGGGCGCGGTCCAATAGCGCTGTGTCCGGATCACTCCGCCGTGCCACATCAGGTAGCTGCCTGGCTGCAGCTTGTGAATGCCGCGAAAGAACGTGAAGGGACCGGGGGCGTAACGCCAGCAGAGGTATTGGTACAGAGTGTCGACGTCCAGTTCGGAGTGGACGGCTGGGTGAGCAAGCAGCGCCGATATCTCGGAACCGAACACGAGCACCGGCTCCGATGCCGTCTGCCGCTCGGCGACGAACAGCGGCTTCTTGCCGAACTGATCCCGCGCCAGCACCACGGTGCGGGTGGCGTCGTCATGCAGCGCAAAGGCAAACATGCCCCTGAAGCGGGGCAGGCATTCGGCGCCCCAGGCGCGCCAGGCTTCGAGGATAACCTCGGTATCCGAGTTGGTCCTAAATTGCGCGCCACGCGCTAGCAGCTCGTTGCGAATCTCGATATAGTTGTATATTTCGCCGTTGAAAACAATGGTGAAGCGGCCGTCGTGGCTGCTCATGGGTTGGCTGCCGCCCGCGAGATCGATAATCGAGAGGCGTCGGTGGCCCAGCGCCGCCACCACTCCTCCGGAGAGAGGCAGCATCACCTGTCCTTCGCCGTCCGGTCCGCGATGCCGAACGGCGTTGGTCATTTTGCGCAGGAGCCCGGGATCCACCGGCGGTCCTATCCATCCCGCAATGCCGCACAACTGCGATTGCTCCCGTGGTTATGCAGTGAAGTAACACAGGCTGAACAATATATAAATAAATGCTAAGTTATTTAATATGTATTTTTTTCGAGATATTAATTGACGGACTGGGAAGGGCGCAAGAGCCGAACAATTCTGAGGGTGTCGGTGCATGACCGTTGCAGTTCCATCCAGAAGGTGTTCGTCCTGCCTCCGGCATGCCAGGACTTTGACAGGATGCGGGCTTCTTCAAGCTAGCCGAAGGCATGTCTTGATTGAGTTGTTCCTGCCTCCTCTGGCGATGGTCGCGCTTTCGCCGGTGCTTTGTCGCGTTGAGGAATGTCGGGCGGATGACGCGGCTGCCCCACCAACCGGTTCCTCGCTTCCGCGCAGGCCCTGGCCGGCACAGGCGCCCGTGCTGATACCCGTCGGCTTTCCCAACTCCGACACGACCGGGCCGGCCGCGGGAACCTCGTTTCGAGATTTCACAGGGGATTATGAGGTTCGGCAGGACGGCGCTGTGGTCGATAGCCTCCGCGTGGTCGGCTCCATCTCCGTTCATGCCGACAACGTGACCATTCAAAACTGCGAGGTCAATGCCTCGGGTCAGATATCGGGGATCTCGCAAGTCTCGGGCTCGGGATTAACCGTCCAAAACTGCAGAGTCTATGGGCTCGCTTCCAAGAGCGATCGCAAGGCCACGCACGTTCTCGAGGGCATCGGCAACGCAGCCGAGGTGTCCTTTTGTGAAATCTTCGGCGTCGAGAACGCCGTGACAGGGGGTAGCAGCTACATTCACGACAATTACATGCATGATTTTGCGCGCTGGATTGCGGCCGACGACCACACCGACGGATTGCAGACTTACGGATGGTCGGATGCAGGCGGCCTTCGCGTCATTCACAATACGATCATCGCCATCCTGACAGCCGGCGATTACACGCCGACCAAATACGGTGCGGGCAGCTCTGCCATTGCGCTGTCCGAAGGAATGCATGACCTCACGATCGATGGCAACTTCTTTGCTGGAGGGTCTTATACCTTGTACGGCCCCTCACAGAGGCCGTCCGCTCCCGCCAACGTGCACGTCACCAATAATCGCTTTTCGAGGCATTATTTTCCACACTGCGGCGAATTTGGAACGCACACCGGATTCAACCGGAATGCTCCGGGCTTCCTGTGGTCCGGAAACGTGTGGCATGAAACGGAGCGGACTTTAGCGCCGTGATGGTGAGCCTCATTGTGGTCGGGCTCATCGTGGGCGGCCTTCTCTTGTTGCGAGGGGGGGGCCCGTTCTGCTCCGGAGTTTGTTCGGCCAGGTCTGGCGTCTCGCGGCGATGGGCGTTGAGCCGAGTGTCTCGACATGACATTTCGCTTTTGGATGACCCTGTATCGGAGGCAACGACCATGCGGATGCCGCGGTCTGCTCCTTCCATGGAAACCAGTTCGCTAGGTGGTCGAGTCGTGACGACTTTCCGCATGGACTGGATATGACGGCTCGGGCCGCGGAAGCGGCCAGCAGCGTCTCGATAGTGAGAAGAGAGTCTCCTCGCGCGCTCAAGCCGCGCGAAGCCGGCGTGTCCGATTCTTGCAACAACTCGAGTCCCGCGGTTGAAGGGGCGGCGAACGCCTCTCATTGGTTTGCGTTCTTGAGGCGAGCAAGGACTTCGGCGACATGGGGCTCGCGCTGACAACGGCAGAGAGAGGACTAGCGAGAAGGAAACACCAGCGTCGAAGCATCGGAGTGGCGATCATTGGCGATTCGAGACTTGTGTCCGTCTGCCCGATCAAGCTTTTAATGGTGATTTACGATTTTTAAAACTGACGGACGCGTCACGTACAACAAATAGATTTACGTTGATGATTGTCGAGCATGCAACAGCTGGTCGCCCGACTCTGCTGCATGCGGATAGTTGATGTTGATTATATCTGATTTAATTCGCTGCTGGCGCGTGTCTGCGCTGATCTTTCAAGAAGTCAAAGAATCGTCTAAAAAAAGACCAGAGCGGGCGTCATCGGAAGACTGCTTGGGGACACGGCGTGGACTGTGGGTAAGCGCTGGGTGCAACGTGTATTGAGGACGCACCGGGGCTTGGTCACACGCGCGACAACAGGAGCCAGACTTGACAACAACTATCAAGACCTTCTCGACTGACACCGGCATCGTTGGGGACAGCATCACGAGCGACAGCACGCTCACGCTCGCGGGCGCGGCAACGGCGAACACCACAGTGCAAGTGTTCGACGGCGCGACGCTGCTTGGCACTACGATGGCTAACTCCAGTGGGGCCTGGAGCTACACAACCGCCGCGCTGTCGGATGGCACGCACAGCTTCACGGCGGCGACTACAAGCACTACGACCAGCCCGTCTTCAGGATTTCCAAGCGCATCGACGTCAGGTGTGCCTGCTGGCACAACGTTGACCGCTGTCAATAGTGATTTCACGTCGAGCTACGCTGGACAGGTCATTGATGGGCTCAACGTCCACGGACAGATCATCGTCAACAATCCGAACGTGATCATCAAGAACTGCCAGGCTGCCTCTGTCGTGTTCAATGTGGGGGGTGGCACGATCCAGGACAGCACCATCACGGGGGGGGATGGCAACAGCGGCATCACTCTGCTGTTTGCCGACAATACCACGGTGCAACGTTGCGATATCAGCAATGTCGAGAACGGTATCTGGCTGGAATCCAGCGGTTGTAAAATCCTGGATAACTATCTGCACAACTTTATTCCCTACAACTCAAGTACCGACCCCCACATCGACGGAATTCAAATCCCGACCAGCGCGACCAGCGTTTCGAACAACCTTATCTCGCACAACAATATCGACCTGGCGAACGACGTCAGTTCGGATATTACGATGGCCGATGCTACCAACATCGATATCACCAACAACCGGCTGGCCGGCGGCACGTACAATATCTATTTCGAGGGTAAGACGACGGGCTGCGACGTCACGGGCAACGTATTCGCTTCGCAACTCTATGGCAATATTGCCGGGACGGCAGCGGATTCGCAGACCGTCACAGGCAACACCTATGGCGACACGACCACCAGTGCCGGTACAACGTCAGCCGTAACGACCACTGACACCAGTTCAGCCTTGTCCGTAACGGTCGACACCAAGGCGCCCACCGCACCGACGATCGCTAGCGATACGGTGAACAGCGGCGGTCAGGTGATTGTGTCGGGGATTGACGAAGCGAACAGCACGATCAAGGTGTATGACGGCACGACGCAGGTTGGTACTACGATGACCAACTCAACCGGCGCGTGGAGCCTCACGACTTCGGCTCTGTCTGTCGGATCGCACGTGCTGACGGCGAAGGCCGCGGACGTTGCGGGTAACATTAGTGCCGCGTCAACCGCCGTGGATCTGGTCGTCGGTTCTACGTCGGGCGCGTCCGGTTCGGGCACGTCCGGTGCGAGCACCTCGGGTACAGGTACGGCCGGTTCAGGGAGCTCTGGTTCGGGTACGTCGGGAACGCCGACTAATGCGCCTGCCGCACCGAAGATCGCCTCGTTCTCCACTGATACGGGCACCGCCGGTGACCACATCACCAGTGATAAGACGATCACCTTGACCGGAAGCGCGGTTGCGAACAGCACCGTCAAGGTCCATGACGGAGCGACCCAACTCGGCACCGTCACCGCAGATGCCACCGGGGCGTGGCACTACACGACAGTCGCGTTGCCCGACGGCAAGCATAGCTTTAGCGCCACCGACGCTGTTTCCGGCGTCACCAGCGCAATGTCGGCTGCATTGGCCGTCACTATTGATGCCTCTGCGCCCGACGCTCCGGTGCTGCTCAGTGATGCGATCAGCCATCATCGCGCGACGGTGACTGGAACGGCCGAGGCGGGAAGCACCGTCAAGGTCTACGAGGGGACGACCCTACTCGGCTCGGCGATGACAGGTGCCGATGGACACTTCAGTGTGACGACCTCTGGCCTCAAGACCGGCTCTCACACGTTCGTCGCCTCGGCCACCGATGCTGCCGGCAATACCAGCGCCCTATCGCAGCCGATCGATCCGCCGGTTGGCTCGCACGGTGGCAACGGCACATCGACGGTGGACGTCACCAACGTACGTCCGCACTGGGATCACACCGCGACGATCAAGGGTACAGCAGACCCGAACAGCCAGATCAAGCTGTTTGACGGCACGGCGTCGGCGGGTTCAGTCACGGCCGGAGCCGATGGCAAGTGGAGCTTCCATACCTCCGACCTGTCGGGCAAGACTCACACCTTCACAGCGGAGCAGGTGGACACGAGCGGCCATACGGTCGGGACGAGCTCGGGCGAGGCGATCATCGGCACGGGTCGCAGCAACACGCTGACCAGCACTACCGGCAACGACATCATGGTCGGCAAGGGAGGGGCGGATACTTTCGTATTTGCCTCGAACTTCGGACGCGACGTCATCAAGGACTTCGCCACCAGTGGCCCTACGCAAGACACCGTCCAGTTCAGCAAGGGCGTGTTCGACAGCTTTGCGAGTGTTCTCTCCCATGCGGCCCAATCCGGTCACGATGTCATGATCACGGCGGGAAGCGACACTCTCACGCTGAAGAACACGCAGCTCGACAAGCTGAACAGCCACGACTTCCATTTCGCGTAGTCAAGGGCTTCAGCGGAGTAGCCACCAATCTGCGGCGGAGATCATGGAAGGCGGGGGCCAGTCCCCCGCCTTCCTATTTTGGTTGCCTCGATTCGATTTACGCGTTGGGAGCTTGGCGGCGTATCGCGAATACAACGCGGGGCCAACATCGGTGCGCGCCACCGGACAAGTGGCTGGTCAACGCTTCGTGCGAGGGTCAAATTCGGACCGGTCGCGACAGGTAACCAGGTGCGTCAGGACGTGACTTCCCTTCGCTCCCCACAAGCCATTCTTTTCGTTTCTCATCGCGTTAAAAATATGAGCGTGCGCAAATAAATGAAATTGAATCAGAGATAAAAATCGGCGCTGGGTCTTTGCCTCGCTCATGCAGGCCCGCGTCGGCGCTTAAGCAATGATTTCTGTGGGCTGGAGCGTGCCGTAATGAAAGCGTGTTGAATCTCGCCGTCTGGCATGACATCAGATAACTCAAGGGCGATTTAATCGAAGAAGAATCTTGAGTTATTGCAGCGCCGACGTTGGTGCGCTGGTTGAAAACCTCATCCCGGCCCCCGTCTGGTCCCAAAAAAGCCTATGGCGACCGGCAGGTGAGACGAGTCAGTTGACTATAAGGTGGTTGGGACGCGATACAGATCGCCACAACATCGAACCCTGAACGACATCCCTAGTGAGGTAAATGGGGGGCGGGAAGAACAAATTAAATAACGGGATGGTGATCATGTCGCGTTGGTACCGGAAGGCATTGCACTCAAGTTGACCAGGCGCGGTACGCAAAATCAATCTGACGTCTACCTCGCGTAGTAGTAGCTCGACGACAGGGACATCAAACTCAAATCTGCCTTGGGGATCTTCTTGGGGATCATCACATAAGGCGCGGTTCAAGGGCGGGTGCCATGACAAACTTTGAGCGGTGGGGGACAATCCCCCTGCCTGCAAGCATTTACCGAAACCAACGTTCGCATTTCGCAAGGTTTTGGGCCGCTGCGCAGCAGTGGGCGGAAGACGCCGAACTGCGGAGGCAAGGGCCGATCGGCGCGGCGAAACATCTTGTCGAAGCTTTGCGGCAACGATTGTTCTCCGGTCTCCCGCGATCGGCCAACGACTATGATGAGCCGAGCTCGGAGATGTCGGCCTTCCTGCGGTCTTGCCGCCGAATTTTCTGGGCCCTCGCGGCCTTCAGCGGCATGAGCAATCTATTGATGCTCACCGGCTCGTTTTTCATGTTGCAAGTTTATGATCGAGTGCTTCCCGGCCGCAGCATACCGACACTGATCGCTTTGATGGCGCTGGCGACCGTGCTCTACCTGTTCCAGGGCGGGCTTGACCTGGTCCGGAGCAGGATCAGCGGACGCGTCGGGCGCTATCTCGATGAGAAGCTCAGCATTCGCGTCTTCGATGCGCTTGTGCGCATGCCCTTGAAGACCAGGGCTGACGGCGACGGCCTGCAGCCATTGCGGGATCTTGATCAGGTCCGCGGCTTCCTGTCGGGCGGAGGGCCCACCGCCCTGTTTGATCTCCCATGGATGCCGATCTATCTCGGCGTCTGTTTCCTCTTTCATTTCTGGATAGGTGTCACGGCGCTGGTCGGGGCGGTGGTGCTGGTCGGCATTACCATGCTCACGGAAACGCGGACGAGAGGGCCGGCAAGAGCATCATCGCGCCTTGCGGTCTCCCGCAGCGCCCTGGCTATCGAAGGGCGGAGAAATGCTGAGGTTCTGCAGGCCATGGGCATGCGACGGCAGGCCGCCCTGCGTTGGCGGGAGGTCAACGTGAAGTATCTCGCAGCCAACGAACGGGCGAGCGATGTTGCAAACGGCCTCGGCGGGATTTCCAAGGTCTTTCGGTCGATCCTGCAATCGCTGGTTCTCGCCGTTGGCGCCGTTCTCGTCATCAATCAGGAATCGACAGCCGGCATCATCATTGCCGGTTCGATCCTCACGGCGCGGGCGCTGGCGCCTGTCGAACTGGCCATTGCGAACTGGAAGGGATTCGTGGCAGCGCGCCAATCGGGACAACGGCTGGACCAGCTGCTCAAGATTCTGCCCTGCGAAGAGGAGCGGCTGGCGTTGCCGGCGCCTGGCGAAACTCTGGTGGTCGAGCATCTCTATGTGGGGGCGCCAAATGCGGAGAGGCCGACCCTCAGTGAAGTGTCGTTCGCGCTGCGCAGGGGGCAGGCCGTGGGAATCATTGGTCCGAGCGGATCAGGCAAATCAACCCTCGCTCGTGCATTAGTCGGCGTTTGGCCCAGCGTCCGTGGCAGGATCAGGCTCGACAATGCAGCGCTTGAGCACTGGGCCTCGGACGCGCTCGGAAGGCACATAGGCTATCTGCCTCAGGACGTCGAATTGTTTGAAGGAAGCATCGCAGCGAACATTGCGCGATTTGATGTCCACGCGACGGCCGCCGCGGTCCTGGAGGCATCGCGCGCTGCTGGCGCACACGATCTCATTCTTTCCCTTCCCGATGCCTATAGCACAAAAATCGGTGAAGGAGGAATGACGCTGTCCGCAGGTCAGCGGCAGCGTATCGGGCTTGCACGCGCCTTCTACGGCAAGCCGTTCCTGGTGGTGCTCGATGAGCCGTCCTCGAATCTGGATTCGGAGGGCGAGGAGGCCCTGACCCAGGCGATTCTCAATGTGCGGTGCCGCGGCGGCATTGTCGTCGTTGTGGCGCATCGTCCGAAAGCACTCGAAGGTGTGGACCATGTTCTGGTTCTCGGGGACGGAAGGGTGCAATCTTTCGGGAAGAGAGAGGAGGTTCTCAACAGGGTGTTGCGCAACCCGGTACCGCTCAAGGTGGTTGCGGAAGGTCCGGGAGGCGGCCGATGAACAGCCAGGTCACGCCCGCGTTGCAATCGATCGAGCGCTACATGATCATTGGCATGATTTTGTTCGGCTCAGTTGCGTTCGGCGTCGGCGGGTGGGCAACCACGGCGCAATTGTCCGGAGCCGTAATCGCCCAAGGCGTGGTTGTGGTAGACTCGAGCGTGAAGAAGGTTCAGCACGCAACGGGCGGGATCGTCGGCGAGCTACGCGTGCGGGAGGGCGACAGGGTCAATGCGGGGGACATCTTGATCCGCCTCGACGAGACCCAGACGCTCGCGAATGCGACAATCGTCACCAACAGCCTCGATGAGCTGTTTGCACGGCAGGCCCGCCTCGAGGCCGAGCGCGATGGCGCCGAGCAGGTCGTGTTTCCCAAGGTGCTGCTGGACCGGGCCAAGGAGAGCAACTCTGAGGCAAGCCGCGCCATCGTCGCGGAGCGGAAGCTGTTCGAGCTGCGTCGTCAGGCGAGGGGTGGCCAAAAAGCGCAGTTGCAGGAGAAAAGCGCGCAGCTGGAAAACGAGATCAAGGGCTTTACCGGGCAGACCGAGGCCAAGCAGAAGGAAGTCGATTTCATCCGTCAGGAGCTGGAGGGCGTCCGCAGCCTCTGGCAAAAAAATCTGGTGCCGATCACGCGGCTCAACTCCCTGGAGCGTGATGCCGCCCGGCTCGAAGGCGAGCGGAGTCAGCTGGCAGGAATGATTGCTCAATCAAAGGGCAAGATCGCGGAAATCGGGCTCCAGATCATTCAGGTCGACCAGGACCTGCGAACGGAAGTCGGCAAGGATCTGATCGAAACGCGCTCGAAACTCTCCGAGCTTGGCGAGCGCAAGACCGCGGCCGTCGATCAGCTCAATCGAGTCGATATCCGAGCTCCCCAGTCGGGCCGCGTCCACGAGCTCAGCGTCCATACGGTCGGAGGTGTGATCGCTCCCGGCGAGCAGATCATGCTGATCGTGCCGGATGCGGATTCGCTCGCGGTTGAAGTCAAAATCGCGCCGCGCGACATCGATCAGGTATATGTGGGGCAGGCCGCGACCATGCGCTTTGCAGCATTCAACCAGAAGACCACGCCCGAAATCGATGGGGAGGTCGGCGTGGTCTCCGCTGATATTACCGAGGACAAGCGTACCGGCACCAGCTACTATACCGGTCGCGTCCTGCTGAAGCCTGAGGAAATGGCAAAACTTGGTGCGGCCAAGCTGTTGCCCGGCATGCCAGTTGAGGCCTTTATCAAGACCTCAGGTCGCACCGCGCTGTCATATCTGCTCAAGCCGCTGCAGGATCAGGCGGAGCGCGCGCTCAAGGAGCGCTGACGCTCGACCGGCTTTCGGGCCGCTCGTGCGCGAGATGACTTTCCATGTCGGTGGTCAGCCATCGGTCGAGCTCTGGGGGCTCGACCGATACCTTCCTTGCGGAAGACGCGCTTGGTTACGTTCCTACGGCGAAGCTGGCATTCGTGGCGCGGCCTACACGGGGTAGGCCACGTTCGAGCCCGAGCCGCGGCGGAGAGACAATCACTCCGGGCCTGGTTGCGGATTCAATTTCTTGAGAGAAAGCCCTGGGTGTCATGGATTAGCTCGTTCTGAGCGATGCGCAATCGTACTTCCGGCTTGATTAGCCGGCCGGACCAGCGCGGTTTGACAGGCCGCCGGGCCGGACACCCCAAGCCTCGGACAACCAGATGGATTTTGGCAGGCAGGCTGCCGCGCGATCGACCCGATGGCCTGAATTTGAGTCCGCTGGCATGCTGGTGGCCGTGGACGATAGTGGGGCCGCATGATCAGCTATTCAAAATCTGGATCATCTGCCCGCGATTCGAACATGCGAAGCCGGACCCCGTTGGCGCTCCACCAGCTGAAGCACGGAACACGCTATTCCATTCGCCAAACGCTTCAGGCAGATCGCTCCCCGGCGAGCCTGTCCGCACGATTCACAACACGCCCTCGCAGCGGGGCGCCGCAAGCCCAGCCGCTTGTGGAAGGGATTCAGCCGAGGTGGTGATGGCCGATGGACTTACGCTTCTGATGCGTCCGGCATCGAAGGCCACTCAGGCCGTCACGACCAATCCTTCGCCGGCCAATACCTGTCCGCTCAACAAGCCCTCTACGCGAGAGTCACATCACCGAATGCTGCGTCTCTGACTGGGCGGTTCAGACGCATAAGTCTGCCCACTTCGCCGTGCTCGCTCGCCGCACCTCTGCTCTGGCGAAAGTAAATGTCCACACGGCCTAATCCGGCTTGCGCCGGCGGCGCCTGATCATCCAGTAGGCGCCATAGGCAACTGCAGAGAAAGATAGCCCAGCGCCGGCGAGGGGGCCCGGTGCGCCGCTGGCCGTTCCCTGACCGACGTACGTGTAGGTTTGGTCAGGAGGAAAGAACAGGGTAGCCGTGAAGTAGACACCGGCCGGCAATGCCGCGGCCATTGTAAGGAAAATCGCAAGGACCCAGCCCGGGATGGTCATTTTGTTGTCCTTTCGAGAATTGTCGCCCCGTCGGGGACAACCTGTTTGATAGATTTAATGATTGGTTAAAATTAATTATTATGTCAATAGCAATCTTTTGTTTCGTGTGATGGAACCAACGACCTCCGGATTCTTCAAAGGATGACCTGTGATGTGAGCCGTGCCGTTTCAGGTGCGATCTTCAAACTCGGTCCATGGGAGCTCTTCTGCATTGCAAGACGAGTTCTCAGCCACGTTGATGGCGTAAGAGATCTGTCTAATCAATCCAAGCTCGCGAAGAAATCTGGACAACAGATAATGCAGTACGGTCCTGCCTATCGGTTGTTGCGTGTACACTCCGCCGCGGAACACGACGAATGAGCGATCCATGCCGATCGTGAGATGTCGGACGAGATTCCGGTTCGATCCATCGGGAGTGAGCTGCGCGACCTGAAGTTGGCATGACGCTCTGGTCGCTCGGATGATCGGCGTGTCAGCCGCCACCTGCTCGGTCACCACAACGTCGAAATCTTGTCGTTCGAGGAAACTGACAATGGCCTTCTTCAGATAGTTCGGATTTTCGAAGGGCATCGCGGCCTTCCATCCGATGGCGAGCAAAGCCGCCGCCGCGATGCAGCACCTAAATATGCTGGAAGAGTTCACGCCTCACCCCCAGCGCGCAGATTCCGACCATCAGCCCTAGAATGATCGCGCTTGTGATCGCGGCACCCCAAGAACCGTGAAACACGGCGTAGTGCCACTGGCTCAGCCCCATGACGCTAATACGGGTAACATTCACCACTACGACGGAGAAGCAGGCCCAAAAGGGCCAAAATAGATCGTAAGCAGAATTCTTGTGGCTGACCAGTTGGCTCATGGTCACCCAGCACAGAAGCGCTAGCGACACATTTGCAAGCGAAGAGCACGCTGGCAGAATGACCAGAACTCCCGAACCGTCGGCAAATTCAACGATGTCTCCTGTTCGGCGCGTGCGCAGGATCGCGCCAACGAGCGACGCATCGATTCGCAATATTGGCTCGGCAAAGAAATGAAATAGCAACCGGCTCCAAAGCATAGGTACCGTTGTAGCCAGCAATATCGAGGCGCCGCGCCGAGAGGATGAAATTTCAGTGCTGGTGATGATGTAGAGGCTAAGCGCAGTTACCGCCAGCCAGCTGACGGGACCAATGGGTAGAATGATGAGCAGGAGAAAGGCTGCTCCCAGGGCGAGTTCTGAGGAACGAACCCCAGCCGTTCGATCTTGAAAAACGAGAGAGACGCCGACTGCACACGAAACCCAAACGACTACGCTGATGTCAAAGGTGCCGAGAAGCGCATCCAGCCATCCAAGCCGGTGGATCCACTGAATGGCACGGGAGGCGAGGCCGCTCGCGCAACCGAGAGCGAGGAGGCCGGCAAAGAATTGACCGCGCGGTAATTCGTTTGCTAGTCGCGATACGGAATCGCGCGCAATCGGTTTGTCCAGCGCAGTCGCGATATAACGCCTCATGCCATCTCAGCCCTGCGACCACGGCCGGCTGATGATGGCGGATTGAAATCGACGTTTTTTCTCACGGTGCCCGCTCGAATATTAAACCGAAATTTGAGTTGCATTAATCGTCCAGTTTAATATTATAACGTCAAATTTAATGTTTGTATACATTTTGAGGTAAAAATGGCGCGTGTCCGCGAGATGGCGTTAGTCGGCAAAGTCGAATGCAATGGCAAGGCGCTCTCGATCCGGATGGCGAGCAAGTTTGGAGACGCGCCCTGTAGAATTCCTCGTGAGACATTCACGCACTCGGGCCCTATTCATTCGGACGCAAGCGAACGCGAGATCCGGTTAGGGCGGCACCGAACCCTGGAGCGGCTTGCCGCCGTACTGCGAAGGATCGCACCGCCGACAACAGGTGAGCCGATGGAATTGTGGCCGTGGGAGATCAGCGGCGCGCGGTCTCACGCGGTCGCGATTGCGACGCATTCGCCGAAGGCGGGACGTGGGCGTGCAGGATCCCGGAAAGCAGCAGCAACCGTCATGAGCGCGCCTGCCGCTCGGGTCTTTTCGGTTTGAGCTATATGCGATTGAGTTGGTCTGGTCGGTGGTGAGCGATATGGATACTGATGTCGCAATTATCGGTGCTGGCCCCTACGGGTTGGCGCTTGGGGCCCATTTGCGTGCCGCGGGGGTCGATCATGCGATTTTTGGGCGCCCCATGGAGATGTGGCGGCGCCACATGCCTGAAGGCATGGTGTTGAAGTCCGACGGCTTCGCCTCCAACCTCTACGATCCTGAAAATGAACTGCCGCTATCGCGATTCTGTCGGGAGCACTCAATCGAATACAGCGACGATCGAATCCCTGTCCACTTGAAGACCTTCATCGACTACGGGATGGCATTCGCTAAGCGCTTTGCTCCGAACCTGGAGGAAACAACAATCTGCTCGGTTCGACAACTTGGCAGAGGGTTCGCATTCAACCGCGAGAATGGAGCCATGGTGCGGGCCCGACGCATCGTGCTGGCGACAGGTGTCGGCCACTTTCGCTATGTGCCACCGCCGCTCGACGCATTGCCCGCCGACTTAATTTCGCACAGCTATGATCATGGTGATCTCAGCGATGTTGTAGACCGTCGCGTTGCCGTCATCGGTGGAGGAGCTTCGGCCATCGATCTTGCGGCACTGCTAAAGGCGCGCGGCTGCGACGTCACATTGATCTGCCGCCGACAGAACCTGACGTTCGCGAGTCCACCTCCGGCTGGCAAACAATCCTTGTGGAAACGCCTCAGGCATCCCCGTTCCGGCATCGGCCCGGGTCTGAGATCCCGAATGTGTACCGATGCGCCGTTGCTTTTTCACTTCATGCCCGACAGCTTCCGTCGGGAAGTAGTTCGTCGTCATCTAGGACCAGCGGCGGGATGGCCAGTGAAGGACATGTTTGTCGGGCGCGTTCCTGTATTGAGCGGCCACGAACTGATGCATGCATCGGTTTCCGGAGGATGCATCTCTCTGCAATTGCGCGACGCGACGGGGGCAGTAGCCCGCGTGCAGGCAGATCACGTGATCGCCGCGACAGGCTATCGTGTCGACTTGCGTCGCCTTAGCTATCTTGACAAATCACTGCTTTCGCAGTTGTCGCACACAAGCCACGCTCCCGTGCTGTCGACACGTTTTGAATCATCGGTCAAGGGGGTCTTCTTCACAGGTCCGGTTGCCGCAAACAGCTTTGGACCAATGATGCGCTTCGCTTTTGGAGCGGGATTTGCCTCGCGTCGTCTGGTGCCGATCTTGAGACGGGCACCTCGTCTGCAATCATCCAGTCCTGCAATACCACGGTTCGATGTTTGGGCGGGGAAATGACCGCAAGAGTCCTCCTCGCGCATAGCATGTTGTGGCCCAACGTCGCCCGACTGGCGATCGCTTTTCGGAAAGCAGGCTCTGCGGTGCATGTCGTTGCACCGACTGAACATCCAGTTCATCGCATGCATGCGCCGAACCGCACCTTTGAATATCGGAGAACGTCGGCCTACGACTCGATGAAAGCTGCCATCGCAGCATCGCAGCCTGATCTGATTGTGCCCTGCGACGATCGCGTTGTTGCCCACCTTCACAGGTTATATGACGAAGCGTCGGCTCGGCCTGGTGAGGCCGGCATGCTGGGAATCGCGGCGCTCATCGAAGCGTCGTTGGGATCGCCGCTCTCGTACCCCGTCATTGTCCGACGTTCCTTCCTCTCCAATCTTGCGCAATTGCCGGAGGTTCACATCCCCCAAACGGCGGCCATCGGTTGCATTGAGGATCTGTTGAGCTGGGTTCGGCGGCACGGGCTTCCGGCTGTCCTGAAGCTCGACGGAAGTTCGGGTGGGCGAGATGTGATCATAATCCGCAGCGGAGCTGAAGTCCTCCCCTCTCTTCTCTGGATGCGGCTCCGGAAGAGCTGGGTACGTGGGCTGAAATCGTTCCTAGTGGACGGCGATGCTGAAGCCTTTCTGACCGCCAGGATTCCGACCGCTCAAATTTGCATCCAGTCATACGTTCCAGGACGCCTCGCAAACTGTGCCGTGGCGTGTTGGCATGGTGATATTCTCGGTTCAGCGGCTGTCGAGGTGCTGCAGCGTAGTAGTGAGTTCGGAGTGGCAAGCGTGGTCCGTCGTGTGAAGGGAGAGGCGATGATTGCTACCGCGCGCTCGATCGCGCAGCATCTCAACCTCTCGGGCATCTTTGGATTCGACTTTGTATTGGATGACGCCACGCAGCAGGCGAAGCTGATAGAGATTAACCCCCGGGCCACTCAAATCGATCATTTTCCCAGTCGTGACGGCCCGGATTTGCCGTCGGCGTTACTTAGTGCCCTCTTGAACGAACCTATTGGCAGCCCGATAGATGACCAAATACCGAATGAAGTCGCCTTGTTCCCGCAGGAATGGAGCCGGGATCCCGCAAGCAATTGGCTGGCGAGAACGTACCACGACGTTCCGTTCGAAGAGCCGGAGTTTGTGCGGTATTTTGGCTATTCCAACAGCGAGAGAATCCCGCCCATCCTTGCTCGAACTGACCGAGCCGCCGCGGGCGAGTGGATAGGAAATCCTGGCGACATCGACCCCCGACCTCGCCCACCGCGCTAAATCCTCCGCGTAGCCGTGGACTGTTTGAGGTGAGCGCCTGTCGCTGCCCGACCTAACCTCCGGCACGCTCGAAGGGCCGTATCAAAGGGAGCTTGGTGATGCGCCTTGATCCTTCGTCGTCCAAAGCGGCCACATGGGCAAGCCTGCTCACGTTGGCTGGCTTTTGCATTGTCGTGCTGAAGATAACGACGATGCCGTTGCCGCTGGTCGAGCGCCACGTTGGCCCCGCCGAACTGCCGCACGGCACCGACAACCAGCAGCTTTGGTGGGTCCCGGCATCTCCGTCCGGACTACCAGCTCCAGACGCTCCATTGCTGGAGACGACGGTTTATCGACCGCGAGGAACTGGTCCGTTTGCCCTAGTGGTCATCAGCCACGGCAAGCCAAAGAGGAACTTCAGCGGCGTCGAGCCGGGCTTCGAAACCGCTGCGCATTGGTTTGTCGATCAAGGCTTCGTCGTCGTCGTCCCGCTCCGACAGGGCTACGGCCGGTCTGAAGGAGGGGTGAACGACATGGTCGGAACATGCGACACTATGGACTATTTTGCAACCGCCAAGCAAACCGCGCGCGACATCGAAGCCGTGGTGGCTTTCATGCAACGACAAAGCTTTATCGACCCAAACAATATCGTTGTGGTAGGCCATTCGCACGGAGGGTTTGGAGCGCTCGGTGTGGCGTCGGATGCGCCAAATGGCGTTCGGGGCGTGATCAATTTTGCCGGTGGCAGCGGGGCGTCGAAGCGCGGAGGATTCTGTAACGGCCGTGAAAATCTCATTGCCGCTCTGCGCAGACTCGGATCAGAGAATTGGTTGCCTCAAATTTGGTTGTACGCGCTCGACGATGAGACCTTTGATTCGATCGTGGCGAAAGAGATGTGGCTCGCCTATAGCAGCAGTTCTCACTCCAAGATCCTCTTTGTGGCCCTGCCAGCAACAGGCGCGGGGCATATGCTATTTCCAAAGGGTAACACGGTGCTGTGGGAGCAGGCTGTCCGGCAATTTCTTGTGCAGCTTGGCATGCGTGCGGACTAGCGACAGCGAGTACCGGCTTTGCGACCGTTCGTTTCGTTTCGTTACAGCTTGACGACTGGCTGCAAGTCGTAGGGTAGGGTGCGTCAGGCGACGGGACCGACCAGCCAAAATCGGCCTCAGGCAGTGAGCCGCGTGGTCGGAGGGGCCGCCTCAAACAGGTCAAGTCAAAGCCGGTTCCTTCGGCCGCGACCCTTCGCCAAATCACGATCTCAGCAGCTTGTCAGTGAATCGTTCGCGCCCCAGGCCGGCGCTGCGACCCGCCTCTGGACATATGACTTTGCGGCCGGAAGCGTCGGTTGCCGGCGTAGCGGAACGGCGAGGGGGCATTCCAAACCAGGACAGAGCCCGCGGCCTGCTTTGACGGGGCGACCGCAGCGTTTTGGCGAGATCCGGCCATGGTACGAGATTCGATCGGTCGGTCGCGGCGATATCGAACCACCTCCTGATCAACCGCAGTAGATCACGCGTGCGTCGACGGAGCGGCCGTGGCGAAAGCCCGTGCCCACGGCCCGCGACGACGGATTGCTCGAACGTCCGTCCGCTCAGTACGTCCATCCGCTTGACGTACACAGTCATCGCAGCAACGAAGACCAGTATTGAAGCTTCAGCGCCCAAAATGACGAGTAGCTCTGGCATGTGAGATCAGTCCTGCTCAGGGAAGCACCGGCTTGGTCGCGGTTAACGAATTAAAGCACGATGCTGCGGCAAAGCACTCGGACCCAATTGCCGGCACTTTTAAAGCACGCATTCCACGAATTAATTTATATATTTATATTGATATTTAAACATATTTAAATATAATGAATGAAACGGGCGCATAGGCGACCGTGGCCGTGCTGGCGATGACGTGCCTTCGGTTGGCGCGCCCCACGGAGATCGGCAGATGCAAGGAACCTCCGGCACAGTCATTGCGGCGGCCGTCGGCGTCATGGTCGGGGCAATTCAGGGGACGAGCGCGGGAAGCGCGAGCGAGCCGATGGCTTCACTCGCGGCCCCCCACATCGAGCTTGGACGGTCGACGCTTCCGCCCCTTACCTACACGATGTTTTGCCTGCGCTACGACGCCGAATGTCGCCCGCGGCGCTCCTTCCGCGGCGGACCGATCCGGTTGACTGAGGAGCGTTGGACGGACCTGCGGGAGGTCAATCGCGCCGTCAACCTCGCCATCGCGCCGGTTCGCAACGAGCGCGGTCTTGCCGGCGAGGAATGGATCATCAACCCCGCTCGCGGCGATTGCAACGATTACGCGGTGAGCAAGCGCCACGAACTGCTTCGACGCGGGTGGCCGGCGCGGGTCCTGCTGTTGAGCGAAGTCGCGGTGAAGTCCGGAGAACACCACCTGGTGCTCCTCGTGCGCACCCTTAGCGGCGATCTCGTGCTCGACAATCTTGCGCCAGAGATCGCGCCGTGGTCGTGGGCGCCCTATCGGTGGATTCGCGTACAAAGGCCCAGCGGCAATCAACTGTGGGCGACAATCGACGTTAAAGGGAGTTGATTGTTGCCGCTCAGGTTTTTCCGATTGGTTCGTTGAGGAGCCAGGTCAGCCAACACTGTGAAATTATATTCGAAGACGAAAGGAATGGACATGAAGATCAAATTCGTCAGTGACGTTGAATGGGATGGTAAGGCGCTCTCCGCCCGGGTAGTTACCGGCTTTGGCGAAGTGCTCTGCAGAGTTCCACGGGATACAATTCACGCGCTTCCAGTCTACTCAGACGCAATCGAGCGGGAAATCCGCTCACAGCGGCACGCGATCATGGAAAGGCTTGCTCCGGCTCTCGGAGCAAAGCTTGCCATTGCAAACAGGGATCGAGTGATCGAATTGCTTCCCTCGGAAGTTCACTAGCAGCAGCGCACGAGCTCTGCGAGCGCGCTTAGGGCCCTATCCCGCGGCCGGGCCACTGAAGTGGTATTAGGGGGGTCCTGGAAGCGTCGCGCGCGGCAGGCGTGCATGATCTCGTCCTCTCGCTTCCCGACGCCTACAGCACGAAAATCGGGCAGGGCGGCATGGCACTGTCGGCCGGTCAGCGACAGCGTATTGGACTTGCACGCGCGTTCTATGGAAATCCCTTCCTGGTCGTGCTCGACGAGCCGTCCTCGAATCTGGATTCGGACGGTGAAGAGGCGCTGACCAAAGCAATTATGAACGTTCGTCAGCGCGGCGGCATTGTCGTGATTGTCGCGCATCGTCCGAAGGCGCTCGAGGCCGTTGACCATGTGCTCGCGGTCGGGGAGGGACGGCTCCAATCTTTTGGAAAGCGAGAAGAGGTTCTCAGAAAGGTGCTGCGAACGCCTATACCTCTCAACGTCGTCGCCGAGGGGCATGGGAGATAGGTGATGAGCAGCCAGATCGCTCCTGCGATGCAATCAATGCAGCGTTACATGATTCTGGGCGCGGCCATGTTCGGCTGCGTGATCTTCGGTATGGGCGGCTGGGCAACGACCACCCAGTTGTCGGGCGCGGTCATTGCCCAGGGACTTGTGGTGGTCGATTCCAGCGTAAAAAAGTTCAGCACGCGACGGGCGGCATTGTCGGCGAGTTGCGCGTTCGGGAGGGAGATCGCGTCAACGCTGGAGACATCCTGATCCGGCTTGACGAGACCCAAACCCTGGCAAATGCGACCATTGTCACGAAAAGCCTGGACGAACTCCTTGCGCGCCAGGCGCGACTGGAAGCCGAGCGCGATGGTGCCGATCAGATTGTCTTTCCCAAAGTGCTCCTCGATCGGACCAAAGAGAGCAGTTCCGAAGCAAGTCGTGCGATCGCAGCGGAGCGTACGCTGTTCAATCTGCGGCGTCAGGCGAGAGGCGGCCAGAGGGCGCAGTTGGAGGAGAAGAGCGCCCAGCTGCAAAATGAGATCAAAGGCTATTCCGGACAGGCTGAGGCCAAGCAGAAGGAGGTCGATCTGATCCGCCAGGAGCTGGAAGGCGTACGCTCGCTTTGGCAGAAAAATCTGGTCCCGATCACGCGGCTCAACTCGCTCGAGCGGGATAACGCCCGTCTCGAAGGCGAGCGCAGCCAGCTGGCGGGAATGATTGCCCAGTCGAAAGGCAAGATTGCGGAGATCGGACTGCAGATCATCCAGATCGATCAAGACTTGCGAACAGAGGTCGGCAAAGACCTGATCGATACCCGCTCGAAACTATCGGAGCTTTCGGAACGCAAGACCGCAACGGTCGATCAGCTCAATCGCATTGATATTCGGGCTCCGCAGTCCGGCCGTGTTCACGAGCTCAGCGTGCACACCGTTGGCGGCGTCATCGGCCCGGGCGAGCAAATCATGCTGATTGTTCCGGACGCCCATACACTCGCGGTCGAGGTCAGGATTGCTCCGCGCGACATTGACCAAGTCTATGTCGGCCAAATCGCCACGATGCGCTTTGCTGCATTCAACCAGAAGACCACGCCGGAAATTGATGGGGAAGTCAGTCTGGTGTCTGCCGATATCACCCAGGACCAGCGCAGCGGGACCAGCTACTACACTGGCCGGGTGCTGCTCAAGCCGGAGGAAGTGGCGAAATTGGGATCCGCCAAGTTGCTGCCTGGCATGCCGGTTGAGGTGTTCATCAAGACGCCGGGAAGGACCGCGTTGTCTTACCTCTTGAAACCATTGCGGGACCAGGCCGAACACGCCCTGAAGGAACGATAACCGGACATGGCAGGGTGAGCCGCCGGTGCCGCAGTTGGCTAGATCTTGCCGGCCCGGTGGGTGCGAGCCCTTTCCATGATGAACCGAACCGTTCCGGGCTTCGGCATCGACCAAGTCCCACTACCGGATTGGCCGGCTCCCCGATATTCAGCGCCCAGCCCGCAGCGATAGTTGTGGTAGTCAAGCACGGCGGCGGCAAGAAGCGGCCAGCGCGCCAACGGGAAACGTGCTTGCATGACTCGCCTTTTGAACTGCAGGCGCGGAATGCGCCGGCTGCGCATCGAAGCGGGAACGTCGACGCCTAACAACTCGGTCAAGGCGATGAGCTGGGTTTCGAGCGCGTTTCGCGCCAGTTTCCCTGGTACATAGCCGGCGAGTCGGATCCAATCCAGCCCGTCCGGAGAGCTGATCAAGTCGCGAAGCTGCAGGAGGTGCCTCAGATCAATTCCGCCTACCCAATAGTCGTAATCCTGGAATTGATCATGCATGGTGAGCAGCAGAGCCTGGTAAGCTGCTGTTGGCACATACGCTGACCCTGAACCAATCGATGTGAGCTTGCTATTCTCCAGGATGTCGCCCGCCGGGCGGTAAAAATACGCGGGGCCTGGCGGGGTCCGGTGCAGATCGATCATTCCCACATCCTGAGGCCGCTTGAGATCGGTCCACCATTTTTCGCTCGCGGCAGGAGTTTGGAAGTGCACGACATAGCCGATGTCAGCGAGTGCCTGCAGAGAGATCTGCGTCTGCTCCGGCGGGACCAGAAGATCAATATCGGCCATGAGCCTCATTGAGGCTTGCGCCCGTGAGGCTGTAACAAGGGTGGCGGCGCCCTTGAGCAACACGGGCGTCACTCCTCCATCATTAAGCGCAACGACGGCTTCGGTCAGCTGCGCAGTAAGCCGTTGATTCCGAACCTCATTGCGGCGATGGATCTCTCGCACATAGGCACATACTTCTTCCGGCAAGCTTTGCTGGAACCGGTGCACGAAATCGATCAGGGCCGGCGTCGTTAGCGTCTCGTTCGCAAGTCCCAGAATGGCGAACCAATCGGGATCAGATGGCAGTACACCTCGCAGGCAACCGCACAAACTGAGCAGCGCAGAGCTATGAATTGCCATGACAAAGTCCGGTGAGCACACGCGCGGCATCTGCGGCATCCGAATAGATGAGCTCGAAGCATTCGGCCTCCGCGAGCATCCTCTTCAGTGCGATGAATCGTCCCCGTGATAGCTTACCGTCCGCCGCGAACGAGCCCTCCAGGATTCTACCGATTGCATCGATTGGGCCGATCCGGATTAGCTTGGTCGACAGACCTTCACTCCGCTGCAGGAAGGCAATCCATTTGGCTGCAAATCTTCCATGATGCATGTCTACGGCGGGGAGATAGCGCACGCGAGCTTCGTCTGACCGGCGATGGACGGGCTGATCCCTGAGATCGCTGCGCAATCTCGAGATGATGTCCCAAGCCCCCGATTTTACCGTGAGCGGAAACGGCAGTCCCTCGGCCTCTCCGTCTGGTGCAATAAGCACCACGTCGTCGCCGCCATATTGAAATCCGGCGTGGCACAAATGCACAGAGAGCGTCGATTTGCCGACGCCGGGATTGCCACAGACGAGCAGCCCATTGCCCTCTAGTATGAGCGAAGCCGCATGAAGCGCGACATCCGCCCGATCGCTCAGGATGAGGCGCTCGGTCAAACATGCCTTGATCGCCGGTGCCAACTGATCAATTTCGCAGTGGAAGGTCCTGCCCCCGTTGAGGCGAAAAAATGCCTGATCAGCGTTCTCGACCGCCTCTATGAGGATGTCACTCGGACCGTGCCCGCGCGTGGAATGTCCAAAGAGCGGCTCCAATAGACCGAGCAACCGCTCGTTTGAGCATTGAACGGCAATCGTGCGCTGAGCAAAGCGGGTGTGTAGCGTCCAGTCGCTCGAGGGCTCCCACTCCAGATCGACCAGTCCCAGTTCAAGCCATTGATTTAGGGCCTGCTGCACCGACCGAGAGGCCGCGGCGCCGTCCATTCCGCAATTGCTCAGTTCCTTCGTAATCGCCTCGATTTTCGCTCTCTCAAGCAATTTGCACCAGATGAAAGCGGCGATGCCGTTGAGTTCGAAGATTTGCTGATTACGCTCGCTGAAGACCAGGGGCCGATTGTCCATCAACGTGAACGAACTATCTGAGGCCGGATGGAGGGCTACGGTTGGGCAGGAAACGAGGCCAGACATAGGGGTTGGGGTTGTGCTTACCATCGAAGTCCTCAGATTAATCATCTCGCTGCTCTGCGTTCAAACTTGATAATACCCCTCGACAAAATAAAATAAATATTTAAATTTCAATTTTTAAATCAACGAGGGGCGGGCATGTCAATCAAGTTCGTCGGTTTGAATGGGATTGGCGAGGCTCTGTGCGCGCGGGTCGCTACCGGGTTCGGAGAGGTGCTCTGCAGGGTTCCGCGAGAAGCAATTCACGCGCTTCCGGTCTATTCGGACGCGATCGAGCGGGAGATCCGCTCACAGCGGCACGCAATCATGGAACGGCTTGCTCCGGCTCTCAGAGCAAAGCTTGCCATTGCAAACAGGGATCGGGCGATCGAACTGCTTCCCTCGGAAGTTCACTAGCAGCAGCGCACGAGCTCTGCGAGCGCGCATAGGGCCCTATCCCGATGCGGCAGAAATAGCTCTTTTCGCTGCCTCGCTTGAAAAGACAATTAAAAATAACGCGCTAAATTAAATCGATCGATCGGGACAATCGTTGGGCGGCAGCGTGCATGACGGCGAGTATCTCATCGCGAGAGCCAATTGGCGAAGGCGCTGCAATTGCGATACCATGCTGGCAAGTGCCAAAGCGGTCGCAGAGAGCTCTTCATCGCGCCGGATCATTTCAGCCAATCGATCTACAACGTCGGGATTTGTGATCATCCGTAACTCGCATGCAAGAGGCGTGCAACTGAATTGGCCGGGGCGGACCAATGCTGCCTGCAACCCCTCAAGTAGTACAGCGATAATTTAGCCGGAACCAAGTTCGGGCGGTGTGAGGCAATTCACATTTGAAATCTGCCGGACAGCACAAGAAATGCGCAGCAAGATGAAGCCAGGCGGCGCAAGGGCTATTCTGGCTTGCTCCCGATGAACGAGCGGTGCTGATTGCACCCATCGTGCTGACAGTTCACCAATGTCGAGTTGCCGAGGATATCAGCTGCGCCATCCTCGTCGGAGCTATGCCACGCTGAAATTGCAAAGTGGAGCGTGAGTAGCAGGCTGCCGATCATCAATAATCCGAGCAAAACGCGATCCACTTGCTATCCCCACCCTGGCCTGCACCGGAGCAGAAGAAACGGTTCTGCTGAGTCGAAAAATGCAGCACGGCTTACCTTGCTTGCATTCTCCCCGAATTTCACTGGCGAGGTGCGAAGCGGAAGGCGCGATTGAAAGCGGGACGCGTTTTGGATTAAATAGCTTAAAATGCCGGCGCCTCATCGATAATCTTGCCGGTTAAATTTGGGGAGGAGATATGAGAGAGCGTGAGAGGGGCTTGTTCGAGCCGTCGGGCAGCCTACACGATCGACGGAGCATCGAGAGAACGGGACTGTCGCTGATCCAGCCTGGCAATCGCGTAACGATGAGCAACCTTGGACGTCGTCGCCACCCGAGCTACGCGGGTCTTGAAGGGACGATCGTAGGTCGGAGCGCCTATCCAAGTAGCGTTCGCGTGAAATTCGACCGCCGAATTCAGGTGGAGACCTTCCATCGCGACTACCTCGAACTCGTGGACCCGACTGCCGCCCGGGCTGCTAGCGAGGTTGTCACTGGGGGGGATCGTTGACGTTCATTGCCGACCCCCGCGCATCGGCATGCGGGCGCAGCGGTGCGCATGCGCCCGATCTTCCAGGTCTTACGTCTTCTGACGGCGCTTTCGTTGCGTCGATCGGGCGATCAAAAGATCGTCAAGCTTCTTGCCCGCCCGCAGTTGCGCCCTGAGCCAGCGGGGCTGCTTGCCGCGGCCCGACCAAGTCTCGTCCGGGTTCTTAGGGTTCCGATATTTCGGCAGCACCGGTGGGTACGGACGGCGTGTGCGCTCCGTTCGAGGATTGCCCTCCCCACCTTCAATCTTGCGCAGTCGTGCCTCGAGCTTGGCCTTTTCCGCGGCCATTCGTCGACTGAGCACAGAGGTCACCTGGTCATAGAGTTCCCACAGCTCAACCGTGGTCATCGAACCCCAATCGCCCGTCTCCATTAAGCCGTCCCCACTACCCCGCTAGGCGCGCAGGGATTTAACAGTCGGGCCGCTCTCGGGCAAGGGCGATGCAGGTCCGATATCGCTAGGGCCGGCTAGGGCGATACCTCCGGGCGGCCTGTCTCTTCCCGATGGACCGTCTGGCTGACCGTCGCCGGCCGAGCATTCTCTGCTCCGCCTCGAGCACGCGATTTCGTAGGCTCTGCAATTCCGTAAATTGTACAACGAGGGACTGATGAGTTTCCCGTAAAGAACCTAAAGGATACATGGGCCACCTACTGGTTACAAACACTGACCCGACCGGCATCGATGATCTGTGAGGAGCCATCTTTCCAGTCGCAGGCACCGACTAATTAGTATGACTATTGATGAGGGCGCCGCAGCGCTGTCTTGCTAATCTCCCCTTTTGCGTGTGGATTGTCGTCGACCTTAAATGCCAACAGCAGTGGCCCCTATATATCGTTGGTTATACTCGCGATTCGCAGAATGTGAGATCACAGCCCTTGCGGCCAACCGGTGGAACCCCGAAGCGGGCCTGCAGCTTGCACGCGAATATCATAATGTTCACTACCAATTAAAAAGAGTTTTCCCCAGTTTTTCTTGATCCGCTTGCGTAGGCGGCACGTCGTACTATTCCGGAGGGCTCTTCACTCAGGGGAAGATATGCGCTAACATAGCTATCGAAGGTTGTTGGCTTGACAGGCGCCGGGCGCGACATTTTTGTCTAATGAAAGTTAATGTATGGGTCGAGGTTTTGAAGAAGATGCCAACGGACGGGACTAAATTGGTTCGGTGCGGGGTTTGGCAATAACAAGATCGAGGACCGCATGCGGCGCACGACGGTAGTCATTGCAGACCGGCAGCCGATCGTACGTGAAGGGATCACCAGTATCCTTACGGCGCAACCTGACTTTGCAATCGTGGCTGCCTGCCGGGACGGAACCAGCTGCATCGAAGCCATCCGCCGCTTTGTGCCTGACATTGCCGTTTTGGAGCTTTCGATGCCCGATCTCAGCGGGCCGGACATTCTGGCGATGGTAAAAGGCGATCGCCTCGCCACTCGAGTGGTATTCTTCACGGCCTCTATCGCGGAGCGGGAGCTGGGCGCGGTGATGGCGGAGGGGGCATACGGTGCGCTCACTAAGGATGCCGAGCCTGAGATATTGGTCCGAATGTTGCGACAGGTTGCGCAGGGTCACGCTGTATCGCCGGTGTCCTCGCCTGAACCGGAGGGATATCAGGACGAAACGCCAAATCGCGAGAAGCCCTTACGGCTGCTGACCGATCGCGAACGCCAGATCATGACTCTGGTATCGGAAGGGTTGTCCAACAAGGAGATTGGGCGGCGTCTCAATGTTGCTGATGGAACGATCAAGGTCCACCTGCATCACATTTTTCAGAAGCTTGAAATTGCCAACCGGACAGTACTAGCGGCGCTAGCGATCTCGCAGCAGGAGGCACGTATTGCGCCCGTGGAGATCGATCCGTCCAATACGTCGCTAGAGGATGAGGCCGACGTCAAGTAAGGATTCCATTCGCGGCCCTCCCGGTACCAGATCCTGCCCGCAGCTGCTGTCGCAGCAATCGGCGGTGAAGAGCCAGCATCCAACGACCGCTTGAAACCGCCGAAGCCGCTAATTTCCAGTCTGCGCTCAATCTGCAAGGCTGCAGCGCTCACCCGGTGAGCCTGCTCTCATCCGCAGTCTCAGCATGTTGATTCAGGCTGAGGAGGCCCGCATAGAAATTCGGAAAAATAGATGAAGGTCCCTGCTCCCAGTGCCGTCTTTGAAGAGCGCCGCTCAACCTCCGGGCGATTAATCCTGAAGCAACCCGTTGCACAAACTTCATCGTCGTCTGACAAAAGTTTCAGCGACGGCCATCTTGAAGTCGTCACATCTGCACGATGAAATGTGATGGGAGGAGCGTTCCGAGCACCTAGGAACAGTCCATGACAGCAATTCTGGTTTTGGCATCGATTTTTGCGGCAGGTTTTGGCTGCGGCTATGGCGTGCGAGCATGGCGTTCACGCAGGCGGTCGACACGGTATCGACTCTACGCGCCCTATACTCCGGCTTCAATCGGTGCTGGCCGAAGCCCGCCGACCTCGTAACGATCATCGGTTAGGTTAGCTCATCTCTTTCCTTGAGAGCACCGGACCAGGAGTTTAGAGCTTACGAGCCTGTTGCGAGATTTGAAAGCGTCTGCAATTGCGAGGCGTGCGTAAGGAATCGTAGATGGCGTATCTTATTGCATTGCTGGGCCTGACTGCTGGCGCGGTCTCATTGATTGGTTTTGTGTGCATTTATAGTCGACGGCTCGAAGGACTCTCCGGCCCCTGGATCCTCCGTGAGGGTCGTCGTAATGATTGAGCAAAAGCGCCATGCGCCGCGAAGATATTTCGTTGATGCGCAGGGGCATCGCGTTCTGATCGGCCTGTCGTCGGACGAAACGGCGGAATTTGAGGCCTTGGATCTGTCGCCGGTCGAAGGTGTCGTGCCGCCGGCGACCAGTGACATCAGCGACGGGGTCGCCGGTGAAAACGAGGTGAGGTGGCTCGAACTCTACCTCAAGCATGAGGGGGCGTGGCGAACATGGATCACGCAAAGTCGAGGCGAGCAGGCGACAGCGTTCAAACTTTATTAACCGTATTTGACCGATGGTGGCCCTTCAAATCCGAACGTGGGATGGCCCAAATGTTCCAGCTATTCCTGAGGGCACGCGCGCACAACCTTCTCAATTCCCGGCGGGAGGACAAGGGCTTCAAGGCCCGCTCGGCCGAGCGCGACGCCCAGACCGATCGCGTCCGGATCGAGGCGATCATGACAGCGCTCGATACTGCGCTGGAGGAGGCGGAAAGGGAGCAGGCCGGCCTCAATCGGCGTGTTGATGACGCTCTTGCGCGCGCCTCGGTCACCATTGGCAACGGCACCGACGAATATCTGGAGCGGGAGCCGCTGGACAATCATCATCAAGACCTTTTCGCCGCCGATATCTCGAACGGCCAGCGCAGGCTCAAAGAGCTGAGCAGCACGATTGCGCACCTGAAATTCGTCAAGGCTGCAATGCTGACCCGCTTCCCGGATTTCAAGCCGCCGCAGCTCAACAGCTAGTCGGCATCTGTTTCACAGAAGAGCGTCCAGCGCTCGAATCGACGCGCTGTGGGGCGGTGATCCGGGCTTCTTTGCGGTTGGGCGTTTCGGCCGTCTTTGATATGGTCCCCCGTCACGCGGCGTGGATCAAAGGAGTGAGCAAGGTGCCCGTCAGAGATATCCGGAGGTTGTTGGGACTAGCGTGCTTGTTTGCGCTGATTGCTCCCGCGACGGCGTCTGCCATCACCGCCGAAGTGGCGCGCACATGTGACGCGGCGGCCGCAAAGGCTTTCCCGCCAAAGCAGGTTGGTAATCCGGCCGCCGGCAGTTCCAAGGGCTCTGCGAAGGAGCGGCGTGACTATTTCAACAAGTGTGTCGCGAACAACGGCAAGGTTGACGACGCGCCGGCCGATGCGCCCAAGGATAGCAAAGCCAAAAATTAGGCAGGCAACCCGGCAAGCTGGCCGTCCTCGCGCTTAACGGGGTGGGGGGCAGGGGGAATAAAACGCACCATTAGTCGCGTTGATGCGTTCGACGCATTGATTGGGATCGGTGACGGTCCCTGCGACCGTGAAGTCGTAGCCGATGCCCTTGACGACCACGATGTAGCGTCCCGGGGCAAGCGTGAAGCCGTCCTGCTCGGGCTGCAGCAACAGCATTCTGGGCTGGTCCTCAACGGGGCCCACTTTATAGGGGTAGGACATGCTGCGGATGACCCAGGCATCGCCGGCGCTGACCATGGCAGCCTTCCCGGTAGCGTCCACGCCCATCGCGCGGGAGACCTTGGCGACGACCCGAACCTCGGTCACGCTTGTATCCATCCCTCCATCCGGGCGGAACACGATGAATTTGACCTCTCCGCTCGTCAGCGTGGTTGCGCTTGGCGTGTTGATGGCCGCCGATATCGCCACGCGCCGGTCCGGGATCTTTCCAGGGACCGCCTTGAGCTCCTGGAGTTGGCCGTCGCTGAGGGCGTAGACCCCGAACGTTGTCGGCAACGGCATCGAGGGGTGTGCCGGCGGCGCCGGCTCTTTTTGGCTATCCGGCGTCCGTTCCGCGGTCTCGCTCTGGCGTGGATTCGGCGGCGCCGCTGGCTGCGGCTGAGCATCGCGGGACGCGGCCTGTCGCTGTGCGAGCTGCGAGAGGGCGGCGAACTGTGTCTTCAGCCGCGGCCAATAGGCCACTCCGATTCCAACCGCCAGGATCAACAGGAGCAGGACGGCCAATCGATTGGCAGATGTGAAGGCGCGGCTTCGCTTGGGGCGGTTTGGGGACTTGGACGGTGCGACAGGACGGCGCGGTGGTTCCGCCGGCTGAGGAGCGGCCGCTACGGTCAAATCAGGAGGCGCTGCCGGAATGGGGGGCGCGCTCGGGGAAGCGACAGACGGAGGAACAGCAGCGGATGTTTCCGCGACGTTTTGCGGCGTTGCTGCGACGCTGCCTTTGAAGGAACGCTCGACCTCTTCGATGGCGCGTTCGAGGATTTGCAGGAGATCACGGGATTCCCGCGCGTCGGCGTGGGTAAATTGCTCACGCAGCTTGACGCGGGCGAGCTCGTAGACGATTTCCCGCTGCTGCTTGGGATCGGCGAAGGTCTCTCCGATGCGATCCGACAAAAGGCGGACAAAGCCGGCCTTGATCTCTCGCGTGTTCGGAGCGTTGGCCGCAGTGTCGCCGGGATCGGTCATTACGGTCGATCAAGTAGCTTGGATGAGGCTGTTTCGCTAGGCTTTTCCACATGAGGCCGCCTCTCCGAGAGCGGTCGCTCCATGGTCAAGCTTGCAAGAGCCTCTTCAGGCCGTTCCAAGGAACTTGCTTTTGGACGAAAACCTGTGACATTCCGGCGAGCTTCTCATTCAGGTGTTTGATCATGCGCAACGGTTTAATGGCACTCACATTTGTGGCCCTTTTGGTGCCGCCTTCCTTTGCACAAGGGGTCAAGGATAAGGCCAATCTGACCAGCACCAGCATCGTCACCACGCCCACCACCAAGAAGACCCAGACGACCGAGGCTTCTCGCCCCACTGCGATCCGGAATTTGGCGCCGGGTACCCTGCCCAGCGGAACAGCGGCCCAGGGCGTTTGGAGGGATGGCAAGCTCGTTGCGGTGCCGCGGCGGTAAGACCCCAAGGACCCGTGAAGCAGCCGTGAAGGAACGGTGATCGCCACCCTAACGTTGCTGATCGGGAGATATCGCATGCAACGTTTAGCTTTGATCGCGGTCGCGCTGTTCGTGCCCGCAGCCGTCGGGGCGCAGGGGGTCAACGACCCCTCGACGCCCGATCGTAACGTCATTATCGTCAATCCGTCGCAGCCATCGCCGAGCACGGCGACGCCGAATATTCCCAGCCAAATTCAGCCGCCGATCACCAGAGGCGGGCGGGCCCAGCCTTATTACGGCAACAGAACACGGGGTAGCGGCTCAGCTCGGCGTTAATCGCTGGACGATGCCATAATGCGCTTGTTTTGCGCGAGGGGTGAAGTGCCATTTCGGGAAAACAGTAGGCCTCCGTCCGGCTGCTGCCGTTACTGTGCATGGGTTGTTTTTCGATTTTTGACGACGACTCGGACCAAGGGTCCGGTCATTGCCCACTACCTGGCGTCATACCTCCGCCGGCCGGGAAAGTGCTGGCCTTGAGGGCCATCAGCAAGGGTATAAGCTTGAGACAGGTCGGTGATCAGTCCCTTTTTGTGACCAGTCCCTTTTTTGATCAGTCCTTGGAGACTTTACGGTGCATCCCCCTCGACGTGATCTGTTGTTAAATGGCGCGCTCCGCAGCGTCCTGCTTGGTGCCCTCGTTGCGGCATCAGGTGGTCTTGGAGCTTGCCTTGTTGACCCGACGCCTTGCCTTGCGGAAGACGAGCCGGGACCGACCATCAACGATTATCTTCCGCCCAGCGAGCCGGAGCTGACGCGCGATCAATGGCGGCAGCGGATCGACGAGGCCAGGCAACGCGCCAAGGAAGCCTCGCGCGAGCATCGCGAGCATCCCGAACTCTACAAGCCTGTCCCGGAAGACCCTGATCTTGTCGCGACTGAACGTATTCTCAATGACGAAAGTCTGCAGCGAGGCGACATCGTCACCACGAAAAAGGGAACGTTCATCTACCAGGGAAGATCCGACCAGCCGCGCCGCGAGCAGGACTTCGTGCCCCTGGCCCCGAAACCGGGGCGCTAAAGGGCCGCAAGCAATTCGCGTCCGGTGTCAGTACCGAAGCAGGATATCCTTGAATTTAGGATCGATCATTTGTGCTGATTCCATCAGGAGTGATTTGCCCTGAGGGGTTGCCTGTACATAAGCCGCAATCAGAAGAGAGGCGTAGCGCCCGCGGTTGGCGAGCGCCGAGCGGATGTCGGATTGCGCGAGCAGCCTGATCTCATCGTCGGTCGCAGCCACGCTCGATGTCACCGTCTGGACGCGGGAAAAGGCAACATCAACCGGCACTGCCCCGGTCAGATAGGACATTTTCAATGCGGGCGTCGTCGGCTCCCCCGCTTGCGCCTTGAGCGTACTGAGCGTGAGCCACAATGCTGGACGGATCGGTGAGACCTTGAGCGCGGACATGACGGCATTCTGGGCCGCCTTGTTCTCTTCGGTTCTCTTGGTCGTATCGGATGCCGGACGATGCAGAACGTTCGCAGCCTGCGCGGAGGCATCATTGGCAAGCAAGTCCCCGTCGAAGGAGACACGGGCTGCGAGCCGGGCGGTGGTCAGATTGGCGTTGTCGGGCGGAAGCACGCCCGAGAATAAATCCTCCGCTCGAAAGCCCGGCCGCACGAGATCGCTGAAGAAGGTCGAGCCTGCATAAAGCGCAAGGACAAGCGAGACACAAATTCCGATGATACGAAGCGGGACAATGCGGTTCACAATCGAATCCGAAAAACCAGGTGATGCCGAAAGGCTGAACCAGCCGCGCGGCAACCATTATTAAATTGCGAGCAGACTATCGCCCTGGATGGTCAGCAGCGTCAAGTTGCCGGTCGCGTAGGCACCGGTGTCGATATTGATGCGGTTGGGGCGGATGTCGGGAGTGCTGACCGGTGTATGACCGTGCACGACATATTTGCCGAAGCGCCGCTCGGATTCGAGAAATTCCTCGCGGATCCAAAGCAGATCCTCGTCCTTTTGCCGATCGAGGGCGATGCCCGGCTTGACGCCGGCGTGGACGAAGAAAAAGTCGCCGCATGTGAAGGATGAGCGCAGCTGCTGAAGGAAGGCGAGGTGCTCCGGTGGGATCGCGCGGTTCAACGCCTCGATCAGCTCGGCCTGCTGTTCTGGCGTAGGGTTCATCGTCGGTGTGATGCCGTAGGACACCAGCGTCAGAAGTCCGCCATAGTGGCGCCACTCCTGCAGACGCGAGGGATCTTTCAGGACCTCGAGCAGGAAGACCTCGTGGTTGCCCTTCAGGCACACGGTCTCGTGCGATTTCGAGCGTTCGATCAACAGATCGAGGACGGCGCGAGAGTCCGGACCGCGATCGACATAGTCACCGAGAAAAACTTGAATTGCGCGGCGAGGCTGAGACCGGGCGAGGTCGGCATCGATTACGGTTAACAGCGACTGAAGCAGATCGGCGCGGCCGTGCACGTCCCCGATCGCATAGATCCGCACGCCATCGGGCAGCCGAGGCTTGATCTTTTTCTTAAAGCGTGAGGAAAGGCCCATCAGGTCGGTCGAATCGTATCTGCCGTCGCGAGCGTCATGACATGGGCTCTTAGCAGAACGTGTCACAGATCGGTATTCTTAATTGTCTCTGACGGACACACCCGCATTTTGATTAAAGGATCGCGCGGCCTTTGAGCCGTATTTCAAGAGGTCTCGCGTAGCGTTTCCCCAATAAGAACGGGGGAGCGCGACATGCGCAAAGTTGTAAAGTTCCTGGCGGCAGTGGCCGCTGTTGCGGTGGCTGTCGGGATTCAGCACAGCGCGAAGGCCGCCTTCGTTGGCGCGCCGTCGGCGCTGCGGGGCGCCATCCAGCACATCAAGTTCGACCAGCCCACGCTGGCGCCGATGGCCTTCACCATCTTTTGCCTCAAGTACAAGGACGAGTGTAAGCCGACAACGCAGCGCATCGTGTTCCGGGGCGGTCGCGTCAAGCTGACGCCGGAGCGCCTGGCGCTGCTTCAGCAGGTCAATCGGGACGTCAACGACTCGATCCGTCCTGAGCCGAACCTGGAAGGGCTGCGCGGGGAGAAGTGGCTGCTGCATCCTGCGAGCGGCGACTGCAACGACTATGCTGTGACAAAACGCCACGACCTGATCGCCAAGGGATTCCCGGCGCGCTCGGTGCTGCTCAGCGAGGTCGTGGTGCCCTGGGGTGAGCATCATCTGGTGGTCGTGGTGCGCACCACGGCCGGCGATCTCGTGCTGGATAACCTCACCACGCATATCCTGCCGTGGTCGAAGAAGTCCTATCGCTGGGTCCGGATCCAGACGCCGAAGAACCCATACTACTGGGCCTCACTGAGCGGCGATCGCGACGCCTGACGATCTTGGCCTATCGTGAGCTGACGCTCTGCGAGAGCCCCAGTCCCAGGATCACTGAAAAGCACAGGATTGCTGCCGGGCGCAGCAATCCTGGACCTGCAAAGCTCTGAACCAGCGCAAACAACACACAGGCTGCGGCGGCCGTCGGAAAGAACGAGTCGCGCCCGCGCTGCAAGGCGCCAAAGAACAAGCGGATCAAGGCCAGCACGCACGCCACACCTGCGACCGCAAGACCAATCCATCCCATGTCGGCGAAGATGGCTGTCGCTGTCGAGGGGGCCAACAGGACCTCACTTGCGTCGCTCTGATAGATCCTTGCCACGGCCGAAGAAGTCCCGGCTCCCGCACCGAACCATCGCGTGTCGGCCAACATTCGCTCCAGTGCGGCCTTGGTTTCGCTCCCGACGTCAGGGACGAGGCGCAGAAGCGCAAGCCCGGAGCTTTGTTCGAACAGGAATGTCAGGACGATCGCCGTTCCAATCAGCCCGGCCGCAGCCAGCGCGCCTGCGGCCAAAGGCGATAGGTCCAGTCTGCGGATCACCAGGACCAACAGGATCAACACGATGCCGAAGCCGGCTGCGACCGCACTGTTGGCGCTGGAGAAACCGAAGATCGCAAGCGCGCTGACCAATGCACCAAGCAGGCCGCAAAGACCGATCGTAATCGACCGCAGCAACGAGTGACGCGTCTCGGCGCGCTCGGCGGCAAGCTGCATGACCGCCATGTTGAGCATGATGCCAAGGCCCGCCATGGTGGTGGCCAGATCGGCAGGTGTCGCCGCCATCAATCCGGGCAAGATCCGATGAAGGTCCATGGCCAGGGCCGCGATGGCGGTCGTTCCGCTCAGCACCAAGAGCACCAGTTCAGCGCGGCTGCGGTCGCGGACCACCACGACCGTAACGCCGAGCAGCGAGACCGCCGCTACGGCTTGCAGCAGGGCATTCAGCGTCAAGCCGATGTCGGCCGTGATCGGCCCGAGCGGCAGGCCGCCCAGGGCATCATGGGTGCTGGCCCAGATCGGATGCGCCAAACCCAACCAAACCGGCGCGAGTTGGAGCGCAATGCCGAGCGGAATGGCGATCAGAAGCCATCGGCCCCACGATGTGGCGCGCAGATAGTGCTCGTAGTCGGCCTTCTGCGCGCTTGCGGCGGTCGTCAATAGGCCCAGCGCCGCAGCCATCATCCCGAGCTGCGCACCAAACTTGGCACCGGCAATTTCGAGAACGGAAGCGGAAACAATGGCAATGATGAGGGCAAAATAAGCGAGGGACAAACGGCGCGCTCGACGAGGAATCCTGGACCGGTCCAATCACCATACAAGCCGTCGATCCGTTTTGAAACAGCACGCCTGCCCCTTGCGAACAGCTTCGCCTCAAACCCTTCGCGCGCTCGCAGAAGACTTATCGTGGCTCATCAGCCAAACGAGATCGATCGAGGAGCTCGGCTGAAGGGATCAGCGCGCAGCCTTGGCTGGGCGGGCGACCACGCGGGCGGCCCTGCTGGCCGCGAGAGCGAAGCGAGCGCCGGAGCCGAAGAGATAACCGGCCTGCAGAGCAATTGCTGCGAACACCGCGGCCTTCAAACCTGCGAGGAAGCCGAGGCTGGTCATCAGCCCGACGGGGAGCACGGTCAGCACCAGGAAGAAGGTCACCGGCAGCAGCATCAGGACGCGAAAGCGCTGGCCGAGGACGGCGCCCGCGAGAAAGCTGAAAATCAAAAGCTCGGTCATCCGAAACACTCCGTGCTCCGGACCTTAGGTTCCCCACCCTAAAAGGACCCTTAAGTGTTATGGCTAAATTTGGTCTATTGGCTGCAATTGGCCACCAGCGAATTATAGGCCTCACGAAGTCCCGTAGAGCGACCACGCCCTTGATTTCGCTGTCGCTTTCCTTGACCGTCACCGCCAACGAGGGCGTCGTCTGCCATTTCCCTGATGCAAAGGCCGAGACCTCATCGGGCAACAGGACAGCGGCCCCGGCGGCGGCCATGTTGGCCTCGACCGTCAGCGTGCCGCCATTGCTCGCGGCGATCGTGACCTGGGGGTGGCTCCGCGGCGGGAAGGGCCGGATCAGGGCCACCAGCACATCGACCTTGCCCTTGGGCGCGCAGCGGACGATCAGGCCGGCAAAATCCGGGTCGGATTGGGTGGTGTCGGCCGTCTTGGTGATGGCGGCAAAGGTCTCGCCCTCCTTGGTGCCTTGGGTCCTGCTGAACTTCCAGACCGAGGACGAAAGTGAGGGAGGCGAGGAGGGGCCCGCGATCCGAACGATCGGAGCGCCTAGGCAGGCGGATGGGCTCCTCGCAACGCCAAGAGACTTGGCACACAGGGCCGTCGTCCAGGCGGGATTCTTGCCTGGGGTGCCCGGCCCAACTTTGGGGCTCGGATCAAGAATCGATCCCGCGAGAAGTGCGACAAGGATGGAAAGGGGCACGCGGACAAGTTCCTTGGGAGGGTGCGAATCCTATCAGAAGCAGAAGTCTCGCCCTTCGGGTGAGCGGCCTGCTCGCAGATCGAGCACACGAAATACAACAAATGGTCACAAAGGGTTAAACGGGGCCCCAAAGAGTGTCCCGCACGCAACAGTAGCGGACTCATTGGGCGTTCCCGGCCCCGGAACCCTTGTCGCACCGTCCACTCCGCCGTACCAATCAGGAGTAATTGGGGGACTATGGGGCGCGTTGATGCATTCCTTTGCCAAGACCTATCTATTCAAGCCGGCGTTTCTGGCGGCCGTTTTGGCGCTCGGGGCGTGCTCGACCAATCCGGGCTCTGGTCCGCTGATCGATGACGTTAACAATCACGTCCAGACGGAGAACGCTCCGGCCTATGAGCTGGTGCCGCTCAACCCGGCCACGGTCAATATTCTGCATACGCATGAGCCGAAGGGGCTCGCGGGTGCGTTTACGGACAAGCGGCCTCCGGCCAGCATCGTGTTTGGCATCGGCGACGTGGTCAGCGTCACCATTTTCGAAGCCGCGGCAGGCGGTCTCTTCATTCCGGCGGAAGCCGGCGTCCGTCCGGGCAACTTCGTGACGATTCCGGACCAGTCGGTCGACAATGACGGCTTCATCACGGTGCCCTATGCCGGCCAGGTCAAGGCGGCGGGCCTCACCGCCGTGCAAATCCAGCGCGCGATCGTCGAGAAAATCTCCAATCGCGCCATCGAGCCGCAGGTCGTCGTGGCCATGGCCAGCCAGCGGACGCAGCTGATCAGCGTACTCGGCGAGGTCAATTCGCCGGCGCGTTATCCGGCAAGCGCGGCGGGCGCCAAGGATAAGGTGCTCGACGCCATCACCCGGGCCGGCGGCATCAAGGGCCAGGGCTTCGAGACCTGGGTCATGCTGGAGCGTGGCGGCAGGCGGGCGACCGTGCCATTCGAGAATCTCGTGATGGCGCCTGAGAACAACATCTTTGTTCGTCCGGATGACAGCATCTATGTCTACCGCGAACAGCAGAAGTTCCTGGCGTTCGGCGCCAGTGGCCAGAGCGGCGAATTCAACTTCGATGCCTGGCGCATCAACCTCGGCGAAGCCGTCGGCAAGGCCGGTGGTCTCCTCGATGGTCAGGCTGAACCGGCTGGCGTGTTCCTCTATCGCCGCGAGCCGCGCGAGGTCGCTGCCCAGCTCGGCATCGACATCAACAAGTACACCACCGAGACCATTCCGGTCATCTTCAGCATCAACTTGCGTGATCCGGGTGGCTTCTTCCTGGCCACCAAGGTCATGATGAAGAACGGCGATGTCATCTACGTCTCGAACTCGCGCAACGTCGAAGTTGCCAAGTTCCTGACCTACCTGCGGGTGATCATGGCGACCGGCGCTGATGCGATTAACCTCGGCAACGATGCGCTGATCTTCCGCAACAACATCAAGCTGGCGCCGTAAGACGCCTTCTTGATCCACCACGATCGATGGCACCGGGGCTTTGTCCCGGTGCCATTTTCG